>JAPUEM010000146.1:18188-44053 GCA_027492575.1 Propionicimonas sp.
GCTCAGGGATCGTTCCGCAGGTTCAGGGATCGTGTGACCAAAGGTGCCTAGACCTGGGCCGCCGCGATGTCGGCCGCCTCGCGGGCCGCGACCTCAGCCGCGTCCTGTCCGGCCAGCTGCTTCTTGCCGTAGACCATCGTGATCGCGCCCGGGACGATGATGCAGAAGAGCATCGCGATGCCGAACACCGGCCAGAACTCCGGAAGGATCGCGAAGATGCCCGGCACGCCGCCGACACCGATGCTGGAGGCCACGACGCCGAAGATAGAGATGAACGCGCCGGCGACGCCGGCGCAGGCGATCGAGATCAGGAACGGGTACTTGTAGCGCAGGTTGACGCCGAACATGGCCGGCTCGGTGATGCCCAGCCAGGCCGACAGACCCGAGGTCGCCGCCAGCGAGCGCTGCTTGGCGTTCTTCAGGATGAAGTACATGCCGAAGGCCACCGAGCCCTGGCAGATGTTCGACAGCGCCAGGATCGGCCACAGGAAGGTCCGCTGGTAGGTGGCGAGCAACTGCAGATCGACCGCCAGGAAGGTGTGGTGCATGCCGGTGATCACCATCACGCCGTAGAGGGTGCCGTAGACCAGGCCGCCGATCGCAGGAGCGAGCTGGAACAGCCAGGACACACCGGTTGCGAGCGCATCACCGATCATGAAGGTGATCGGACCGATGAAGGCGAAGGCGAGGAAGCCGGTGACCAGCAGTGCCACCGGGGCGACCACCAGCAAATGGAAGCTCTCGTTGACCTTTTCCTTCAGCCAGATCTCAATCTTCGCCAACACCCAGGCGGCCACCAGCATGGGCAGCATCTGGCCCTGGTAGCCGACACTGTCGATATGCCAGCCGAAGATGTCCCAGTAGGGCACGCCGTCGCCACTGCGGGCGCTTCCCAGGCCCCAGGCGTTCAGCAGAGCTGGGTGGACGAGCATGCAGCCCAGCACGATGCCCAGCAGCGGGTTCCCGCCGAACCGCTTCACCGCCGACCAGCCGACCAGCACCGGCAGGAAGACGAACGCCGTGTTGGCGATCGTGATGATCATGGCGGCGATACCGGCCAGACCCGGGAAGGTCTTCGTCAGTGCCGGAGCCTCCGGACCCCAGAAGATGCCCGGGTTGTCGAGCAGGTTGTAGATGCCCATCAGCAGACCGGCCGTGACCAGCGCCGGCAGCAGTGGGACGAAGATGTCGGAGAAGATCTTGACGAACTGCTGCAGCGGGTTGAGCTTCTCCGCGGCGGCCGCCTTGACCTCTTCCTTGGTGGCGGTCTGACCGCCGGTGAGCTCGGTGACGTCCTTGGCCACTTCCTCGACCAGTCCGGGGCCGATGATGACCTGGAACTGACCGGCGGTCGAGAACGACCCCTTCACCATGTCGACGGCCTCGAGGGCGTCGTTGTTGACCTTGCTCTCGTCTTTCAGCGCGAACCGAAGCCGGGTCACGCAGTTGGTGGCGGCGGAGATGTTGCCCACCCCACCGACGGCGTCGATGATCTCCTGTGCTTCTTTGGCGTACTTGCCCATATTCGTCTCCTTTGAGGAACGCACGGTGGTACGTATGTCGCCATGCTTCCGCATCATTCACCCGATTGGAAGCGCTCCCCGCGCGTGGCGCGGGCATCCCGTACTCCTGGGGGACTCGCCTCAACGCAGCGGCGCCGGCAGCTCGTACTCCTGCGGGGCGACCGGACGATCGGGAGCCGCCATCGCCTGCAGACTCGCCCCGGCCACCGCCGCCTCGGGAGCGCTCAGGCCGGCGGCCAGCAACGCCCCGCAGAGGCCCGCGAGCAGGTCACCGGAACCGGCCTGCGCCGTCCAGGCCGAACCGGGCACGGCGACCTCCACCGCGCTTCGGCCGGGCGTCGCCACCAGCTGGGTGGCGCCCTTGAGCAGGACGGTGGCCCCGGTGCGCGCCACCGCGTGCCGCACCGCGGCGACCGGATCGGCCACCACCTGCTCGCGGGCGATGCCGAGTAGCCGGGCGAGTTCGCCGGCGTGCGGAGTGAGCAGCACCTGCGGGTGCAGCCGGTGCGGCAGCAGGCCGAGCGCGTCGGCGTCCACCACCACCGGCAGGCCGCTGACCACGGCTGCCGCGACCACCTCGGCGCCGTCGGGCCGATCCCCCCAGCCGCAGCCCAGCACCAGCGACTGCACCCGTCCCTCGCCGAGCACGACATTGGGCAGCCGCTGCAGCACCAGGGAGGCGACCTCCGTCGGGCCGAGGTAGCGCACCATGCCCGCCCCGGCTCGCACCGCGCCGGTGACCGCCAGCACCCCGGCGCCGGGGTAGCGGAGGGAACCCGCATCCACCCCGACCACGCCGCGGGAGTACTTGTCGGAGGTGGCGGTCGGCGTCGGGTAGACCGCCTCGACATCGGCCGGCTGCCAGCAGACCAGATCCGGCTCCATCGGCGGCAAGCCGATGTCGACCACCTCGATCCGGCCGCAGGCCGACCGGGCGGGCTCGATGACATGACAGGCCTTCAACCCCCCGAAGGTGACGGTGACCTCGGCCGTGAAGTGGGCCGCGAGGCCGTCCCCGATGGTGCTGCGGGCCGGTTCCGGCACCGGCACCGGATCGGTCTGTTCACCCGCCGGGACGAGACCGACGAAGGGCAGGTCCGCCGGGATGCCGGAGGGCAGATCCACCGCCACCACCGGAACCCCCTGCTCGGCACAGGCCCGGGCGAAGACCGCCACCGGGGCCCGCAGCCCGGCCTGGCCGCCGATGCCGGTCACGCCGTCGATCACCAGGTCGGTGCTGGCCAGCGCGGCCAGCGCGGCGTCCGCGTCCAGTTCCCGGCCGCCGGCGGCCAGGAAGGCCTGCCAGCCGGCCCGGTGCACCCCCGATCCCGGACGCCAGGCGCTCACCGCCACCCCGCGCCGGGCGAGCCGGGCGCCGGCGAAGAGCGCGTCCCCGCCGTTGTTGCCGCTGCCCACCGCCAGCAGCACCCGGGCCGCGTAGAGCCAGCCTCGGCGCTCGCGCACCTCCCGGGCACAGACGGAGGCCAGCGCGGCCGCGGCCCGCTGCATCAGCGCATCCTCGCCCGAAAGAGCAATGGCGGCCGATTCGGCCGCCCTGATGGTCGCTACGGAGTAAGCACCCTGCATCATGCCTCGCAGACTACGACAGCCGCCGCGATGCCGGCGTCGTGGGTGATCGACAGGTGCACCTGTTCGACGCCGAGTTCGGCGATCCGGGCGGCCACCGTCCCGGTGCAGGCGAAGAAGGGTTTGCCGGTCTCGTCCTTGCGCACCTCGACGTCCGTCCAGACCAGGCCGGAGGGCGCTCCCAGGGCCTTGGCGAGGGCCTCCTTGGCGGCGAACCGTCCGGCCATCCGCTGCATCGAGGAGTCCTGTTCGGCCTCGGTGAAGATCCGCCGCAGCAGGCCCTCCCGTCCGGCCGCCTGGCTGAACCGGGAGACCGGGGTGACGTCGATGCCGAGGCCGACGATCATCACTCCACCGTCACGGACTTGGCCAGGTTGCGCGGCTGGTCGACGTCGTAGCCCTTGAGGGTGGCCAGCTCGCAGGCGAAGTACTGCAGCGGGACGGTGGCCACCAGCGGCTGCAGCAGGGTGGAGACCCGCGGCAGGCTGAAGACGACATCGGCGTACGGGGTCACCTCGTCGTCACCCTCTTCGGCCAGGACGACAGTGAGCGCGCCCCGGGCCCGCACCTCCTGGATGTTGGAGACCACCTTGTCGTGCAACTGGTCGCGGCCCTGCGGCGGCACCACGACGAAGACCGGGACGCCGGGCTCGACCAGCGCGATCGGGCCGTGCTTCAGCTCGCCGGCCGGGAAGCCCTCGGCGTGCAGGTAGGCCAGCTCCTTCAGCTTCAGCGCCCCCTCCAGGGCGACCGGGTAGCCGACGTGGCGGCCCAGGAAGAGCACCGACTTCTTGTCCACGAAGTCGCTGGCGAGCGCCTTGATCGGCTCCAGGCCGTCCAGCACCTGCTGGATCAGCGCGGGGGTGCCGGCCAGTTCGTCCATCCACCGGGCGATCTCGTCGCCGAACATGGTGCCGCGCACCTGCGCCAGGTACAGGCCGAGCAGGTAGCAGGCGGCGACCTGGGTGAGGAAGCCCTTGGTGGAGGCGACGCCGATCTCGGGGCCGGCGTGGGTGTAGATGACGGCGTCCGACTCGCGCGGAATGGTGGCGCCGTTGGTGTTGCAGATCGCGATCACCTTGGCGCCCTGTTCGCGGGCGTGCCGGATCGCCATCAGCGTGTCGGCGGTCTCGCCGGACTGGCTGATCGTCACCACCAGCGTCGAGCCGGTGATGATCGGGTCGCGGTACCGGAACTCGGAGGCGATCTCCACCTCGCAGGCGACCCGCGTCCAGTGCTCGATGGCGTACTTGGCGACCAGGCCGGCGTAATAGGCCGTCCCACAAGCCACGATGATGATCTTGTCGATGGTGCGCAGCTGGGCCTCGGAGATGTGCAGCTCGTCCAGCTTGAGGGCGCCGTCCTCGGTGTAGCGACCGAGCAGGGTGTCGGCCACCGCCTGCGGCTGCTCGAAGATCTCCTTGCGCATGAACCAGTCGTAACCGGCCTTCTCGGCGGCGGAGAGATCCCAGGTGACCTCGAAGGGACGGAAATCCGCCGGGTTGCCGTCGAAGTCGGTGACGGTGAAGCCGTCGGCGGTCACCTCGACGACCTGGTCCTGGCCGAGTTCGACGGCGTTGCGGGTGAACTCGATGAAGGCCGCGACATCGGAGGCGACGAAGTTCTCGCCCTCGCCGACGCCCAGCACCAGCGGCGAGTTGCGGCGGGCGGCGACCAGGGTGTCCGGGTCGGCGGTGTCGATCGCGACCAGGGTGAAGGCACCCTCCAGGCGGCGGCAGACCGCCCGCATCGCGTCGGCGAGCCCGGCGCCGACCTCGACCTCGACGCCCAGCAATTGCGCCGCCACCTCGGTGTCGGTCTCGGAACTGAAGGTGATGCCGCGGGCCTCGAGCTCCTGGCGGAGCGCCGCGAAGTTCTCAATGATGCCGTTGTGGATCAGCGCCACCCGTCCGTTCGCGGAAAGGTGGGGATGGGCGTTGGCGTCGGTCGGGCCGCCGTGGGTGGCCCACCGGGTGTGGCCGATGCCGATTCCGGTGACCGGCAGTGGATCGGCTTCCAGCAGCTCGATCAGGTTGGCGATCTTGCCCGCCTTCTTGCGGAACGCGATCGCACCCTCGCTGATCAGGGCCACCCCGGCCGAGTCGTAGCCGCGGTATTCCATCCGCTTCAGCCCGGAGGTGACGACGTCCTTGGCCGACTGTGGGCCGACGTACCCGATGATCCCGCACATATGCGGCACTTTACTGGGCGCTGACGGCAGACTATGGCCGTGCACAATCTCGCCCCGGAGTTGCCGGCCCCCGAGGACGACCCGTTCGGCCCCTACCTGACGCTGGAGCGACGGCACTGGGCCGCGCTGGCTGCCGCCCGTCCCGATCTGGAGGCCGAGACCCTGGCCCGGCTGCGTGGCGTGAACGAGCCGATGGACGTCGACGAGGTGGGCGAGATCTACCTGCCGCTGACCGAACTGATCCAGTTGTACTCCGATCGCACCGCCGCGCTCTACCGCGACAGCCACCGCTTCCTGGGGCTCTCCGGGGCCCGGACGCCGTTCGTCATCGGCGTGGCGGGTTCGGTGGCGGTCGGCAAGTCGACCACCTCCCGGCTGCTGAAGGAGCTGCTGAGCCGCGGCCCCGGCAACCCGAAGGTCGATCTGGTGACCACCGACGGCTTCCTGTTCCCGAACGAGCGGCTCGCCGAGCTGGGGCTCTCGGAGCGGAAGGGCTTCCCGGAATCCTACGACCGGCGGCGGCTGGTCCAGTTCGTGATGGACGTGAAGTCGGGGGCGCCCGAGGTGCGCGCCCCGGTCTACTCGCACCTGGTCTACGACATCGTTCCGGACGAGGAGGTCGTCGTCCGCCAACCCGACATCCTGATCGTCGAGGGGCTGAACGTGCTGCAGCCGGCCCGCCGCCGCGCCAACGGCACCATGGGGCTGGCGGTCAGCGACTTCTTCGACTTCTCGGTCTACGTCGACGCCCACGATGCCGACGTGAAGAGCTGGTACCTGCGCCGCTTCCTGGCGCTGCGGGAAACCGCCTTCCGCGATCCGAAGTCGTACTTCGTCCGGTTCTCCGAGATCGGCGAGACCGAGGCCCTGGCCCAGGCCAGCGACATCTGGGACGCCATCAACGGCCCCAACCTGGTCGCCAACATCAAGCCCACCCGCGGCCGCGCCACGGTCATCCTGCGCAAGGCCGCCGACCACAAGGTCAGCTGGGTGCGGATCCGGAAGATCTGATGGACGTCGTGGAGTTGGGGCCGGCCGAGGCTTCGGCCGCCGTGGCGCTCTGGGTCGAGGTCGGCCTGACCCGTCCCTGGAACGACGCTCATGCCGACTTCGCGCGTGCCGTGGGCGGGCCGTCGTCCGCGGTCCTGGGGCTGCGGGCCACTGGCGAACTCGTCGGCGCCGCCATGGTCGGCCACGACGGCCACCGCGGCTGGGTCTACTACCTGGCCGTCTCCCCCGCCGCGCAGGGCTCGGGCCTCGGCCGCTGCCTGATGGATGCCTGCGAGGCTTGGCTGATCGCGCGCGGCGTCCCGAAGATCCAGTTCATGGTCCGCACCGACAACACCCCCGTCCTGTCCTTCTACGACCACCTCGGCTACGCCCCACAGGACGTCGTCGTCCTGGGCCGCCGCCTGGACTGACGCCCGCCGCCAAACGTCGGACGTAGCGATTCTTCGGCTACTCGTCCAGGAAGCCGAAAAATCGTCACGTTCGGCGCCGCCGGACGACCGCAGCGGGCGGTGATATCTTGGCGGAAGCGTCGCGTGTCGGTGGCAGGCAGTGCCAGACATGGAGGCGTGGGATCTGAAGGAGACGACGATGAACGCGTCGAACCCTTCGCCCTCACGTGACTGAGGGCGAGAAGACCAGGCTCATCGCCTGGAGTAATGAGTTGCGAGCCATCCATGAGCGACTGCGAACGGCACTCGTCGTCACCCGGGAAGCGGTGGCGGCCGGGCAGCAAGCACCGGCGCTGACTCGCGACTTGCTGCTCTTCTGTCACGGCTTCTGCACGGCCTTGACCGGCCATCACGAGGGCGAGGACCGCGAACTCTTCCCGGCGATCGCGGCCGCCCACCCGGAGCTGGGCGACACGTTGCGGCGCCTGCAGCAGGATCACTCGATGCTCGCGCACCTGATCGCCGGGCTGCAGTCGGCGCTGTCGGACGCAGCCACTCCCGAATCGCTTGCCCGGCACCTGGACGGGATCGCCGCCATCATGGAAAGCCACTTCCGCTACGAGGAGCGATCCTTGCTGTCGGTGCTCGACACGCTCGCCCTCGACGCCGACCCACACCGCGTCCTTGGTCCGCTCTGATGAAAGCTCGCCGTCGCCGCCCGGCTCGCCCGCCGTCGCAGCGGCTCGGCATCCTGGGCGGGAAGGCGACCAACTGCGCAGCGGCCAGTGACCGGCCTGTCCTACATCTGACGTACAATCGGACGCATGGGGATGCAGACGAAGTCGCGCCGGCTGGAGGCTCGGGTTGAGCCGGCGGTGGATGACCTGATCACCGAGGCCGCGCGGCTGCTGGGCGAGTCACGCTCGGAGTTCCTGGTGCGATCAGCACGGGAGTCCGCCGAAAGAGTGCTCGCGCGGACCGATCTCGTGTTCATGTCCGCCCAGCAGTTTGACGTCCTCGTCGAAAGCCTCGACACGGATCAGCCGCTGGAGAAGCTGGCTCGGGCAGCGGCGGAAGAGCGTCCTTACCAGCGCAGATGAGCGAGTTCGTCTCAGAGCGGATCGGGCCCGAGCACGACCCTTCGGGATTCGACAGCGGGAACCCGATCCTCAACACCTGGCTGCGCGACACTGCCTTGCGTGCCGATGCACAGGGCACCGCGCGCACCAGAGTATGGACGCGACCAGATGACCCGGCGGTGGTCGCCTACTACGCGGTCGCGCCGACTGAGGTGCGGCGCGACGGCCTCACCCGCAGCGCAGCTGGTGGCCATTCGGTGATCCCCGCCTACCTGCTCGCCCGGCTCGCGCTGGATCGGCAGCTCCAGGGCCGGGGCCTCGGCACCCGCCTTCTGCTGGACGCCGCCGAAGTAGTGGCGGCAGCAAGCGCGACCGGCGGCGGACGCCTGCTAGTGGTCGACGCGATCGACGACAACGCCACCGCGTTCTACCGAGCCCATGGGTTCATCGAGATCGCCGGAAGCAGCCGACTGTACGTCCGGATCTCTGCCCTGCGCAGCCTCTTCGACCTGAACTGACAGCCGATTCCCCGTCGAATGCAGCGATTCTTCGGCTAAAGCCGGCGGGAAGCCGAAAAGTCGCTACGTTCGTCGGGCAATCAGTGGCGGAGCGGCTTACGGGGTCCAGCGGACGGCGCCGCCTTCGCAGTAGGTGGTGCCTTGGGCTTCTCCGGAGAGGCAGGCGGCGTCCACCAGTTGACGCTGACCAATCGGCTCGTCGAGATGGACCGAGGCCATGGGCTCCTCGGTACCGCTGCAGTCCGCGGGGTCGTCGTTCCAGGCGGCGACATCGGCACGGATCACGATCTGGTCCTCGCCGTACTCCAGCACCACGGGGTGGATCGTGCTGGTCGCACCCGCGGGGCAGCCTCGGCGGGTGGCCGCGATGATCAGATCGGTCGACTCCGGCGTGGCGTCCTCCAGCAGCACCCAGGTGACCGTCTCCCAGGTCCGATTGTTTGGCTGCTCCGGATCCTCGGTCGGCGGCGTCGAGTCGTCCGGGGCCTTTGTGGCCTCGTTGATCGCCTTGAGCACATCGTCGGGGAGCGAGGGGCGGATCGCGTCGAGGATGAGCCGGAAGAAGACCTGATCGGGGTCGTCGAAGCCCTTGTAGTCATGAACCGGCCCGAACCGGATCTGGGTGGGGAGCACCCACAGGATCGGACGGTCCTCGTCCACCGGAGTCACCGCGAAACCCTGGAACCCGAGCACGGCCTGATGCGGGTCGACATGCTCCGCTGCGCCGGCGTCATCGTCGAGCAGGGCGTACAGCTCGTCCGTGACCGACCGGGGAAGGTCAACCACCGGGTTCTCCCGGCCGGAGAAGATCTGCACCTCGACGGTCGCCCCCACCGGTTCCGGGGCCGGCGCGATCGGGCCCGTGGGGAGCCCGCGTCCGGCCAGCACCCAGACGGTTCCGGCTCCGGCGACCACGACGACCGCGGCGGCCGCCGCGAGGATCGTCCGCCAGGGCATCCGCGAGTTCCGTCCGCCGGTGAACTCGGCCGGATCGATCGGCGGTACCGGGATCTCGATCGTGTCGGCGCGTCGCAGCGCGTCGCGGAAGGCCTGCTCGAGGTCATTCATCGTTCTCACCCTTTCCGAGCCGGGATCGCAGCGTCGCCATCGCCCGGTGGACGTGGGAGCGCGCGGTCGATTCCGGGCATCCGAGCGCTTCGGCGATCTGGCCGAAGCTGTAGTCGTTGTAGAAGCGCAGCACCACGGCCGCGCGCTGGGCCTCCGGCAGTTCGGCGCACAGCCGCCAGGCCTCGTCGGCAGCGGCGATGGACGTGCTCGCGTCCGCTGACACGGGGGCCTCGGCGAGGACGGATGGATCGGCCACCGGCTGGGCGCGACGCCGGCGGATCACCGCGAGGCAGGCGTTCACCACCGTCCGGGAGACGTAGGCGTGACGGCGGTCTCCGTCCGGCAGTCGGTCCCACCGCGGGTAGAGCGCGGCGAACCCGTCCTGGACGGCGTCGCGGGCGTCCTCCCAGTTCCGGGTGATCAGCCAGGCCAGCCGCAGCAGCCCGTCCGAGCGAGCTCGGACGTAGTCGTCGAACGAGGGCTCAACGGTCGCTTTCACGACGACTCCCCTCCGCTCCGTGATGGTCATACTCTGAAGAGTCTCCCAGCCCCCGCTTTCGTTGCAGCCTTCTGCGATCTGTCGCCGCAGCTGTTCGGCTACTGGAACGAGAGGCCGAAGAAGCGGGCGCGGGTGCCCGCCCTGCAGCTGACGTTGTCGGGATGGATCTCGCCTCGGCCGTCTGATGCAACGGTTGGTCGGCTTCTGGGACAAGACGCCGACCAACCGTTGCGCAAGATGCCCCGCTTGGGCTTGGGCTGGGATGCTGAGGGCATGACCAACACGACCGAGGTGGTGGGCGTCGATGTCGTGGTGGTCGGGGCCGGGCAGGCCGGACTCTCGGCGGGCCATCACCTGCGGCGGCGCGGGTTCCGGACCCTCGACGAACCGGCGGACGCCCCCAGCTTCGTGGTGCTGGACGCGAACCCGGGGCCGGGCGGAGCCTGGCAGCACCGCTGGCGGTCGCTGCTGATGGGGACGGTCAACGGCATCTACGACCTGCCGGGAATGCACCAGCCGCCGGTCGACCCGAACCGTCCCAGCGTCGACGCGCTGCCGCCCTACTTCGCGGCCTTCGAGGCGGCCAACGAGTTGCGGGTGCGGCGTCCGGTCACCGTGCGATCGGTGCGCCGGGCGGACGAGGACCCGCACGGCCGGCTGCTCGTCGCATCGGACGCCGGGAGGTGGGCGGCCCGTTGGGTGATCAACGCCACCGGCACCTGGACCAACCCTCACCTGCCCGACTACCCGGGCGCGGGAAGCTTCCGCGGACGGCAGGTGCACGTCCACGACTACGTCAGCGCGGACGAGTTCGCCGGCCGGCACGTGGTGATCGTCGGCGCCGGGGTCTCGGCGATCCAGCTGCTCAACGAGATCTCACAGGTCGCCGACACCTTCTGGGTGACCCGCCGGGAACCAGTCTGGGAGGCGGGCGAGTTCGACGAGGGACGCCGGATCGCCGCCATCGAGAAGGTCACCGCGCGCGCCCGCCAGGGCCTGGGCCCGGTGTCGATCGTCTCGGCCACCGGCATGCACTGGGCGCCCTGGGCGATCGAGGCCCGCGACCGCGGCGTCCTGGTGCGGCACCCGATGTTCACCGCCATCGAGCCCGGCGGGGTGCGGATGCCGGACGGCACGCTGGTCGAGGCGGACGCCATCCTGTGGGCCACCGGCTTCCATCCCGCGCTCGATCACCTCGAACCGCTGGGGCTGAAGACCCCGGCCGGTGGCATCCGCGTCGAACGCGGCCGGTCAGTGGACGAGCCGCGGCTCTTCCTGATCGGCTACGGCCCTTCCCAGTCGACCGTCGGCGCCAACCGCGCCGGACGGGACGCCGTCCGCGCCATCGCCGCCGAGCTGGGATAGCGACCGAGCCCTGAGCCTGTCGAAGGGTCGGGCGATCTGGCCGCGGCAACGACCCTTCGACAAGCTCAGGGATCGTCGGGGTGGCCGCGCAAGAACGTCAAGGCTTAACCGTTGGGGTAGCCGCGCAAGACGTCAAGCCCTACAGGCTGAGTCGGGCCCTCACCACGCCGGCGAGCCGCTCGGCGATCTCGTTGGCCTGCTCGGTGCTGGCGGCCTCCACCATCACGCGGACCAGGTTCTCGGTACCGGACGGACGCAGCAGCACCCGTCCGGAGTCGCCCAGCTCACGGGCGGCGGCGGTGACCGCGGCATTCACCTCGGGGTCGATGCCGGCCCGCGACTTGTTCACCCCCGGGACGTTCAGCAGCACCTGCGGGAAACGGGTCATCACGGCGGCCAGTTCGGCCATCGGACGCCCGGTGCGGGCCAGTTGGGCGGCCAGGTGCAGGGCGGTCAACACCCCGTCGCCGGTGGTGGCGTACTCGCTCATGATCACGTGGCCGGATTGCTCGCCGCCCAGGGTGAAGCCGTTGGCGTTCATCGCCTCCAGCACGTAGCGGTCGCCCACCTTCGTGACATCGACCGAGATCCCGTTCCGCTTCATGGCCTGCATGAAGCCCAGGTTGCTCATCACGGTGGCGACCACCGTGTCGCTGTGCAGGGTGCGGTCGGCCTTCATCGCGATCGCCAGGATGGCCATGATCTGGTCGCCGTCCACCAGCGCGCCGGTGGCGTCCACCGCCAGGCAGCGGTCCGCGTCGCCGTCCAGCGCGATCCCCAGGTCGGCGCCGTGCGCCACGACAGCGGCCTGCAGCGACTCGGGGTGGGTCGAGCCGGCGTTCAGGTTGATGTTCAGCCCGTCCGGTTCGGCGTTGATGAGCACCACCTCGGCGCCCTGGGCGGCGAAGGCGGCGGGGGCGGTCTGGTAGGCGGCGCCGTGGGCGGCGTCGATGACGACCTTGATGCCTTCCAGGCTTCCGTCGGCGCCCAGGCTCGACACCAGGTGGGCGATGTAGGCCTCGGCGGCTCCGTAGTCGGAGGTGACCCGGCCCACGCCGGCGCCGACCGGACGCTGCCAGGGCTGGCCGATCCGCGCCTCGATGTCGTCCTCGAGGTCGTCGTCGAGCTTGACGCCGCCCCGGGCGAAGAACTTGATGCCGTTGTCAGCGGCCGGATTGTGGCTGGCCGAGAGCATGACGCCCAGATCGGCGTCCAGTTCGTTGACCAGATACGCGACACCGGGCGTGGGCACCACGCCGACCCGGATGACGTCCACCCCGGAGGCCGCCAGCCCGGCGATCACCGCCGCGCCGAGGAACTCCCCGGACGCCCGCGGGTCGCGCCCGACCAGGGCGCGCGGCCGATGGGAGCCGAAAGCCCCGGCCTCTGCCAGCACGTGGGCGGCGGCGCTGGACACCTGCAACGCGAGCTCGGGAGTGAGGTCGACGTTGGCGGTGCCACGCACTCCGTCCGTGCCGAAGAGCCGGGGCATCGGTCGCTTGATCAGCGCTTGCTGTACTGCGGCGCCTTGCGGGCCTTCTTCAGGCCGGCCTTCTTGCGTTCCTTGATGCGGGCGTCGCGGGTGAGCAGACCGGCCTTCTTCAGGGCCGGACGGCTGGCCTCGACGTCCACGCCGTTGAGGGCGCGGGCGATGCCGAGGCGAAGCGCACCGGCCTGGCCGGTCACGCCGCCGCCGACGATGGTCGCGATGACGTCGTAGGAGCCGAGCACGGCAGCGGTCACGAAGGGCTCGTTGACCGTCTGCTGGTGCAGCTTGTTCGGGAAGTAATCCTCAAGGGTGCGGCCGTTGATGGAGAACTGGCCGTTGCCGGGGACGATCCGCACGCGGGCGATCGCCTCCTTGCGGCGGCCGGTGGCGGCACCCGGGGCCACGACGGCGGGACGACCGCCCGGCAGCGCGGTGCTCGGCACGGCCTCGGAGCGGTAAGCGATCTCGCGGTCACCCTCGGTGAAGGAGGAGAACTCGTCGGTGGTCTCGGTCTCTTCGACGACGTCGGTCACGGTCATTCCTGTCACTGAGCGATCTGGGTGATCTGGTAGGGCTGCGGCTTCTGCGCGGTGTGCGGGTGCTCGGGACCGGCGTACACCTTGAGCTTCTTGATCAGCTGACGGCTGAGCTTGTTCTTGGGGAGCATGCCCCAGACGGCCTTCTCGACGGCCTTGCGGGGGTCGGACGCGAGCAGATCGCCGTAGGAGATCGACTTCAGCCCGCCCGGCCGGCCGGAGTGGCGGTAGGCCAGCTTGTCGGTGCGCTTGTTGCCGGTCAGGGCCACCTTGGAGGCGTTGACGACGACGACGAAGTCACCGGTGTCGATGTGCGGAGCGAATTGGGCCTTGTGCTTGCCGCGCAGCAGGGTGGCGGCGGTCACGGCCAGGCGGCCGAGCACGACGTCGTCGGCATCGATCACGTGCCAGTTCCGGGTAACCTCCCCGGGCTTCGGGCTGTACGTAGACACGGGTCGTAGACCTGCTTCCATGAGTTGTCTTCAAGTAACGCGCGGGTGGATATTGCCCCAGGGCAGACCACAGCACAACGACGTCCAAGATTACCCCGCCCCGAAGGGCGGGTCAAAATCGCGGCGAGCACGACCTGGGTTCCACAGCGTTAGTGCCCCACTTGGACAGATCGTCACGGCGCCAGAACGAGTCGCACAGGCGCGGGCGTAGGCGGGCGGGGACCTGAGTGCCCGGAACGAAGTCGGGACTCAGGGCGTGCCGACGGCACCAAGACCACCGGGCTGCGCCGGTACGCCACCGTGTACTAGTACCCGCGATCTGGCACATCCTCACCAGTCACACCCGTCTGGTGCCGCTCGCGACGGCGGCCATCGGTGGATCCGGGCTAAACCCCGCACGACCAGAGCCGACGACCCTCGCCGCCGAGGGATCATTCACGCCCACCCACCAACGCATCTTCGCGTCAGTCATCAGGAACCTCGCGAATCAGGCCTTGTACAGGCTGGCTTTGCCTTCGACTCCCGGGGCCTCGACCGCCAAGTCGACATCACCGGTCACTGCCGGACTGACATCGACGGTTTGGGTGACTTGGTGTTCGCACGGCATGGTCAACTCCCGCACAGCGCGCTCGTCCACACGAATCTGCACCTGCAACTCAGTGGCGCCCGAACACTCCAAGTCCAGCCGATAGCGCCCCGACAAGGTCGTGGTGCTGCTCTCCACGCCCCGGTAGTCGCTCGCGAACACCAGCTGGGCGATGGGTCCGTCTGGCGAGTCAGGAGTCGAAACGCAGCCTGCCACGCCCAAGGCAACCCCGAGGACCAGCAGTGCGCCAGACCTAGTAAATGAGTGCCAGACCATACAAGTCACCCGAGCGCTTGACTCGTCGGTTCTCGCCTGTGTTGATGTATGGGTACATCACCTGCTTCGGTGTCGACGAGACGTGGCCCAAGCCGACTGCGTGACCAATCTCGTGCACGGCCACGGAAATCAGGTCGTACTTGGCTGACGGAACCGTTCCCGTACTTGCAGACCAACTCACCGATGTCGAGTATGCCATGTCGGCCTCTTGCGTGCTCGATTCAACGAACCACCATGTCGTTAACGCCAGAGTTCCAGATGAGAGAGCTTTCCACCCCATCGTGTTCACCCCATCCTTCACGCCAACGGTCTTGGTGGTCGAGCCGACCTCACCCACCGACAGGCTTGTGTTTGACCCGCCACAAGCATTGTCGTCCGCCTCGATATGGCCCTCCGCTGCATCGAAAGCAGCGGCTCTTTGCACTTCAGTCATACTGCTCGGGCGACCTGAAGAATTGTGCTTCCACTGGTAGATACCGTTGGTCCATTTTTGGCCGGTGGGATCATACTGCGAGACCGAACCGCACCAAGTTGGTTTTGCCATCGGCACGAGCGAACCAGTCTGGGCGGGCGTGCGGAGTTTAGCCCGTTCGTCAGCCATCTCTTTGATGGCGCTTGGCGCACCCACTGGCTGTGAGCCGTCAACGCTCACAGCCACACCTCCTGACTTGCTGTGGTAGAGCAGCACAGTAGTGGGCAACGCGCGGTCGCTATCAACCGTGCGCACGGCTGCTTGCCCCACGCCTTCACCGACTTCCGGAACAGTCAATGAGAAATCTGCGACCACAACAAGGCGACCCGTCAGATCGCAGGAAGATAGTGCGTCGCTGCCTAGCAACCCGACGTCCAGAACTCCACCACTACTGCAGGTCGTGAGGGGCTTGCTGGGTCCAGCAAACGCGGATTGCTGCGGCAATGCAGTCAACGCGATTCCGACCAAGACCATACTCAGCCTCTTCGTAACATGACTTACTCTCTTCCGTTGACTGTCGACCAGCTATACCGGCGTGGCCCGGATCGCTGTGATCCGATGGCGGCGCGATTCCCGCTCCAAGCACAGTTTCCTAGCACCGGCTTCATGATCGCCTCCGGGGTGCGGGCGCTACGACCTCCGCTGGTCGTGTCTAGTGGTCAACCTACGTCCAGAACGCCCGGGGCGCAACGGTTACCTGGAAACTGGCGTCTTTACCGAGTCCTGCCTTCAACCGGATCCCCTCTGCTCGCTTAGTCACTGGGACTACGGGCGTGGCGTTCATGCCGGTGATGGATCAATCAGGAGCACGCCTTACACAGACTGGTCAAGCCTCTCTATCTGAGCCGACGGCAAGAGCCCTCGGCGCGGGGTATATCAGGTCTTCGACCTCACCATCCAGCTGGAAACCCCCGCCCAAGCCATACGAGGCGCGGCGAATAGGCGGAACGGCTCAACTTCCGAACTGCGCGTCGTCCACATGGCGCCCGGACTGCTCCGGCCGGATCCACTGGTCCAGCTGGAAACCCTGCCGCTTCGCCTCGGCGAGGTACTCCGCCTCCACCTCCGCGGAGACCTGCGGATCGCGGGACAGCAGCCACAGGCACTTGTGGGTCCGGGGTGCCGACCGCGCCCGGCGGTAGTCGGGGTCGATCTTCAGCACCCAGTAGTCGGCCTTAGCGAACGGGATTCAGCGCGGCGGGCAGGAAGCTGATCTTCAGCCGTCAGGGGTGCTCCTTGTCCGGCACGGCCTGACCGAAGGCCTGGCTGGGTTCGCCCTGCTCCCTGCAGGAGGGCGGCACAGTGAAGGTCGACAATCTGCGTCAACGAGTTCTCGACGGGTCACGTCGCGCGCTCCCTCATACTGCGAATTGCCGGAGAGGCACCCCACCTCAGACTGTTCATATGTTCTCCTCTGCGCGACCGGACCCACCACGCCACGCCTGGCGGCCCGGACAGCCGAGCGCACGACGAATCGAGCAAATCGGTGCCAATATCACGGACTCGGCACCTCCGCGTGAGCCGCGCCGTATGGTCTGACCATGGCAGACCTCCTCCAGATCAGGCATCCGGGCAGCGGCACCGAAGCGGAACTGGCGATCACCGACGCCACCATCCGCGCCACCGACCTGCGGCAGTTCCGGGTGGACGGCGAGCCGCTGGCGACCTACGACCCGGGGTACGTGAACACCGCCTCGTGCCGGTCGTCCATCACCTACATCGACGGGGACGCCGGCATCCTGGAGTACCGCGGCTACCCGATCGAGCAGCTGGCCGAGCAGTCCACCTATCTGGAGGTCGCCTGGCTGCTGCTGCACGGCGAACTGCCCACCGCCGCCCAGCTGGCCAAGTGGGAACAGCTGATCACCGAGCACCGGATGCTGCCCGACAAGCTGAAGAAGGTGCTGGCGGGCTTCCCCTACGACGCCCACCCGATGACCATCCTGATGGCCTCGACGGCGGCCTTCTACTCCTTCTACCCGGACGCCCGGAACTTCGACGATCCGGCCGCGCGGTCGCTGAACATCGCCCGGCTGATCGCCAAGATGCCCACCCTGGCGGCCTTCACCTACCGCAAGGGGCTGGCCAAGCCCTACGTCAATCCCGACGACGGCTACGGCTACTGCCACAACTTCCTGGCCATGCTCTTCAAGCAGGCCGAGCGGCGCTACCACGCCGACGAGCGGCTGATCCGGGCCATGGAGGTGCTCTTCATCCTGCACGCCGACCACGAGCAGAACTGCTCGACCTCCGCCGTCCGCTCGGTGGCCAGCTCGGGCAACGACCTCTACACCTGTGTGTCGGCCGGGGTGGGCGCCCTGCACGGGCCGCTGCACGGCGGCGCGAACGAGGCGGTGCTGACGATGCTCCGCGAGATCGGGACGGTGGAGCGCGTCCCCGAGTTCATCGAAGGGGTCAAGGCCGGCCGGGTGCGGATGATGGGCTTCGGTCACCGGGTCTACAAGAACTACGACCCGCGGGCACGGGTGATCAAGAAGGCGGTGGACGACGTCTTCGAGATCACCGGCGTCAACCCGCTGCTGCGGATCGCCCAGGAGCTGGAGAGGTACGGCCTGACCGACGACTACTTCGTCTCCCGCCGGCTCTACCCGAACGTCGACTTCTACTCGGGCCTGATCTACGAGGCGCTCGGCTTCCCGCCGGAGATGTTCACCGTGCTCTTCGCCATCCCCCGCAGCTCGGGCTGGGCCGCCCAGTACCAGGAGTTCATCACCGACCCCGAGCAGAAGATCGCCCGCCCCAAGCAGATCTACACCGGCGACGCCAAGCGGGACTACGTCCCGATCGGCCAGCGCTGACACGGAGATCCCGGCCTTCGCCGGGATGACGCAGAGGAGCGGGCCACCCACGCCTTCCGGGCAAGTCCCAGCCATGTCATCCCAGCGCAGGCCGGGATCTCACGGGCCGTCTGAAGTGAATCGTCCAAAACCGGTTGCGGGGCCTCCGGACCCCGGGCAAGGTTGTCTGCATGAGTTCGAAGATGAGCGCCGCCTCCCTGCAGGTGACCAGTCCTGACCAAGTCCGCAACGTCGTCCTGATCGGAAACGCGGGGTCGGGGAAGACCTCCCTGTTCGAGCAGCTGCTCAAAGCGCGGATCGTCGGCTACCGCGGTGAGAAGGAGGACGCCGAGCGCGCCGCCCAGCTCTACATCGCCTCCGTGGAGAACCGCGGCACCCTCACCAACCTGCTGGACGCCCCGGGCCACCCCGACTTCGTCGGCGAGCTTCGCGCCGGCATCCGGGCCGCCGACGCCGCCATCTTCGTGATCTCCGCCGCGGACGGCATCGACGGCGCCGCGACCGCGCTGTGGGAGGAGTGCACCGCCGCCAACCTGCCGCGGATCATCGCCCTCACCAAGCTGGACGCCGGCCACGCCGACTTCGACGCCTCGGTGGCCGCCGCGCAGGCCGCCTTCGGCGAGGGGGTGCTGCCCACCCACGTCCCCACGCTCTCCGCCCCCGGCGTGATCTCGGGCAATATCGGCCTGCTCAGCCTGGAGGAGCACGACTACTCCGGCAGCGAGGTGGTCAACCGCAAGCTCAGCGCGGACGACGACCACGTCGAGGCCTACCGCGGCCCGCTGATCGAGGCGATCATCCAGGAGGCCGAGGACGACGCGCTGATGGAGCGCTACCTCGGCGGCGAGGAACTCGACACCGACTACCTGCTGGACGACCTGATGAAGGCGGTCGCCACCGCCAACCTCTACCCGGTCGTGCCGGTGGCCTCCAACACCGGGGTGGGCGTCGAGGAACTGCTGCGGCTCATCGCGCACGGCTTCCCGACCCCGTCGCTGCATCCGAACCCGCCGATCGAGAGCCCCTCCGGCGACGAGCTGCCAACCCCGGCCACCGACCCGTCCGTGCCGCTGGTCGCCCAGGTGATCCGCACCACCACCGACCCGTTCGCGGGCCGGCTGTCGATGATCCGGATCTTCTCCGGCACCCTGAACGCGGAGGACACCGTCCACGTCAGCGGCCACGGCGGACGCTCGGAGGGCCACGACACCGATGAGCGGATCGGCCAGATCCAGGTCGCCGTGGGCACCGAGCTCAAGCCGCGCGGGTCGGCGATCGCCGGCGAGATCGTCATGGTGCCCAAGCTGACGACGGCGGAGACCGGGGACACCATCTCGTCCAAGGAGCGTCCCGCCGTGGTGGAGCGCTGGACGCTGCCCCAGCCGCTGCTGCCGCTGGCGATCCGCGCGGCGACCCGCAACGACGAGGACAAGCTGCCCGCCGCCTTGCAGCGGCTGGTGGTCGAGGACACCACCGTCCGGCTCGACCGCGGCAGCAACGACCAGCTGGTGCTGTGGACCACCGGCCAGGCCCACGCCGATCTGCTGCTGGGCCGGCTGGTCGAGCGGTACGGCGTCAAGGTCGAGCAGGACGAGCTGAAGATCCCGCTGCGGGAGACCTTCGTCGGCAAGGCGACCGCCCTGGGCCGCCACGTGAAGCAATCCGGCGGCCACGGCCAGTACGCGGTCTGCAATATCGAGGTGGAGCCGCTGGAGCGCGGCGCCGGCTTCGAGTTCGTCGACAAGGTGGTGGGCGGCGCCGTCCCGCGGCAGTTCATCCCGTCGGTGGAGAAGGGCATCCGCAACCAGCTGGAGAAGGGGGTCTTCGCCGGCTACCCGATGGTCGATCTGCGGGTCACCCTCTTCGACGGCAAGGCCCACTCGGTGGATTCCTCCGACATGGCCTTCCAGCTGGCCGGCTCACTGGCGATCAAGGAGGCCGCCAAGCCGGCCGTGGTGGCCCTGCTGGAGCCGATCGACCTGGTGACGGTGACCGTAGGCGAGGAGTATCTCGGCCCGGTGATGACCGACCTCTCCGGGCGCCGCGGGCAACTGCTCGGCACCGACTCGGAGAACCACAAGGCGATCATCCGGGCGCTGGTGCCGCAATCGGAGCTCGCCCGCTACGCCATCGACCTGCGCGGCATCGCCCACGGCTCGGGGACGTTCAGCCGCGCGTTCCACGGCTACGAACTGCTGCCGTCCAACCTGGTGGAGAAGTACGCCAAGGCCTGAACCGGTCCCACGACGAAACGAGGGCCTCCCCGCTAGGGGGAGGCCCTCGTCAGCGTTGCGGATCAGGCGATCTCGCGGCTGATCTCGATGATCTTGAAGACGCCGTTCTCGTACTCGACGGTCGAGACGCTGCCGTTGGCGATGCTCTCGCCGTTGTAGCCCTCCGGATCCATCAGCTCGAGCATCGAGCCGATGGCGCCGCCATGGCCGACCACCAGGACGTTGTCGCCGGTGCTCTTGGCGATCACCTCGTCGATGCCGGCCTGCAGCCGCTCCTGGTACTGGCTCCAGTTCTCGGCCAGGCCCATCGGATCGACCTTCGCCAGGGCGTCGACGATCTCCGCCTCGGAATGGCTGCCGTACCACTCCAGGACCTCTTCGTTGCTCCAGAAGCCGTCTGTCGACTTGGCCGGGTCGTAGGTGACGCCCATGGATTCCATGATCGGCACCCACATCGCCTCGTCCGGGTCGCCCTCGAAGCCGCCGTAGTTCTGCTCGCGCAGGTTCTGCAGCTGGACGAGCGCCGGCGGGTTCGCGTTCTCGGCGAGGACGAGGTTGGCGGTGTCGCGCGCCCGGCCCAGGTCGGAGCTGAAGGCGTCGGTGAAGGCGATGTCCTTCAGCGCCTTGCCGGTGGCGGTCGCCTGGTCGCGTCCCTTGGCCAGCAGGGGCGAATCCGACCAGCCGGAGACCAGGCTCTTGTCGTTGAAGATGGTCTTGCCGTGCCGGACGATGTGGAGCGTGATCTTGCTGGGCTTACTGGTCTGCGTGGCCGATGCCTCCGGCGACGCGGTCTCACTGGCCTGCGGAGCCGGCGCGGGAGCACAGCCGGCCAGGGTCAGCGCGGCCAGACCGGCGGCGACGGCACCGGCCAGAACAGTACGAAATCTCATCACGGATATTCCTTCCTCGTGGGATGACTCAGACTGCCGAGCAACCTCGGCGGCTGCCACTAGGCGGTCTTCCGCACCCGAGGAAGGGGTGCCCTTCCGCACCCCAGGAAGTCAGGCGGCCTGCGCCATGAAGCCGAAGACGCCGTCGGCGACCATCTGGACGGCGATCGCGGCCAGCAGCAGGCCGGCGATCCGGGAGGCGAGCATCGTCCCGGATTCGCGCAGCACGGAGCGGATGACGCCGGCGAAGCGCATGAACACCCAGACCAGGCCCATCACGATCACCAGGGCGAGCCCGACCGAGATGTGACCGGTCGGGAAGGGCGCCGACTGCACCGCCAGCATGGTCGCCACGATGGCGCCCGGGCCGGCCATCAGCGGCGTCCCGAGCGGGACGATCGCGACGTTGACCCCCTTGTGGAGCACCGGATCACCGCCCTTGCCGGTGAGCAGTTCGAGGGCGACGATGAGCAGCAGCAACCCGCCGGAGACCTGCAGGGCGGGCACCGAAACGTGCAGGTAGGTGAGGATCTGCTGGCCGAAGAGCGCGAAGGCCGCGATCACCCCGAAGGCCACCAGCGACGACTTGGTGGCGGCGGAGTTCCGTTCGGCGGCGGTGATCCGGCTGGTGAGGCCGAGGAAGACCGGCAGCAGCCCCGGCGGATCGACGATGACGAAGAGCGTGACAGCGGTGGTGAGCAGCAACTGCCCGTCGATCAACCCCACCCGTTCACAGTACGGGATGCGCCGAGGTCACGGGCAATCCGGCGCGGCCCAGCCCGTCTGTCAGTTTCTGCCAAATGGAGCGTCTGCGCGACGTATCCGTCGCACGGAGAACCTATTTGGCAGTAAATGCACAGGTCACACCGAGTACAGCGGCTGGACGCCCGCGGGCACCATCCGGGAATCGACGATGTCCTTGCCGAAGGGGACGCAGGTCACCGGGATCATCTTCAGGTTGGCGATCGCCAGCGGAATGCCGACGATGGTGACGGCCTGGGCGGCGGCGGTGGTGACATGGCCGATGGCCAGCCAGACCCCGGCGACGAGGAACCAGATGACGTTGCCGATCGCCGAGCCGGCGCCGGCGTCCGGGCGACGGACGACGGTGCGACCGAACGGCCACAACGCGTACCCGGCCATCCGGAAGGAGGCGATCCCGAACGGGATCGTGATGATCAGGATGCAGGCCACGATCCCGGCCAGGATGTAGCCGAGAGCAAGCCAGAAGCCACCGAAGACCAGCCAGATGATGTTGCCTATGGCTCTCATCGCGCATCCCCCATCGCGGAGTCCTCTGTACGAAATACCAGCCAGATGATGTTCAAGATCGCGCGCATCGCAGTCCCTTTCCCCCCGCGCCGCGAAGGTTGCGGGCGCGACTCCATCTAACTCGGCCGGACGGCGGTTTCCCAAGCCCGAAGACCCTGACCCGCCCCTGACTTCCCGCCACGGCGGCTTCTGATGTCACGTTTGTTCGGTTTCTGGGACGAGAGGCCGAACAGGTGCGACGTGAGATGGGCGAAGCAAGGCACTCCTGGCACAATCGGGGGATGACACACCCCTGGTACGTGATGCCCGACGACTTTGCGATCCCCGAGGGCTGGGCTCTCTCGAAGGACGATCGGAGCTACCTGCGCGAGCAGACCTGGAGCCTGATCCTCAAGGGCGACAGCGATCCCGAGATCTACCTCGACCTGTTCGGCGAGGAACTGGAGGAGGCGGGAGTCGACCAGGCCGAGGCCGAGCGCTTCTTCACCGCGGTCATCGCCCGTCGCCGCAAGCAACAGGCGGCGCTTGGCGGCCTGCCCGAGTCGGCGCTGACCCGCGCCTTCGCCGAACTCGCCGCCATCGGCATCGTCGCGCGCGAGGACTTCACCTGCTGCGGCACCTGTGCCTCCGCGGAGATCGGGGACGAGCGGGACGACTCGCGGCAGTGGCGGGGCTACCTCTACTACCACACCCAGGATGCGGAGCGGATTCCGGAGGACCACCAGACCTACGTCGGCTACGGAGCCTTCCTCGACGCGTTCCTGACCGAGGAGCAATGGAAAGCGCTCACCGACGCGCAGCGGGACGAGACCTATACCCGGCTGGTCACCCGGCTGATGGAGGACGAGGTCTTCCCCGTGCTCGAGAAGCACGGCGTCGGCGTCGACTGGAACCGGAGTCTCGGCACCCGGATCCGGCTGTCGAATGTGGAGTTCTTCGCGGCCGTCTGACCGGTCCCGCGGGGGCGGCGCCACCTCCTAGAATGGCGGCCATGTCCGAGGCCCGCATCCCGCGCGATGTCGTGTCCTATGTGCGGCGCAGCGCCCGGATGAACCCCTCGCAGCAGAAGGCCTGGGAGCGGCTGCGGGAGCGGTGGGTGGTCGAACTGCCGAGCGCGGCCCGGGTGACCTCGGTCGCCGACGATGCGCGTATCGACCCCACCGCGATCTTCGGACGTGAGGCGCCGCTGCTGGTCGAGATCGGCTCCGGCAACGGGGATGTCGTGGCGGCGGTCGCCCAGGCCCGACCGGAGGCGAACCTGCTGGCCTTCGAGGTCTTCGAGCCGGCCGTGGCCAGCACGCTGTCGAAACTGGAGCGGGCCGGCGTCGAGAACGTCCGGCTGGTGGTGGCGGACGGCTCGCAGGCGATCACCACCGCGCTGCCCGATGGGTCCATCGCCGAACTGTGGACCTTCTTCCCCGACCCCTGGCACAAGGCCCGGCACCACAAGCGGCGCCTGGTCAGCCCGGCCTTCGCCGCCGTGGTCGCCCGCAAGCTGGTGTTGGGCGGCTGCTGGCGACTCGCGACCGACTGGGCCGACTACGCCGAGCACGCCCGCGAGGTACTGGACGCCGAGCCGGCGCTGAACCCCTGCCAGGACGGCCCCGCGCCGCGCTGGGAACTGCGTCCGGTCACCAAGTACGAGGCCCGCGGGGTCGCCGCCGGACGCGAGATCGTCGATCTCTGCTACCGATCGGTCGCGGCATGAGGCTGCGGCTGGATCTCGGCTACGACGGCAGCGACTTCCACGGCTGGGCCGCCCAGACCGGGCTGCGCACCGTCCAGGGCGAGCTGGAGCTGTGGATCCAGCGGGTGCTGCGGCTGGCGGAGCGTCCCGAACTGGTGGTCGCCGGACGGACGGACGCCGGGGTGCACGCCCGCGGCCAGGTGGCGCATCTCGATCTCTCCGGGGAGGACGCGGCGGCAGCACTGGCCAGCCGGCGTGCGACGATCCCAGAGTCACGTGCCACGACCCCTGAGTTTGGTGACACGACCCCTGGGCTTGGTGCCACGATCCCGGAGCTTCGTGCCACGATCCCTGAGCTTGTCGAAGGGTCGGCGACCGAGGAGGCTCAGGAGTCTCAGGCGGCAGAGGTGGCGGAACTGCTGCTGCGCCGACTCCGGCGGGCACTGCCCGAGGATGTCCAGGTCTTCGGGGTGCGGGTTGCCGAGCCGGGCTTCGACGCACGCTTCTCCGCCGTCTGGCGCCGCTACGTCTACCGGCTCACCGACACGGTCCCCGATCCGATCCTGCGCCATCAGATCGCGTCCGTCCGGGTGCCGATGGACGCCGAGGCGATCAACGAGGCCGCGGCCGCCCTGCTCGGGCTGCACGATTTCGCCGCCTTCTGCCGGGCGCGGGAGGGCGCGACCACCGTCCGGCAACTGCAGTACCTGTGCGCCGAGCGCATCCCCGCCGGGCACATCGAGATCACCGTCCGCGCGGACGCCTTCTGCCACTCGATGGTGCGGTCACTGGTCGGCGCGCTGACCGAGGTCGGCTCCGGACGCCGCGACGCCGCCTGGCTGGCCGGTCTGCTCGACGCGGGGCAGCGCAGCGGCGACGTCCCGGTGATGCCGGCTCGCGGGCTGGTGCTGGAGGAGGTCGGCTATCCGCCCGCCGACCAGCTGGCGACCCGCGCCACCGAGGCCCGCGCCCGCCGGGAGCTGCCCATCGAGGGCCAGGCTTACCCGCCGAGGGCCAGCACAGAAGGCAGGCCCTCGAGCGCTGAGGCCGGCCCTCGATCCGAGGAGGAGGACGCGTGAGCCACTACTTCACCACGCCGACCGGGCCGGAGAACCGGCGGACGGTCCGCGCCCGGTTCTGGGAGACCGAATGGCAGTTCGAGACCGCGGACGGGGTCTTCTCCGCCGACGGCCTCGATCTCGGCACAGCGGTGCTGCTGCGCGAGGCGACCCCGCGTCCGGAATCCCACCGGCTGCTCGATCTGGGCTGCGGCTACGGGGTACTCGCGGTGGCGCTGGCGACCGCCGCCCCCCAGGCCCGGGTGGACGCGGTGGACGTCAACGAGCGGGCCCTCGCGCTGACCGCGGCCAACGCGGCCCGGCACGGCGTGGCCGATCGCGTCCATCCGAGCCTGCCCGAGGACGCCGACCCGGACGTCCGGTACGACGAGATCTGGTCCAACCCGCCGATCCGGATCGGCAAGGAGGCCCTGCACGCCCTGCTGCTCACCTGGCTGGCCCGGCTCGCCCCGGACGGCATCGCCCGGCTCGTGGTGGGACGCAACCTGGGGGCGGATTCCCTGCAGCGCTGGCTGATCGAGCAGGGCTATCGCTGCGAACGGGTGGCCAGCGCGAAGGGCTTCCGGGTGCTCGACGTCGGGCGGTGAGGGCGGGCACGAAAACCGCTGGCGCGAGTTGCCCCGGGGTGCCTACGCTGGGCGCACACACTCACATTGAGAGGAACCCCGAATGACTGAGGAGCCCAGCTTCTTCGACAAGGTCAAGGACTTCGCCGAAGACGTCATCGAGAAGGTCAAGGACGTCGCCGAGGATGTCGTGGAGAACGTCCAGGACTTCGCCGAGGATCTGCCCGAGAACGCCAAGAAGCTCGCCGACGACGCCCAGCACTTCGCCTCGGACGCC
>JAPUEM010000147.1 GCA_027492575.1 Propionicimonas sp.
CGCCATCCCGGCGGCCGTGAGCGGCGCGATGCTGGCCGAGTGGCTGGCCACCGGCGACGGCCTGGGCAACCTGATCACGCTGGCCGCCGTGAACGCCGACTACTACGTGCTGTGGAGCTCCGGAGTCATCATCGTGCTGCTGGTGCTGGGGCTGTACAGCCTGATCAACACCGTCGACCGCGCGGTCTCCCGCCGGCTCGGGATCGCGTTCTAGACGACGACCACGTGCCGCCTGAGCGGTCACACCCCACGATCCCTGAGCCTGTCGAAGGGTCGTCCACCCGAGGAAGGGAACCTGACATGCAGAACCCCACCGCCGACACCATCGTCTCGAACGTCCACCTGGTCTCGTTCGATGACGACGGCACCGTGATCGCCGACGGCGCGCTGGCGATCCGCGACGGCGTCATCGTCGACCGCGGGACGACCACCGAGGTCACGTCCCGCTGGGCGGCGGCGTCCCGCGTCCACGGCGGGGGGCAGATCGCGATCCCCGGGTTGACCGACGCCCACCTGCACACCGCGCAGACCATGTTGCGTGGCCTGCTGACCGAACTGCAGACCCGCACCCGGCTGCGGGTGCCGACCTGGCGGGAGTACTACGTCCCGTTCGAGGCCGCGCTGACCCCCGAGGACGTCGAACTCTCCGGCGAACTCGCCTACACCTCGATGCTGCTGACCGGCACCACCAACTTCCTGGAAGCCGGCGGGCCCCACCCGGAGCGAATGGCGGCCGCGGCCCAGCGCTGCGGCATCCGCGGGACGGTCTCGCAGTCGACGATGGACGGCGGCGCGCGCATCCCGGCGTCCATGCTGATGACCACCGAACAGGCGATCGCCCGCAACATCGAGGTGGCCGACGCCTTCCCGACCGCCGCGGACGGCTCGAACCGGGTGACCGGCGGCATGTCGCTGCGGCAGATCATCACCTGCAGCACCGAACTGGTCCAGGCCGTCCACGCCGAGGCGCGGGCGCGCGGGGTGAAGGTGCACACCCACCTGGTGGAGGGCACCTACGAGATCGACTTCTGCCTGGAGCAGTTCGGCCGCCGCCCGATCGAGCACCTGATCGAGCTCGGGGTCTTCACCGACACCCTGCACTGCGCGCACTCGATTCTCACCAACGACTCCGAGATCTCCGCCTACGCCGCCCACCGGGTCTCGGTCTGCCACTGCGCGAAGGGCAACTACGCGATCGGCGCCGCCCCCGCGCTGCGGATGTGGCGCCGCGGCGTGGACGTCGGGCTGGGCAGCGACGGCGTCGGCTCCTTCGGGACGCTCGACATCTTCCGGATCGCGATGCTGACCCGGATCGGGCAGCAGCTGGTGGAGGCCACCCCCTCCCACAACCGCAACGGGGTGGGTGCCGCCGAGCCGCTCTCGATGGCGATCCGGGGCGGCGCCCGGGCGGCCGGTCACGGCCACGCCACCGGCTCCCTGGAGATCGGCAAGCGGGCGGACGTGGTGCTGCTGAGCATGCTCAGCCCGGACGCCGCCGGTTACAGCTCTCCCGAGGCCTTCCTCTACGAATGCGCCTCCGGCCGCGACGTCACCACCGTCCTGGTCGACGGCCAGCTCGTCGTGAAGGACGCCCAGCCGCTGCTGGTCGACTACGAACGCATCACCGCCCAGGCCGTAGAGCGTCAGCGGCAGCTGACGTCAGTGATCGAGTAGGACCGCTGCGGTCGGCTGCCTGCACTAAGCCCTCGGTGTGACGGACATGGTTTCGATCAGCCGATTCGCTGCACGTTCCGCGCGCTTGATGTCGTCGGCCGACACTGACTGATGGCTGTATCCGGCTCGGGTCTTCAACCGCAGCAGCACATCGAGGGCCTTTGCGCAGTCGGCGTCAACGGAGCCAGGAGCGCCACCGCCTCCACGTGGTTGTCACCCTGGGCGTGCTCTCCGAGCCGGGCGCAGCAAATCACGTCAGATGCGGCGATGCCCGCGTGCACCAGAAGCGTCACGTAGGCGTCAGCCACATCCGCTGCCTCGTCGGCCAACCCCCGGACGACGCTCGCAGCGTCCCAGAACTGTCGCGCTTTCCGTCTCCGGCCGGCGTGGGTCGACTGGGTGCAGGGTTGTGTTCTAGCCATGAGCACGCGGCGTGCTGAGAGGGGAGCCGACCAGGAGTATGCCGTCGTCCCGGATGTCCCGCAGCACCTGATCCCCGGCTTCGAGGCCACGCTGCACGTCCGCTTCGAGCATGTCGAGGGCTCGGGTGTCGTTGCCGGTCCATCGGCTCGACAGCGACTCCAACTCGGCGATCTGGGTGGTCCAAACGTCCTGTTGCGATTCGTCGTCGGTGCTCACGTCCGGACGCACCAGGAAGATGTCGATATCGCTGTCGGTGCGCATCTCCGCCGTCGCGGCTGATCCGAACAGGGCGGCGAACACTGGAGGTACCCGCCAGGCCAGCAGCGTCTCGCGCAGCCGGTTCAGGTAGGCGGGGAAGATGTTCGACAGCTCCACCACGGCAGTGGCGGCCAGGTGGTCGCGGTTGAGCCGGTAGGAGTACTGCGTCCCGATTCTCTGCTGTTGGACGATCCCCTGCTCGACCAGCCTCAGCAACGTCTTCCGGACCCCGCTCCGGGAGCGCTCACCGACCAGGGTGTGGACCCGGCTCAAGGGGAACCAGCGGTCAGCGGCAGCCAGCACGAGCAGAACCTCCCCATCCACTGTGGGAGTCACGGTCTCGAAGGGCTGCGCCAATCGCATGGGCCGTCCAATCGCTCACTAAAGTAACAGCTCCTTCACTATAGTATGCGCGTCCTGATGCGACGCAGTTGTCACGCTCTCCTGATTCGGGGGCGGCCCTCCATGACCTGTTGGCAGAGCAGGACGGTCTGGGGCAGCAGGTCGACGCCGAGGGCGCGGGCCTGCTGGGTGAGGCGGAGGACGTGGCGCTCGACTCCGGGGCGGTTGCCGGCGGCGTGCTCGGTGCGGATGCGGGCGCACATCAGCAGTTCGTCCTCGGGCGCGACCATCAGGGCGCGGTCGGCGGCCCAGCGGGCGAGGTCGAGTTCACCACGGTCCAGGGCGCGGTCGACCAGCACCAGGCCGGCGTCCCGCAGGGTCGCGGCGACGTCGCTGCGCAGCGACTCGGCCCAGTACCACTGGCTCGGGGCGGCGTCGGCAAGCAGGCCGCCGCGGATCAGATCGAGGGCGGCGATCAGGCCGTCCTCGCCGATGCGGTTGACCCCCGGGCCGGTCAGCAGTTGCAGCCTGGCGACGTCGGAGGTCACCTCGGGGTGCAGCTGGATGCGTCCGGAGTAGGCCTCGGGCAGGTACGGCCGGTCGTCCGGATCGTTGCCGAGCCAGGCCCGCAGCCGGCTGAGGTTGGAGCGGCGGGTGGTCTCGGCGATGCCCAGGCCGGCGGCCATCTGGGTGGCGGTGCGGCCGGGGTGCTCCAGCAGCCAGCTGGCCATCTCGATCAACTGGTAGCGGGCCCGGGCGGGTTCCTGCCCGGCAGTGCCGTTCAGCTCGATCGGCCCGATCAGCGCCAGGGTGGGGTGGGGTGGGACGAGCCGGCGGAGGCTGACGATGTCCACGGATTCCTCGCTCGGGGGGTGACGAGTAGGGAGAAGACGCAGATTAGGGGCATCCTCCTCCGACCACCAGGGGGCTGCTTCGGTCTCGGACGCCTCGGCGACCCGGTACCAGGACGAGACCGCGGCCCGCGCGCCCTCGGGAATGGCATGGGCGATGAGCTCGATGCCGAGGCTGGGTGAGATCCCCGCCTCTGCGGGAATGACGGTGGCAGTGACGTCTGGGGGGAGGGTGGCGGAGCCTGTTGGGAGGGCAGCAAGATCCGCACGGATCGCAGGGGGGTCCGCGACAACGGTGGCGAAGCCTGCGGGGGTGGAGCTCAGGGCGGAGTACCGGGCGTTCGGACGCAGCGGGTCGCCGAAGAGTCGCAGCTGTGCGTCCGCCTGACTCTCGGCGAGGACCACCGCGGCGAGGCCCAGGTCGGAACCCGTGAGCAGGCCGTCGAGTTCAGCCTGCCGGGCCGGGGGGAGCGGGTCATGGAAGACATAGATGCGGGGGGCGACCGCGTCCGCCCGTTCGGGATCGGTGCGCAACCGGCGCAGGTCGAGGCCCTGAAGTTCGCGGGCGCGCCGGGTCTGGTGGCGGCGTAGGTCGGCGAGCGCCTCGTCCGGGTCGGCGAAGCAGGTGACCGTGTCGCCGCCGGCGGCACGGGCCAGGCCCGCGTCCCTCCCGACGCCGACCAGGGTGACCTCGGCCGCCCAGGGGGCGCTGGCCAGTTCGACCGCGATGGACGCCAGGCTGGCCAGCTGGAGTTCGCGATCGTCGGAGGCGACGCCGAGCACGCCGGAGCGTTCCAGGTCGACAAGGACGGTGGCGTCCGCCTCGGTCGCACCGAGACTGACCAGGGCCGGGAAGGCGCAGGGATGCTCGACGGCGTCCAGTCGGGTGCCGGCCGGGAGCACCCAGTCGGATCCATCCGCCTCGAAGCGCACCGGGGGTGGGCCAGCGGGCGCCGCCCAGGTGAAGCGGAGTTCGCCGGTCGGCAGCAGGGTCACCTGATCGAGCCGGGGCAGCGGCTGACCGGTCTGGTGGTGGTGCTGGCCGATCGTCCGCAGGGCGGCGTCGAGGGTCGCGGTGGGGTCGGGCACGCGGCGGCGTCCCACGGCTGCGTGCAGCCGGGCCAGGTCATCGTCCAGGGGCAGCACCCGGCGGCCCGGCGGCCGGACGCGGCTCTGCAGCAGCCGCCGAGCCTGCCAGCCGCCCATCAGACCTGCTGCCGCCAGCGCCCCCAGGCTTCCGATGAGCGCCCGATCGGGCTGCTCCGCGGACGGGGGGCTCTCGGTCGATTCGGGGTTCGCCGACCCTTCGACAAGCTCAGGGATCGTCGTGGGTGACGCAAGCGACGTTGTGGACGGCTCGGGAATCGGGCGTGGCTCGGTAGCCTCAACCGGCCCGGTCTCGGCACCCTCCAGTTGAGATCCCGGGTCAAGCCCGGGATGACGGTGGTGGGGTGGGGCTGTCGTCCCACCTTGTGTGAGTGGCTCCTCGGGCGGCCCTGCCGTCTCACTCTGGGCTGGAGGCTGCTCGGTTCCATCGGAGTGGAGTGGCTCCGCCTTGCTCTGGATGGGTGAGAGCACTGAGTCAGATTCGACCGCGGACCCAACCCCGTCATCCCGGGCTTGACCCGGGATCTCGGGGGTCGAGGGCTTGGCAGCCGGGGGTTCGGGGATGACCAGTTCCCAGCCGATCTCGATGTGGTCGGGGTCGGAGATCAGGTCGGCGTTGGCCGCGGCGATCCTCGGCCAGCGGCCGGTCTTGCCGAGGTGCTCCTTGGCGAGGCCGCTGAGGGTGTCGCCCTTCTCGACGGTGACGGTCTTCGGCTTCGGGGTGGCAGTGGGAGCGGCCGGGCCGCCGGGCAGCTTCAAATGGGTGCCCGCGGTCAGCTGGGTCGTGGGGTCGGAGAGCAGTTCGGGATTGACTCGGACGAGTTCGCGCCAGCGGCGTCCGTCACCGAGAAGCCGTTCGGCGACGCTCCACAGGTCGTCCCCGGAGACGACGGTGTAGGTATCGTCCGTTGTCGCGGAGGTTTCGAGCGGCGTTTCCGGCAGGCTCGAGCCGTGAGCGGCCACCCGGGGCTCCACCGCGAGGGCCGACGAACCGACCGCATCCGAGGCCTCCGCGACCGGGCCGGACGCCGCCCGCTCGATCAGCGTGGCGAGCTGCGGCGGGGGTGGCGCGACCGAGGTGGCCGACCCGGCGGCGGCTCCCACCACCGTCAGCACCAGGCCTGCGCACAACGTCTGCAGCCCGCCGAGCAGCGGCAGATCGGGGATGAACCGGTTGCCACTGGCGTACCGGATCACCTCCAGCACGGTGGCGAGCGTGAACGCCCCCCAGGCCAGCCAGCCCGCCACCGTGAGAACCGTGAGCAGCAGCGATCCGTCCGCCGCTCGCCACCAGCCCGGCCCGAGGCTCCCCCAGCCCAGCAGCAGCACGGGGGCTCCGCCGATCACCAGCAGCATCGCCGCGGCGGCCGCGACGGCCTTGAGCCACCTCATCACCGCCTCCCCCGGTAGGTGTCGACGGCCGAGGTGGCGCTGGCCTCGACCGTCAGGCTGCCCGGCCAGCCGGGCACCAGGACGTCACCCAGGCCGACCGCGCAGGTCACCCGCACCGCCACCTCGGCGCGGGTGCCGACCGGCATGGCCAGCCCTGTGGCGTCCACCTGCACCCCGAGTTCGACACAACGCAGACCCTCGGACGCCGCGTGCGCACCCACCAGCGCCTTGGCGGCGGCGACCGCCTCCCCGGGGGTCCGCTCGAGGGACGCCGCTCGCGCCCCGCCGGCGGCCAGCTGCTCGACGGCGCTGCGGGCCAGCCACACCCGCGCGCCACCGACGACCACCCCGAGCAGCAGCACCAGCACCGGGAAGATCAGCGCCAACTCGACGGCGGCCGCGCCCCGTTCGTCCCGTGTCATGGCCGGCTCGTCTCTTCCAGTGGGACGATCGCCCGCCCGCTCACCTGCCCCTGCCCGACATCGAGAAAGGTCGGCACCCGGCCGGTCACCGTCACGGTGATCGTCCGGCCGGTCCGGTCGCTGCGGACCGTGACGTCGCTCAGACCGCCCTGATCGGCGATGACCATCGCCGCGGGTTCGATCGGCAGCCCCATGGCTGCCGCGTCGGCCGCGGCACCGGCGGCCTGGGTGGCGACCGTCCGTCCGTGCAGCCACACGCCGGTCTGCACCAGGCCGAGCAGCACCGCCAGCAGGGTCGGCAGGATCACCGCCCACTGGGTCGA
>JAPUEM010000148.1 GCA_027492575.1 Propionicimonas sp.
GCGTCAAGCGGTCAGCAAGATGTTCGGCGGGGCACGCTACAACTAGCCGGTTACAGGTCGCGGCAAGACGATGTGGGGCGCCGTGCCGGAATCTGCCTCGCCGGTCAGGTGCGTGGCTGCGGCAAGGCCCGCCTAACCAGTCAGACCGCGAAGCTGACGGGCGTAGATGGCCGCGTTCGAGTGCTGCCGGACAGCCTGGATGAGGGTAAGCGGTTCTCCCGGGGCGATCGTCCTGGCCGCTTGTGCCGGGATCCACTCGGCTGCGGCGAGGGCTGCCGCGATGTGCGGTTCGTCGACGGGGACGCCGGCGGCAAGCCAGGCCAGCATCTCCTGCGGAAGGAGGCCGTGGTCGGCTCACCGATCGGCGACTTCGTCAGCGTTGCGGAGCCCAAGTTGGGCCAGGGCCTCTTCGTGCTCGCGGCTGTCCATGACGTAGCCCTTCCTCGGTGAGTGCGGGTTGCCCATCAATCCTGATCCCGTTGGCCTGCTAAGTCGGGCATGTCGCGCTCGCGTGTCTTTGGTCACGACCGCGTACGAACCAATGCACGTCGAGTCGTTGGGGAGGGGAGGACCGGCGGGTTCAGCGACGAGTGTCGGCACAGACGGGCATGATGAATCCACACGACACCGAAGGATCTGAGTGACAACCGCAACCAACCCAATGATGGATTCCCGGCTGGGCCTGTCTGAGCTTGAGCAGTACCTGGCCGGCGCAGCGGATCTGCTGCGGGGCAGCATCGATCAGGCGGACTTCAAGGCGTACATCTTTCCGTTGATGTTCTTCAAGCGGATCAGCGACGTCTATCTGGAGGAGTTCGAGCGGGCGTTGGCGGAGTCCGGGGGTGACCACGAGTATGCGGGTTTCGCGGAGAACCATCGCTTCGCGATTCCTGAGGGCAACCTGTGGACTGACGTGCGCAGCCGTACCGAGAACATCGGCACCGCCTTGCAGTCGGCGTTCCGGGAGATCGAGAAGGCGAACCCGGAGACGCTCTACGGCATCTTCGGCAATGCGAACTGGACGAACAAGGAGAAGCTGCCCGATCGAAGGCTGGCCGACCTCATCGAGCACTTCTCCACCCGGACGCTGTCCAACGCGAACGTAGCGCCCGACGTGTTCGGCAACGCCTACGAGTACCTGATCAAGCGGTTCGCGGACCAGTCGAACAAGAAGGCCGGAGAGTACTACACCCCGCGCTCGGTGGTGGGCTTGCTGATCAACATCCTTGATCCGCAGGAGGGCGAGACCGTCTATGACCCGGCCTGCGGCACGGGCGGCATGCTCATTGAGGTCATTGAGCATGTGAAGGCAGCCGGCGGAAGCCCGAAGACGTTGTGGGGCAAGCTGTACGGCCAGGAGAGAGTGCTCGCCACCTCGGCGATCGCGCGGATGAACCTGCTGTTGCACGGTGTGGAGGACTTCAGGATCATTCGCGAGGACACGCTGCGCAGTCCGGCCTTCTACTCCGGAAACCATCTGGCCCGGTTCGACTGTGTGGTCGCGAATCCGCCGTTCTCGCTGAAGAACTGGGGCGAGGTCGAGTGGGCGTCCGACCGGTGGGGACGCAGCAAGTTGGGCGGCGTCCCGCCGAAGGGGTACGCCGACTGGGCGTGGGTGCAGCACATGCTCACCTCCGCACGGTCGACCACCGGACGTGTGGCCGTCGTGCTGCCGCAGGGAGCTCTCTTCCGGCAGGGCGCCGAGGCTCGCATCCGCACCCAGGTGCTCAAGGTGGATCTCGTCGATGCCGTGATTGGCCTGGCGCCCAACCTGTTCTACGGCACCGGGCTGGCAGCCTGTGTACTGATCCTGCGCCACGACAAGCCGGCTGAGCGCTGCGGCAAGGTGCTGTTCATCAACGGCGAGAACCTCTTCAAGCGTGGACGCAACCAGAACACTCTCGAACCCGACCACGCTCAACAGCTCCTCAACACCTACCAGGGATATGCAGATGCGGATGGCCTCGCACACGTGGCCACGCTGGAGGAGATCGTCGGAAACGACTACAACCTGAATATCCCGCTCTACGTGGCGCCTACCGACACCGGCGAGAAGTTGACCCTTGCCGACGCCTTCGTCAACCTCGAATCCGCCCGCGCGACAGCTGCCGAGACCCGCGCTGCCCTCGAAGCCGAACTCACCAAGTGGGGTCTGGGGGTGAACTCGTGACGAAGCGGATCACCCAGCGTGAGCTGGAATCGTATCTGTGGGGTGCGGCGGTTGTGCTGCGCGGCCTGATTGATGCCGGTGACTACAAGCAGTACATCTTCCCGCTGGTATTCCTGAAGCGGATCTCCGATGTCTACGACGAGGAGCACGCCGCCGCCATGGCCGTTTACGGTGATGAGGAACTTGCCGACCTGCCCGAGAACCACCGCTTCGCCATCCCCGACGGCTGCCACTGGGACGACATCCGCGCGGCCACCAGCGACGTTGGCTCGACCGTGCTGAGGGCGATGCGGGCGATTGAGTCGGCCAACCCCGACACGTTGCCCGGGGTGTTCGGCGACGGCGACTGGGGCAACAAGGACCTGCTTCCGGACTCCACGCTTTCTGACCTGATCGAGCACTTCTCGACCAGAACGCTGACCATCGCGAACCTCCCCGAGGACGAACTCGGCAACGGGTACGAGTACCTGATCAAGAAGTTCGCCGACGACTCCGGCCACACCGCGCAGGAGTTCTACACCAACCGCACTCTGGTGCACCTGATGACGCTTATGCTCGAACCCCGGCCGGGCGAGTCGGTGTACGACCCGACCTGCGGCACCGGCGGCATGCTGATCTCCACCGTCGCCGAACTAAAGCGGCAAGGCAAGGAGTGGCGCAGCGTCCGTCTGTATGGCCAGGAGCTCAACTACGGGACATCGGCGATCGCGCGCATGAACCTGTTCCTTCACGGCATCACAGACGGTCACATTGCCCACGGCGACACACTTGCTCGCCCTGCCTTCCTGGACACCGGGGGACGTCTGGAGACCTTCGATGTGGTGCTCGCCAACCCGCCGTACTCAATCAAGGCCTGGAATCGCGAGGCGTTCGCCAAGGATCCCCACGGCCGCAACCTTTGGGGAGTCCCACCTCAGGGTCGCGCCGACTACGCCTTCTTCCAGCACATCGCGAAGAGCCTGGACCCTGAGTCCGGACGTGCCGCGATCCTCTTTCCTCACGGCGTGTTGTTCCGCCGCGACGAGGCTGCCCTGCGCAGAGCCTTGGTGGAGTCCGACCTCGTCGAGTGTGTTCTCGGGTTGGGCGAGGGGCTCTTCTACAACTCGCCCATGCCCGCCACTGTCGTGATTCTCCGTCGGGTGAAGCCGGCGGAACGTCGGGGCAAGGTTCTCCTGATTAACGCCGCGAGTGAGGTCGTCCGCGAACAGGCACAGTCCTTCCTCCTGAACCTTCACCAACAGAAGATCCTCGACGCCTATCGCGCGTTCGCGAACATCGACCAGTTTTCCGTCGTGGCCACCCTCGACCAGATCGCCAGCAAGGGTCACAGCCTTGCTATCCCGCTGTACGTCCCCGGGGCCGCAGCTGCGAGTAGTGGGAAGCAAGTCGATGTCAGTGAAGCCGTTGAAGCCTGGCGTGCCGCCGCCGATTCGTCTGAGTCTGCGATCATCGATGTCCTCGGCATCCTCCCGTCGGAGGTGACCGCATGAGTCTCAACCTCGACAAGTCGGCTTGGAAGAGGGTGTCTCTTGGCGAGGTAGTCAGACATGTGACAGATCGCGTCGACACTGAGACATGCGGTTTGGGTCGCTTTCTGGCTGGCGAACACATCCCAAGCGGACAGCTCGCTATCACCGACTGGGGCGTGATTGGTCGTGATCCGATCGGCCCGATGTTCTACAAGCGATTTCGGCCTGGCCACGTTCTGTATGTGTCTCGACGGACGTACCTACGGAAGGTCGCGGTCGCTGAGTTTGAAGGCATCACCGGCGAAAAGACGTTTGTGCTGGAGACCCTCGATCCTGGAGTTCTGCTTCAGGACTTCCTGCCATTCGTGGTGTCCTCGGAACGCTTCCACACGTATGCCATCACCAACTCTCGGGGATCGGTGAATCCCTACCTCAATTGGGGCGAGCTGGCCGCCTACGAGTTCGACCTTCCGCCACTGGACGATCAGAGTCGCCTAAGTGCGCTGCTTTGGGCGCTTGAGCGTCATCGACGGCTTGCTGCTGTGGTGACGCAGTCCGCGCGGGAGCTGGCAGCGAGCATCCGTGCTGGCATGTTTGGCAACACGTCCGCATCGACGCCTGCCTCGGAGGCCTTCAGCATCACCATCGGCCGCCAGCGGGCACCGCAACACCGCGATGGCGACCATGTTGTCCCTTACCTGCGATCGGCAAACGTCACGGCCAAGGGCATCGACGTCACTGACATCAAGCGGATGAACTTCAGTCCAGATGAACAAGCCAAGTTCGCTCTGAAGGAAGGAGATGTGCTCGTCTCCGAGGCGAGTGCAAGTGGGAGCGCCGTAGGCATGCCAGCCGTCTGGCGGAGCGAACTACCGGGGGTGGTCTGCTTTCAGAACACCCTGCTTCGGTTCCGATGTGTCGAGGGCCGCTCCGTGCCGGGCTTTGTGGCTCAGTGGTGCGAGTGGGCGTTTGAGACTGGGAAGTTCCTTAACGCGGCATCCGGCACGAGTATTCGGCACATCGGAGTAGGAGGCGCTTCATCGATGCAGGCAAACCTTCCGAGTGTTGAGGATCAAGAACTGTTCCTTCAGCGTGTCGACGCCGTGAGTCTGGCAGTGGGCGCGGCCGAGGCAGAGCATGCAGGCTTGGTCTTGCTTGGGGAATCCCTTCTGGCTGAGATATCTGGAGGTGACTGATGGCTCAGTTCAACGAGGCGAACACGGTGCGCGACTTCGTGCGCGACCTGGTGGCGTCGCGTGACGTGCAGTTCGTGCCGGGCAATGAGCTTCCGCGTCGTCTGGATGAGGTGTTGCTGGAAGGTGCGGTCAAGCAGGCGCTGATCCGGCTGAACCCGGAGATCGAATCTGATCCGGCGAAAGCCGATGAGGTGATCTACAACTTGCGCGCGATCTTGTTGTCGGCTCGAACGTCTCCGCATCCGGTGGTGGCGAATGAGGAGCTGATGGCCTGGTTGACCGGTCAGAAGTCAATGCCGTTCGGGCCGAGCGGCGAGCACACGACCGTTAGGTTGATTGACTTCGATCACCTGGCTGAGGACGCGTCGAACCAGTGGATGATCTCGACCGAGGTCACCTTCCGCCAGGGACGCCTGGAGAAGCGGTTGGACCTGGTGCTGTGGTGCAACGGTTTCCCACTCGTCGTGGGTGAGGCGAAGACGCCGGTGCGAGCGGCGTACTCGTGGATCGACGGTGCCGCTCAGGTGCATGACGACTATGAGGCCAGCGTGCCGCAGTTCTTCGTCCCGAACGTGTTCTCTTTCGCCACCGAGGGCAAGGACTTCCGTTACGGCACCGTCGGGATGCCGGTGGAGTTGTGGGGTCCATGGCGAGAGGAGACCACCGACGACGCTGCCCCCGCGAAGGTCGGGCTGGTAGCCGTCCGTGAGGCAGTTGAGGGTGTGCTGCGGCCCCGAACGGTGCTGGAGTTCCTCCGGTTCTTCACCTTGTATGCGACCGACTCCAGACATCGCAAGATCAAGATCGTCGCCCGGTTCCAGCAGTTCCAGGCGACCAACCTGATCGTCGACCGAGTTCTGCTCGGGAAGGTGAAGCAGGGGCTGATCTGGCACTTCCAGGGCTCGGGCAAGTCGCTGTTGATGGTGTTCACTGCGTTGAAGCTGCGGGCGATGACCGAACTGGCGAACCCGACGGTCCTGATCGTGGTCGATCGCATCGATCTGGACACGCAGATCACCGGCACGTTCAGCGCTTCCGATGTACCGGGGTTGGTGTCGACCGATTCCCGCGCTCAGTTGCAGACCCTGCTGAGCCAGGGCGCCCGCCGGATCATCATTACAACGATCCACAAGTTCGCCGAAGCGCCGGGCGCGCTGGACGATCGGCGCAACATCATCGCGATGGTCGACGAAGCGCACCGCACACAGGAGGGTGATCTCGGGCAGAAGATGCGCGAGGCCCTGCCGAACGCGTTCCTGTTCGGCCTGACCGGAACCCCGATCAACCGGCGCGACCGCAACACCTTCATGTGGTTCGGCTCGCCCGACGATGCGGGCGGCTACCTGTCGCGCTACACATTCCAGGACTCGATTCGTGACGGGGCGACGCTGCCGCTGCACTTCGAGCCACGGCTGTCGGAACTTCACATCGACCAAGAAGCGATCGACGCGGCGTTTGAGGAACTGGCCGTGGCGGAGCGGCTGAGCGAGGCGGACAAGATCACTCTGTCGAAGAAGGCCGCGTCGATCGAGGTGCTCATCAAGACGCCGTCACGGATCGCAAAGATCGCCGCCGACATCGCGGAACACTTCCATAGCAAGGTCGAGCCGCAGGGGTTGAAGGCGCAGGTCGTCGCCTACGACAAGGCGTCCTGTGTGGCGTACAAGGAAGAACTCGACCGGCATCTCGGCCCTGACGCTTCGACCATCGTGATGTCCAGATCCCGCGGAGACTCACCCGAATGGGCCCAATGGACCCCGGGCGCTGAAGACCTGGAACAGGTCGTCGCGCGGTTCAACGACCCGGCCGATCCGCTGCAGGTGATCATTGTCACCGCCAAGCTGCTCACCGGGTTCGACGCGCCGATCCTCTATGCGCAGTACCTCGACAAGCCGCTCAAGGAGCACACCCTGCTGCAGGCGATCACCCGGACCAACCGGGTGTACCCGCCGAGCAAGACCCACGGCCTGATCGTCGACTACCTCGGCATCTTCGATGATGTCGCCAAGTCTCTGGCGTTCGACGAGCACGCCGTCCAGCAAGTCATCTCCAACATCGCTGAGCTCAAGCAGCAGCTTGCCCCTGCAATGGCAACCGCGCTTGCCTCCTTCCCCGGGGTGGATCGCGCTGTCGGCGGCTATGAGGGCCTCGTGCAGGCCCAGACCGCGCTTGCCGACGACCTCCGGCGGGACGCCTTCGGTCTGGCGTACAGCGTTCTGTCGCAGCTGTGGGAGGCGATCAGCCCTGACCCGATGCTCGCTCAGTTCCGCGCCGACTACCGCTGGCTCACCGACGTCTACGAATCCGTCCGGCCATCAGACATCGCTGGCCGACTCGTCTGGCACGCGCTGGGTGCCAAGACCATCGACCTCATCAACGAACACGTCCAGGTCGAGATCCCGCAGGGCGCAGAGACCATCGTGCTCGACGCTCAGACGATCGAAGACCTGATGACCGGCAATCGCGCGGACGTGCCGATTGACGAGATCGAGAAGCTAATCACCGCACGAATCGCCCGCCACCTCAACAACCCGGTCTTCGTCGAACTCGGCCAGCGCCTCATTGCCCTACGAGAGAAGTACGCCGATGCAATGCAGTCCAGCCTCGACTTCCTCCGCGAACTGCTCGAACTGGCCCGCGACACCGTCGCCGCTGAGAAGACCGCCAACGAAGTCCCACGCGAGGAGCAAGGCAAGGCCGCCCTCACCGAACTCTTCGAAGCGCTGAAGGGTGATGAGACGCCGATCATCGTCACCAACGTTGTCGATCGGATCGATGAGGTCGTACGCGCGGTCCGCTTCGACGGCTGGCAATCCACTATTCGCGGCGACCAAGAAGTTCGGCAAGCGCTCCGCAAGACCCTCTACGTTCAGTTCAAGATCCGTGACAACGACGTCTTCGAGAAGGCTCTCGGCTACGTCCGTGAGTACTACTAAGCCACCAAGGGAAAGCCTGGATCATGCCGCAATCAGTCCAGTCAGTTGCTGTGGTCATCGCGTCACCTGGCGATACCGTCGAAGAGCGCGCCCACGTTCGCAATGCCCTCATCGACTGGAGCGTCAGCACGGGACGAAGGCTCGGAGTCGTGGCTCTGCCGTGGCTGTGGGAAAGGCAAGCGGTGCCCGAGGTAGGAGGTCGGCCACAGGCCCTGATCAACAGCCAGGCGGTTGATCGCGCGGATGTGGTCGTGGCGTTCTTCGACTCGCGCCTGGGAAGCCACACCGGCGTCGATGTCTCTGGCACAGCTGAGGAGATCCATCGGGCCACAGACCTCGGCAAGCCCGTTCACGTCTATTTCTCGAATGAGCGCCTTCCCCGTGATACCGACCCAGAACAACTTGCCGCGCTCAATGCCTTCCGCGACGAGCTCCAGCGAAACGCACTCTTGGGGACATATGCCGACCCCGCGGATCTTGCAGCCCAAGTGGTGCGTGCAGTTGAGCACGACATTGAAGCCAGAGATTGGGCCGGGTCTCCCGAAACGGTCGGGCCGAGGAGAGCAGACCTTCGGTGGCGTCACGACCATGAGAAGCAGCCGAAGGGCCTCGACCGCAAGGGCCGCATGCAATATCGCACGGTCGCGAACCGACTTGTGGTGACCAACGCCGGTGACATAGATGCGACCGACTTCAGGTTCGAGACGGTGTGGGAGGGCGAAGTTCCGCAGATGGCTCCCCGCATCGACGATCATGCGACTCCGGTCACGGTCCCCGCGCACTCTGAGATTCAGTGGCTCTGCATCCCGGCCCACAGTGGCAACCTGCGCATCGACGGCACCTGGGCTGAGAACGGGCAGCCACGCGCTCAGACTTGGAGCGTCATCGTCCGCAGCGGATAGGGAGCGAGCTGGGTCGCTTTGTCTGGGGCACCGAAGCCTGGTGACGCTGCGGGCACCTTGTTGGATCGAAGAGCTGTCAACGGAGGCGCTGTGGCCCCGTACCGCGGGAGGTGGCGCGGGTGCGATGAGGCTGTGCCTGACCGGTTGTCAGTCGTACCACTTACGCTTGAACTTCACAGCGGTGTGGTTCTCGGTGAGAACACGCATTGTTGAGGTGTCTGGTCCAAGTTCAGAAGGAGGGAGGCGAGGTGCCGAAGAAGCGCGTGTATGAACTCGCGAAGGAGCTCGGTGTCGACTCCAAAGTGCTGCTGAAGGTCATCAACGACATGGGCGAGTTTGTGAGGTCGGCCAGTTCGATCGTCGAAGTGCCGGTTGAGCGGCGCCTCAAGGAGCGATTCGCCGCCGATGACGGTCTGCGGGTCAGGGTTGCCCGTCCCGCCTCAGACAGGAGCGCAGAGGAGGTTGCCCAGTCGCCGCTTCGATCTTCATCAACGATGGAGCGAGGGCCATTTGGCGCAGCCACCGTGTCAGCCCTTCCCGCTCCTGGCCGAGTGGAGGAGCCGATTGATCTGTTCGAGGACTTCGGAGGAGATGCCGACGGCGACCTGGACTACATGCGTCAGCAGCTGATGGACGGCTACACGCCGCATTTAGGCCAGCGTCGCGACAAGTGGAAGAGGGGCCAGGGTCAGGGACCGCAGCCGTCTCGTCCGCTCGTTGCAACGGCGGAGACCTACTGGCTCCTCGACGACTTCGAGCAGGTGTTCTTCATTGAGGGAACTCCCATGGACCTCATCCAACGGAAGGCGGCGCTGTGGCAGGCGACGGGCCTGGACGCCGGTGAGGTGAAGGAATGGATAGATGCTGATGTGTACGACGACGAGCCTGATCTCGCAGCTTCGCTGTCCGCAGCGGGGTTCACGCCCCGTCAGGCTCGCGAGAAGTACAGGTTGAGCCGGGACGGGGACCGCTTGTCAGTAATCAGTTGGGTGCGCGGCCGAACCGACCAGGCGGTCGCGGCTCGCGAGTTCATGGCGCGCATCGACGCTGTGAGAACCCGAGGCACAGGTCAGGCTCTAGGCTGACTGCTGGCTGGAACCGGTTCGTCGTCCTGGATGGACCTCAGACCGCTTCGCGCTGTCGGTCGAGCAGGCGTTTCACCTCGGCTACGGACTCGCCTGACCTGAGTCGTTTCGCAACTGTCCAGCCACCTACGTCTATTGCGAGGTCATCCGGAAGGAACCCGGCGTCCCTAAGCCTGGCTGCGTACTTCACCTGGCCGGTTCGGAGGTACACGCACCAGGCATCGCGGTCAGGCTTGCTGAACCCGTAGTAGCTCCAGGAGAAATCCTCCATGGTGACGCTGACGTCGTCGGCCGGGTCACCAACGCCAACCGAACGGTCAGGCGATCTCACAGTTCGGGTGCCCGAGTCCTTGGGTCCAGCGCTCGACGGACGCCCAGGCGTGGGTCTGTCCTTCCGAGGGCCACCCTGGTCGGTGCGGAGCCATGGCGAGGGAGTATGAGTCGCGGGTGGCCGGTAGTCCAGGCCAAGCTCCGCGCAGACCTTTCGCTTGACCGGCGCTTCGATCGTCCGTTTCGCGGGGGAGTCGACGTACTCGCCGATAGTTCCGAGCGCATCCATGACATCCGAAACGCTCACGCCGAGACTGGCCGCAACCTCCCTTGCGCTGAGGCGCTTGTGAGGAGGCTCCGGGAGCTTCTTCTTCCAGGTCATACCCACCCCTTGTTGCCGAGGAGCTTTGTTGTCGACTGCCCACACACGATAGCCCGCGCCGCTGACATGCTTGCGGACCCTCTCGGCGCGCCTCTCGAACTTAAGTTCGATTCAGTTGGGCTGCGATTGGCGCCCCACGGCCCTGGCGTGCCGTTGAGGTCCTCCTCGGCTGACCGTCGTAGTCCACCGCGTGGCTGATCGCGGACTAGTGCGAGGCTTCGTTTCTCGACCCGCTGCACAGGTGCACGTGGGATGCGCCTGAAAGCAGGTCACTGGTTCGCCTGGTCGTACGCCTTTACGACCATCCTGCTGAGCCTGCCGCGGGAGCCTGGCCTGTAACCATTGGCCTTTGCCCAATCCCGGATTGCGGCCGTGCGACGTCTTCCTCTGCGGGTCGTGCCGCTGAGGTCGCGATGCGAAGTGCTCCTCGTCCGGGTGTTGCCTGTCAGTGAGGCGGACGATGGCTCAAGCTCCATGGTCGTGAGACCGTGGCCGTCTCCGTCTGTCTCGGTGGCCATCTTCGAGATCCGCGCCGCGAGTGCCTTGTCGCGGTTGGCGGCGACGTGTTGGTAGCGGAGAGCCATGTTGGGTGTGGTGTGGCCGATCCGGGCCTGTAGCTCGGCGATCGTTGCGCCTTGCTGCGCTGCCATGGTGGCGCTGGTGTGGCGAAGGTCGTGGATGGTCAGCTTGGGCATCCTGATGGCTTTGCGGGCCTTGTAGTGGGCATCGCGAAGCACGGAGTCGTTGAGGGGTCGGATCCCGTCGCCGGCTGGGAAGAGCAGCGCGTTAGCGTCCCGGTCCTTCTGAGAGGTCATCCACTTCCTCAAAGCCGGGAGGAGGTGGGGTGGGATCGCGACGTCCCGTACGCCGGCTGCGGTCTTGGGTGGCTGGATGATGAGTTGACCGCGGAGGCGGACGACGGCTTGGCGGACGTGGACGACGCCGGCGCGCAGGTCGAGGTCTCGCACGCGGAGCCCGCGCACTTCGCCGGAGCGGAGGCCGCACCAACCGGCGAGCAGCAGGGGGACTCGCCGGGCAACAGGCAGTGCGGCGATGTAGCGCTGGAGTTGCTCGATCGTCAGGATCTCGATGTCATGGGCGGCTCGCTTCTGGGTGCCACCCTTGACCCGGGCGGGGTTCCGGTCGATCAGCTCCTCGTCAACCGCGTCCTTCATGATCGACTTGAACAGTCCGTAGGCGTTGGCCTGCTGGGTTGGGGTGGCGGCCATGCTGGTGTACCAGGCGGTGACCTGGGCGGTCGTGATCTGTTTCAGGTCGAGGGTGCCGAAGGTGGACAGGATCGCCAGCCGTAGCAGCTTCTGATAGAGCGCCTCGGTGCCTGGGCGTAGCCTGCGTCGTCCGATCGAGGTCTTGGCGTACTGGTCGAAAGTCAGTTCCGTCGGTGGGGTAGTGGTGGGTGGTTCCCACTGTCCGGAGCCGATTCGACGGTCTTCTGCAGCGAGCCAGACCTCGGCGTCCACGCGGGAGAGGAAGGTCACTGTCGCGCTGTATCGGCGACCGTCTGTGCCCCAGTAGCGGGCGCGGTATCGACCGCTACTGAGTTGGGAGATCTCACCGAAGCTCCGCCTGGCCTTCCTACGCTTCTGTGTGGCCATGATGTCCGCCGGCCGTGCTCAGACCGCGATCGGGTGGCGGTAGCGCGGCTGCAGGAGTCGATCCACGTCCTCGGGTCGGAGCCGCAGGATGCGTCGGCCGGTCATGTATGCGGGCAGTTCCCCGGAGGCGATGCGGCGTCGCAGGGTGTTGCGGCTGATGCCGGTCCGTTCCGCTGCCTCGGTCAGGGTCTCGTAGTGCTGGGTTGTCATCACTGCTCCTTTCTGACTACCCGAAGCGGTGATCGGCGGGCAGCTGGTCAGCTGCGCGCTGTTGTGCGTGCAGGGCGACGAGAGCGTTCGCCCGTGACGACGGTGGCCGCGCGAGGGTGTGGCAACGCTGGACGCGACCCAGCGTCAGGCCCGCAGGGGGCGGCGCATTCCTGTCGGATTTCGTGGGTTCCCCGTGGGGTAGCGTGGGGTCCCCGTGGGGTACGAGATACCCCCGAAGGGTGTTTGTGAGTACATCTGAACCGAGCCATGCTCCGGTGAATAGCCTTGTCAGATGCTGTTTAGCCTTGTCGCAGGCCAGATCTCCAATTGTGTCCGAGAGAGGACTTGAACCTCCACGCCCGATAAAGGGCACTAGCACCTCAAGCTAGCGCGTCTACCTATTCCGCCACCCGGACAGGGTGTGTCCGAGGATCGCCCGGACAGCTTGAGAACTATAGCAACGCCGCCGCGCGGTTGGCGAAACGAGGGACGCGGACGGGAACCGGGAGCGGACGAGTGGCTGGGCGGGCGCGGGCTGGGCGAAGATGGGCGGCATGAGCGAGACGCTGGCCATCGACGAAGTGACCGACCTGTGCCGTGATCTGATCCGCATCGACACCTCCAATTACGGACGCGGGGAGTCCGTCGGCGAGCGGGAGGCGGCCGAGTACATCGCCGCCTCGCTGGACGAGGTGGGCATCACCTCCACCCTGTACGAGTCGGAGCCGCGCCGGACGACCCTGGTCGCGAACTGGGAACCCGAGGGCTGCGACACCTCGCTGCCACCGCTGCTGCTGCACGGGCACACCGACGTGGTTCCCGCCGTTGCCGCCGACTGGCAGGTCGATCCCTTCGCCGGTGAACTGCGCGACGGCTATGTCTGGGGACGTGGCGCGGTCGACATGAAGGACTTCGACGCCATCATGCTCGCGGTCATCCGCGAGCGGGCCCGCCAGGGGCGGCCGACCCGGCGTCCGATCCGGTTGATCATCGCCGCCGACGAGGAGGCCGGCGGCCGGCTGGGTTCGGGCTGGCTCGCTGAGCACCACCCCGACACGATCGCCGACTGCACCGAGGCGATCGGCGAGGTCGGCGGCTTCTCGCTCACCGTCAACGACCGCCGGCTCTACCTCATCCAGGTCGCCGAGAAGGGGATCGCCTGGCTCAACCTGATCGCCGACGGACGCGCGGGGCACGGCTCCTTCCGCAACGACGACAACGCGGTCACCTCGCTCGCCGAAGCCGTCACCCGGATCGGCAACCACCGCTGGCCGGCCCGCATCCACCCCGCCCAGCGCGCCTTCCTGGACGCCCTCGAGGACGCGCTCGGCGTCCAGATCAACGTCGACAGCGCCGAGGAGACCCTGGCCCGGATCGGCTCGCTGGCCCGCATGATCGGCGCCACCATGTCGAACACCGCCAACCCGACCATGCTGCAGGCCGGCTACAAGATGAACGTCATCCCCGGCCACGCCACCGCCGGCGTCGACGGCCGCTTCATCCCCGGCTACGAGGACGAGTTCTACACCACCATCGCCGAACTGCTCGGCGACAAGGTGCGATACGAGGTGGAGACCTCCGATATCGCGGTCGAGACCGACTTCTCCGGGAGCCTGGTGGACGCGATGACCGGCTCGCTGCTGGCCGAGGATCCGGAGGCGGTGCCGGTGCCCTTCCTGATGAGCGGCGGCACCGACGCCAAGGCCTGGTCGCGGCTCGGCGTCCGCTGCTTCGGCTTCTCTCCGCTGCGACTGCCGCCCGAGCTCGACTTCGCCGCCCTCTTCCACGGCGTGGACGAGCGGGTGCCGGTCGAATCCCTGCAGTTCGGCTGCCGTGTCCTGGATCGGTTCCTCGATCAGGCCTGAGGCTCCCGGCCGGCGTTGGGGCCTCCGGAGACGTCGTCCAGGGCGGCGACGATCTCGATGGGCAACTCGATGTCGTCCACGGCCAGGTAGGGAGTCAGCTGCTCGACGGTGCGGGCGCCCAGCAGGGGAGCGGTGACGGCCGGAGCGTCCCGCACCCACAGCAGCGCGACCTGAGCCGGGGTCAGATCCAGGCCGTCGGCAGCCACGACGACGGCGTCCACCACGGAGCGGGAGCGGGCCTCCAGGTAGGGCTCCACGAACCAGGAGAAGTGGGTGGCGGCGCCCCGCGAATCCCGCGGCATGTGCCGGCGGTACTTGCCGGTCAGCACCCCGCGTCCGATCGGCGACCAGGGGAAGAGGCCCAGCCCGAACGCCCGGACGGCGGGGATCACCTCCACCTCGGCGCGGCGGGCGAGCAGCGAGTACTCCACCTGCGCGGAGGTGATCGGCGCCCGGCCCGGGAAGGCGCTCTGCCAGGTGGCCGCCTGGGCGGTCTGCCAGCCGACGAAGTTCGACACCCCGGCATAGCGGACGTCACCCGCCGCGACCGCGGTATCCACCGCTGCCAGCGACTCCTCCAGCGGCGCCGAACCCCAGGCGTGCAACTGCCAGATGTCGAGGTGGTCGGTGCCGAGCCGGCGCAGCGATCCCCGCAGATCGGCCAGCAGAGCCTGCCGGGAGGTGTCGATCACGCGCTCGCCCTCCCGGATGCCGAAGCCGGCCTTGGTCGCGATCACCAGATCGTCACGCCGGATCTCCGAACGCATGAGCTTGCCGAGCATCCGCTCCGCCTCGCCGGCGCCGTACGCGGCGGCGGTGTCGATCAACGATCCACCGGCCTCGACGAAGGCGCGCACCAGGGAGCCGGCTTCGTCCGCCTTGGTGTCGCGTCCCCAGGTCAGCGTCCCCAGCCCGAGCCGGGAGACCTGCAGACCACTGGAGCCAACCGCTCGCCGTTGCATCAGACCGGCTGCAGGTAGCCGGTGGCGAGCAGGGCGGCCAGCACCGCCGCCACCGCCAGCCGGTACCAGACGAAGATCGAGAAGCTGTGCTTGCTGACGTACCTCAACAGCCAATGGATGACCGCGAGCCCGACGATGAAGGAGATGACGGTGGCCACGATGATCGGCCCCCACTCCAGGCCGGTCTCGGCGCCGATGTCCTTCAGCTTGTACAGCCCGGAGCCGAAGACCGCCGGAATCGCCAGCAGGAAGGCGTACCGGGTGGCCGCCGGCCGGGTGTAGCCGAGGAAGAGCCCCGCGGAGATCGTCGCACCGGAACGGGAGACCCCGGGGATCAGCGCCAGCGCCTGCGCGAAGCCCAGCGCGATGCCGTCGCGCCAGGTGAGGTGCTCGAGTTCGTAGCGGTGCTGGGCGAACCGGTCGGCCAGCCACAGCAGGACGCCCACCCCGGCCAGCATCGCCACGGTGATCCACAGGTTGCGCAGCCAGGTGTCGATGGCGTCCTCGAAGAGCAACCCGCCGAGCACCACCGGGATCGAGCCGACGATCACCAGCCAGCCGATCCGGGCGTCCGGGTCGCTGCGGGGGATCCGTCCGACCAGCGCCAGCGCCCAGTTCTTGATGATCCGGCCGATATCGCGGGCGAAGTAGACCACCACCGCGGTCTCGGTGCCGAGCTGGGTGATCGCGGTGAACGCGGCGCCGGGGTCGTGACCGCCGAAGAAGAGCTGCCCCACGATCGACTGGTGGGCGCTGGACGAGATCGGCAGGAACTCCGTGAGCCCCTGGACGACCCCCAGCACGATCGCCTCCAGCCACCCCATGTGGCACCCCTTCCGTCAGAACCCGCATCAGCCTACGACACCCGGACCAGCCCGCTTCGCACGGGCCGGTAGGCTGCGGTCCGTGCGTTCCTGGCCCGCTCCCGCGATCCCCGTGCTGCCCGCAGACGGCGGCGTTGTTCAGATTCTGGACAGCCGGTCCGGGATGCGAGTACCGGTGGCGCCCGGCGAGAAACTCGCTCGGGTCTACGCCTGCGGGATCACCCCCTACGACGCCACCCACCTCGGCCACGCCTTCACCTACCTCGCGGTCGACCTGCTCAACCGTGCGCTTGTCGACACCGGCCACCAGGTCCGGTACGCCCAGAACGTTACCGACGTGGACGATCCGCTGCTGGAGCGGGCGGATGCCACCGACACCGACTGGTGGGAGCTCGCGCAGGAGCAGACCGACCTCTTCCGCGCCGACATGGCCGCCCTGCGGGTGCTGCCCCCCGATCCCTTCCAAGGGGTGGTGGAAAGCCTGGGCCTGATCGGCGACTACCTGCGACGGTTGCTGGCCACCGGACGGGTCTACCAGGTCGACGACCCCGTCCATCCCGACTGGTACTGCGAGATGGCCGACGTCGACCTCGTCGGGCTGCCACCGGACGAGGCGCTGACCCTCTTCGCCGAACGCGGCGGCGACCCGGATCGTCCGGGCAAGCGGAATCCGCTGGACTGCCTGGTCTGGCGGGTGGCCCGTCCCGGCGAGCCAGCCTGGGAATCGCCGCTGGGCGAGGGACGCCCGGGCTGGCACATCGAGTGCACGGCCATCGCGGTCAACGCCCTCGGCGCGGCCTTCGACGTGCAGGCCGGTGGCAGCGACCTGGCCTTCCCGCACCACCCGATGTCGGCCGCGGAGGCCACCGCGATCACCGGCCGGCCATTCGCCCAGAGCTATCTGCATGCCGGCATGGTCGGCTTCGACGGCGAGAAGATGAGCAAGTCCCGGGGCAACCTGGTCTTCGTCAGCAGCCTGCTCGCCGAGGGGTTCGACCCGATGGCTATCCGGCTGGCGCTGCTGGCCCACCACTACCGCGACGACTGGGAGTTCGGCTACCCCGAACTGGATGTCGCCCAGCGCCGCCTCGATCGCTGGCGCGCCGCGCTGGCCGCCCCTGCGGCTCCCGGCGCACCGGCTCTGCTGGCGGAGGTCCGGGCGGCCCTCCGCGACGATCTGGACGCCCCCCGCGCCCTGCTCGCGGTGGACGAGTGGGCGGTGGCGGCAGGGACGGGCGACCCGCTGGCGCCCGGGCAGGTGGCCGCCGTCCTGGACGCGCTGCTGGGCGTCCGCTGAGCTGGGACCCTTCGACAGGCTCTATTCCTCGTACCGCTGGCGCGGTACTCGTCGAGACATCTGCGCGTTCACCCGCTGACGCGGCTGAGACGCTTGTCGTCTGGGATCGTCAACACGGTCGGGCTCCCGCGGCGGGTCAGGTTAGGATGCCCCGGTGAGCAAATCCTTCGACGACCTCTTCGCCGAACTGTCGCACCGGGCGATCACCCGTCCGGAGGGTTCCGGGACGGTCCGCGCCCTCGACGCCGGCGTCCACGCGATCGGGAAGAAGATCGTCGAGGAGGCCGCCGAGGTGTGGATGGCCGCCGAGTACCAGTCGAAGGAGCAGGCCGCCGAGGAGATCAGCCAGCTGATCTACCACCTGCAGGTGCTGATGCTGGCCCTGGGCCTGGAACCCGAAGACATCTACGACTACCTCTGACAAACCACGCACGACTGGGAATGAATTGCTGAAGATCGCCGTCCCCAACAAGGGCTCGCTGGCCGAATCCGCCTCCGGAATGCTGCGCGAGGCCGGCTACCGGCAGCGCCACGACCCCAAGGAACTCGTCCTGGTCGACGAGGCCAACGGCGTCGAGTTCTACTACCTGCGCCCGCGGGATATCGCGGTCTACGTGGGGGAGGGCACCCTCGATCTGGGCATCACCGGACGGGACATGCTGCTCGACTCCGGAGCCGACGCCCAGGAGGTGCTCGCCCTCGGTTTCGGCGCCACCCGGTTCCGGTTCGCCGCCCCCGGTGGGAAGCTGATGGGGGTCTCCGATCTCTCCGGCAAGCGGATCGCGACCTCCTACCCGGGGCTGGTCGCCGCCCACCTCGAGCGCGCCGGCGTGACCGCCCGGCTGATCAAGCTCGACGGAGCCGTGGAGAGCTCGATCCGGCTCGGCGTCGCGGACGTGATCGCCGATGTCGTCGAGACCGGCACGACGCTGCGGCGCGCCGGGCTGGAGCTCTTCGGCGAGTCGATCCTGGAATCCGAGGCGATCCTCATCCAGCGCGCGGAGACCCCGGCGCCCGACGGCCTCGACCAGCTGCGCCGCCGGCTGGACGGCGTCATCGCCGCCCGCAACTACCTGATGATCGACTACAACGTGGCCGAGGCGAACCTGACCGCGGCCTGCGCGATCACCCCGGGCATCGACTCGCCCACCGTCTCCCCGCTGGCCAAGGCCGGCTGGGTGGCCGTGCGCGCGATGATCCCGCGGGAGAACGCGCAGCGGATCATGGACGAGCTGTGGACGGCCGGCGCCGACGGCATCCTGGTCACCGCCATCCACGCCTGCCGGATCTAGGCGCCCATGACGCGGGCGTACTACCCCCGGGTCACCACGCTGACCGCGATCGGCCTGTCGGTGGTGCTCCTGATCGCTGCCTGGGTGGGCTGGCAGGCGCTGCCGCCGGACATCCAGGAGCTCTTCAACGGCGCCCAGGTCGCCACCCTGGTGCTGTTCATCCTGGTGATGCTGGGCATGATGCTCGGCATCGGGCTGAGCAACGTCCGCGCCGACGACGAGGGCCTGCTGATCCGCAACGGACTGCGCACCCACCGGATCGGCTGGCAGCAGATCGAGGGCTTCCGGTTCACCGCCCACGACCCCTGGGCCTACGTCCTCTTCGAGGAGGATCCGGGCAGCCGTCCGCTGATGGCCGTGCAGCGAGTGGACGGCGAGCGCGCCCGCAGCTTCGTCGGCGAGCTGACCGCCGCCTGGAAGGCGAACCGGTCATGAGGCAGCTGGGCAGCCCGAACCAGGCCTTCGCCGGCGACCACGGCCACGCCGACCCGCAGGTGCGCGTCGCCCTCGCCCAAGCCGCCGACCACGAGGCCGGGTACCCCCGCGCCGTGGCCGCCCTGTGCACCGCGCGGCTGCTGCTGCCGATCGCCCCCGACCCGGACGGGGACCTCTCCGCCGTCCAGGTGACCGCCGCCGACGGCGGCATCGGGCTGCTCGCCTTCACCGGCCTGGACGCGCTGCTGGCGTGGAACCCGGCCGCCCGTCCTGTCCCGTGCACCCTGGACGAGGTCGCCGCCACCGCCGTCGAGACCCGCGCCGCGGCAGTGGTGATCGACCTCGCCGGCCCAGCCCGGCTGGTCATCGAGGCCGACCTGATCGGTGAACTCGCCCAGGGCCGCCGCCTGGTCGAGTTGCCGGACGGCGGCTTCGGCTGGCTCTACCGCGCCGCCGATGTGCCCGCGGACGGCGCCGCCTGCTAACATGGCCGGGTCGGTCAGCTCAGGCTGGCCCAGCGAAGTGGAGTCCTGAACTCCCACCCAGGTGCCTGGCGGCGCCGGGTCGGTACGGCAGCCCGATTCGGGTTGCCCGATTTCAGGGTCTCCGCATGCGCGGGGGCCCTTCTGCTTTCACCGACGCCAACCCGGATTCCTTTGGAGGACTCATCAGCACTGAACCGCGTATCAACGAACGCATCGGAGTACCCGAGGTGCGCCTGGTCGGCCCTGCCGGCGAACAGGTCGGCATCGTTCGGATCGAGGATGCCCTGCGCCTGGCCCGCGAGGCCGATCTCGACCTGGTCGAGGTGGCGCCGATGGCGCGTCCCCCGGTCGCCAAGCTCATGGACTACGGCAAGTTCAAATACGAGGCAGCCCAGAAGGCGCGCGAATCGCGCCGCAACCAGACCAACACCGTCATCAAAGAGATGAAGCTGCGGCCCAAGATCGACAGCCACGACTACGAGACCAAGAAGGGTCACGTCGTGCGCTTCCTCAAGGCCGGCGACAAGGTGAAGATCACGATCATGTTCCGGGGCCGCGAGCAGAGCCGTCCCGAACTCGGCTTCAACCTGCTGAAGAAGCTGGCCGATGACGTCGCCGAAGACGGTTTCATCGAGTCCGCGCCCAAGCAGGATGGCCGCAACATGCTGATGGTGCTCTCGCCGACCCGCAAGAAGACCGAGGCCAAGGTCGAGGTGGAGGCCGCCAAGGCCGCCCGGGCCGCCTCCCGCGAGGCCGCCGCCGAGGCCGAGCGCAATGAGCAGGCTGAGCTGCGCGCCGCGCACGCCTCGGTCGCCGCACCGAAGAAGAAGCGGGGTCCCGCCGACAACATGGACCCCGACATCGAGCTGTAGTAATCAGGAGAAAGAGACACCATGCCCAAGATGAAGACCCATTCCGGTGCCAAGAAGCGCTTCCGCGTGACCGGCTCCGGCAAGGTGATGCACCGCCAGGCCGGCAAGATGCACCTCAACGAGCACAAGCCGACCAGCCGCACCCGTCGCATCGACGGCGACGCCGTGGTGGCCAAGGGCGATGCCAAGAAGGCGAAGCGTCTCCTCGCCGGCTACACCAAGTAACCCCCGATCGATTCTTCAAGGAGTAAGTCATGGCACGAGTGAAGCGCGCAGTCAATGCGCAGAAGAAGCGTCGCGAGGTTCTGGAGCAGGCGTCCGGCTACCGCGGTCAGCGGTCCCGGCTCTACCGCAAGGCCAAGGAGCAGCTGCTCCACAGCTACACCTACGCCTACCGGGATCGCCGCGCCCGCAAGGGTGACTTCCGCGCCCTGTGGATCCAGCGGATCAACGCCGCCGCCCGCGAGCAGGGCATCACCTACAACCGATTTATCAACGGCCTGAAGAACGCCGGAGTCGAGGTGGATCGCAAGATCATGGCCGAACTGGCCGTCTCGGATCCGACCGCGTTCGCCGCGCTGGTCGAGATCGCCAAAGCCAACCAGACTCAAGCAGCCTGATTCGCTCACCACTTCTCCAGCGCGGCCCCTACCCGGGCCGCGCTGGAACCAATTGCCCAGGAGGTGTGTGTCGATGACCGCCGCGCCCATCGAACTGCCCGAGCCCAGCCAGGCCACCCTGCGGGCTGCCCGCGCCCTGCAGCGGCGTGCCGCGCGCAAGGAGGCCGGCAAGTTCCTGGTGGAAGGACGTCAGGCCGTCCGGGAGGCGCTGGCCGTCCCCGGAGTGGTGTCCGAGGTCTACTTCCGCTGGGACGCGGTGCTGGCCAATACCGACCTGCTGGACGCCACCAAGGCGGCCGGGGTGCCGTACTACGCGGTCAGCGAGCAGAACCTGGCGACCATCACCGACACGGTCACCCCGCAAGGGGTGGTGGCGGTGGCGCACGCGATCGACGTCCCGCTCACCACAGTGCTCTACAAGAAGCAGCCCAAGCCGGACAAGCAGCCCAAGAAGAAGCACCGCCGCAAGAACGTCTCGCTGGTGGTGATCTGCGCCCAGGTCCGCGATCCGGGCAATGCCGGGACGGTGATCCGCTGCGCGGACGCCTTCGGCGCCGACGCGGTGATTCTGAGTTCGGATTCGGTCGAGGTGTACAACCCCAAGACCGTCCGGGCTTCCGTGGGCAGCCTCTTCCATCTGCCGATCGTGGTGGGGGTCGATCTGGCTGAGGCGATCGCCTCCTGCCGCGAGGCGGGGATGCAGATCTTCGCCACCGACGGCGCCTCCGGCACCGACCTCACCGACCTGGACGCCGACCTCGACAAGCCCACCGCCTGGGTGATGGGCAACGAATCCTGGGGGCTGCCGGTGGAGCATCTGGAACTGGCCGACCGGACGGTCGCGGTGCCGATCTACGGGCATGCTGAAAGCCTCAATCTGGCGACCGCCGCGGCGGTCTGCCTGTACGCCAGCGCGAGCGCGCAGCGGGCGTCGAACTGAAAGGACGACCCATGGCGCTGGACGAAGCGTCCATCGGCGGATTGGTTGCGCAGGCGCTGGACGCCTTCGCGTCCGCCACCTCGACCGCCGAGCTGAAGCAGGCCCGGCTCGCCCATATCGGCGAGCGGTCGGGCCTGGGCCTGGCCAACCGCGAGATCGGCAGCCTGCCCGGCCCGGAGCGCAAGGACGCCGGCCAGCGGCTCGGCGCCGCCCGCGCCCGGGTCGCCGAGGCGTTTTCCGCCCGGGAGGCGGAGGTCGAGGCGGCCGAGCTGGAGCGCGTCCTGGTCGAGGAGCGGATCGACGTCACACTGCCGGTCGAACTCGGCCCGCAGGGCGCCCCGCACCCGATCACCGCCCTGATGGACCAGCTCTCCGACGTCTTCGTCGCGATGGGCTGGGAGATCGCCGAAGGTCCGGAGGCCGAGGGGGAGTGGCTGAACTTCGACGCCCTCAACACCGGCCCCGACCACCCGGCGCGCGCCACCAGCGACACCCTCTTCGTCGAGCCGCTCGACCACCACGTGGTGCTGCGCACCCAGACCTCGCCGGTGCAGATCCGCGCTCTGCTGGAGCGTCCGCTGCCGGTCTACATCGTCTGCCCCGGCAAGGTGTATCGCGCCGACGAGTTCGACGCCACCCACGTCCCGGTCTTCCACCAGATCGAGGGACTGGTCGTCGACAAGGGGATCTCCCTGGCGCACCTGAAGGGCACCCTCGACCACCTGGCCCGCTCCATGTTCGGCGAGGATGTCGAGACCCGGATGCGTCCCCACTTCTTCCCGTTCACCGAACCCTCGGCCGAGGTCGACCTGCAGTGCTTCGTCTGCCACGGGGCCTCGGTGGGTGACCCCGAGAACCCGTGCCGCACCTGCAAGTCGCAGGGCTGGATCGAGTGGGGCGGCTGCGGGGTGGTGAACCCGCGGGTGCTGGCCGCCTGCGGCATCGACACCGACGTCTACTCCGGCTTCGCTTTCGGCATGGGCATCGAGCGGACGCTGATGTTCCGCAACAATGCCGCCGACATGCGCGACATGGTGCAGGGCGACGTCCGGTTCAGCCGTTCACTGAAGGGAGTCGCGCGATGAGGGCGCCACTGGGCTGGCTGCGGGAGTGGACCGCGCTGCCGGAGGGCATGACCGGACGCGAGTTGGCCGAGGTGCTGATCCGCGCCGGGCTGGAGGTCGAGACGGTCGACGAGTCGGGTGCCGACATCAGCGGCCCGGTGGTCGTCGGCCGCGTGCTGGCGTCCGTCGACGAGCCGCAGAAGAACGGCAAGACGATCCGCTGGGTGCAGGTCGACGTCGGGCCCGCTCACAACGAGCCGCACGACGACTACCCCCAGGGTTGCCGGTCTGTGGTCTGCGGGGCGCACAACTTCGCGGTCGGCGACCTGGTCGTGGTCTCGCTGCCGGGTGCGGTGCTGGCCGGCGGGTTCGCGATCAGCGCCCGCAAGACCTACGGGCACCTCTCCGACGGCATGATCTGCTCCGAGCTGGAGCTCGGCATCGGGCACGACCACGACGGCATCATCGTGCTGCCCACCGACGCCGGGCTGGCGCCGGGCGACGATCCGTCCGGGGTGCTGCTGCTGCGCGACGACATTCTCGACATCGACGTCTCGCCCGATATCGGCTACTGCTTGTCGATCCGCGGCCTGGCCCGCGAATCCGCCCAGAACCTGGGCCTGGCTTTCACCGACGTGGTCGACCGGGCCACCCCGGCGACCAAGGCCGACGGCTACCCGGTCGTCCTGGACGACCCGGCCTGCCCGCTGTTCGTGGCGCTGACGGTGACCGGCATCGACCCGGCTCGTCCGACCCCGCGCTGGATGGCGCGCCGGCTCGCCATGGCCGGGATGCGCTCCATCTCGCTGGCGGTCGACATCACCAACTACGTCATGCTGGAGACCGGCCAGCCGCTGCACGCCTATGACGCGGGCAAGCTCGCCGGCCCGATCCGGGTGCGCAAGGCGGTGCCCGGCGAACAGATCGTCACCCTGGACGACGTCACCCGGACGCTGCACGCAGACGACCTGCTGATCGTCGACGATTCCGGCCCGATCGGCATCGCCGGCGTGATGGGCGGCGCGACCACCGAGATCGACGACCGCACCACCGACATCGTGCTGGAGGCGGCCCACTTCGACTCCTCCAGCATCGGCTGGACGCTGCGCCGGCACAACCTGCCTTCCGAGGCCTCCAAGCGCTTCCACCGCGGCGTCGACCCGAACGCCGCCTACGCCGCGGCGCACCGGGCCGCCCAACTGCTGGTCGAGCTCGCCGGCGGGACACTCTCGGCGGCGGAGACCGTCGCCGGAGAGGTGCCCGCGATGCCCACCCAGAACATTCCCGCCGACCTTCCTTCCCGCATTCTCGGGACGTCGGTGAGCGCTGAGCAGGTCGTGGAGATCCTGACGGCTTCCGGGGTCGTGGTGTCACTCGACGCAACGGTCGAGCCCGACCCCACCACCGTCATCCCGGACTTGATCCGGGATCTCGCTGCCGACCAAGTCGTACCGGAGTTGCATCTCCTCCCGCCGACGTGGCGGCCTGACCTGCGCGACCCCTACGACTACGTCGAGGAGGTCGGCCGCAAACTCGGCTTCGACTCCCTGCCCCCGCTGGTGCCCCGGGCCCCGGTCGGACGCGGCTACACCGCCGGCCAGCGCGCCCGCCGGGCGATCAACGCCGCCGCGGTGGACGCCGGCTTCGTCGAGGTGCTCAGCTTCCCGTTCGGCTCCGCCGAGGAACTGGACCGGATGGGCGTCCCCGCCGACGACGAGCGCCGCGCCCTGGTGCGGCTGCACAACCCGCTGGCCGAGACCCAGCCCGATCTGCGGACCACGATGCTGCCGGGCCTGTTCGCGGCGGTCGCGCGGAACACGTCGCGCGGCAACGACGACCTGGCGCTCTTCGAGACCGGCCGGGTCTTCTTCGCCGGCGAGCCGGCGGTCGCCCCGATCCCGGCGGTCACCGACCGTCCCAGCGAAGCCGAACTGGCTGCCATCGAGGCCGCGCTGCCGGTGCAGCCGCGTCACCTCGGCGCGGTGCTGACCGGCTGGTGGCGGCGTCCCGGCTGGCAGGGCGCGGGCGTCCCGGCCGGCTGGGAGCAGGCCTTCGCGCTGGCCGACGTGGTCGCCGGCGCGGTGGGTGCCACCCTCACCCGGGTGGCCGCCGACCAGGCACCCTGGCACCCCGGCCGTTGCGCCGCGTTGTCGCTGGAGGGCGAAGTCGTCGGTCATGCCGGCGAACTGCACCCGGCGGTCTGCCGCGACTTCGGCCTGCCGCCGCGCACGGCCGCCGTCGAGATCGACCTGGACGCCCTGCTCCGGCTGGCGCCGGCCCGCGGCAGCATCGCGTCCGTCTCCTCCCACCCGGTGGCGAAGGAGGACGTGGCGCTGGTGGTCGCCGAGGACGTGCCGGTCGGCGCGGTGAAGCAGGCGCTGGCCGACGGCGCCGGAGACCTGCTGGAGTCGCTGGCACTCTTCGACGTCTACACCGGCAGTCAGGTGCCCGAAGGCCACAAGTCGCTGGCCTTCGCGCTCCGCTTCCGCGCTCCCGACCGGACGTTGACCGACGCCGAAACCGCCGCCGCCCGAGAGGCGGCAGTAGCGCAGGCCACGGCAGCGATCGGAGCCGAGTTGCGCGCGTTCTGATGGGAGAATGACAGCATGCGTAAAGTGCGCGACATCGAATGCTTCCTCACCGACATGGACGGCGTCCTGGTGCACGAGGAGGTCCCGCTGCCCGGGGCGGCCGAGTTGATCGACCGCTGGGTGACCACCTCGAAGCGATTTCTGGTGCTCACCAACAACTCCACCTTCACCGCTCGTGACCTCTCGGCGCGGCTGGCCCGCTCCGGGCTGAACATCCCCGAGGAGAACATCTGGACCTCGGCGATGGCCACCGCGGCCTTCCTCAAACACCAGCCCGGTGACAAGACCGCGTTCGTGATCGGCGAGGTCGGCCTGACCACCGCGCTGCACGAGGCCGGTTTCGTGCTGACCGACGTCGACCCCGACTTCGTGGTGCTGGGGGAGACCCGCAACTACTCCTTCGAGGCGATCACCACCGCCATCCGGCTGATCATCGACGGCGCCCGGTTCATCGTCACCAACCCGGATGCCACCGGCCCCAGCAAGGACGGCATCCTGCCGGCGACCGGCGCGGTGGCGGCGATGATCACCGCCGCCACCAACCGCCAGCCGTACGTGGTCGGCAAGCCCAACCCGATGATGTTCCGCTCCGCGATGAACCGGATCGAAGCCCACTCCGAGACCACCGCCATGATCGGCGACCGAATGGACACCGACATCGTGGCCGGCATGGAGGCCGGGCTGCTCACCGTCCTGGTGCTCACCGGCGTGACGACCGCCGCGGACGTGGAGACCTACCCGTTCCGCCCCGACCTGATGCTGGGCGGCGTGGCCGACCTGGTCGAACTCATCTGAGACCAACCCGGCCGGCCGCGCCGGCGAATCACGCAGCGGCCGGTTCGACCCTCACCGCCTTGGGCTTCATCGGCTTGGGTGCGCGACCGGAACTGGCGCGCACCGAACTGACCACGAAGGTGGCCAGGATCAGGCCCTGCACGATCTGGTAGATGTACGGGTTGATCTGCAGCAGGTTGAACCCGTTGCTCACTACCTGCAGCAGGACGGTCGCCAGGATGCAGCCGCCGATCCGGATCCGGCCGCCGGTCGGATCGGTGCCGCCGAGCACCGCGATGGTGATCGCCAGCAGGATGTAGCTGCCACCGAAGCTGGCCGACGCGCTCGCCGAGCGCGCGGTGATGAAGACCGCCGCGATGCCGGCCAGAGCGCCTGCGAGCATGTAGGTGTGCAGGTGCACCTTCACGATGCTGAACCCGGAGTACCGCGCCGTTGTGGGGTTGGTGCCGTAGAGCAGCGCCCGGCGTCCGAAGGTCGTCCGGCTCATCACGAACCAGATGGCCGCGGCCACCACCGCCGCCAGCAGCAGCATCACCGGGATGCCCGCGAAGGTCGCCAGCCCCAGATCGGCGATCGGCTGCGGGAGACTGTACAGCGACTTGCCCATCGTGATGGCCAGCGCCAGACCGGTGTACAGGCTGCCGGTGGCCAGCGTGGCCAGAATCGGACGGATGTCGACATACGCCACCAGCAGGCCGTTCACCAACCCGGCCAGGGTGCCGATGGCGATGCTGGCGGGCACCGCGATGAGGGTGAGGTAGACCGGGTGCACCGCCATGTCGATGCCCCACTGGCCCACGGTCACGATCGTGATCGCCGCCAGGTTGGCGATGGCCACCAGCGACAGGTCGATCCCGCCGCTGGCCATGGCGATCACCATGGCGAGGGCGAGCAGACCCACCTCCGGCAGGCTGAACGACAGCGACTGCACGTTCAGCGGGGTCAGGAACGACCCCGGCCGCATGATCCCGAAGATCGCCGCGACCAGCACCAGCAGGGCTGCCATGCGAGCGGTGTCGTTGTACTTCAGGGTGTCGAGCAGGGAGCGATTTGTTGCCATGGCTCAGGCCCCTTCCAGGATGGGGGTGCGGTGACCCCGACTGCGATTGCTGAGTGCCTGGACAGCAACGCCGACCAGCACGACCGCGCCGACGACGAAGACCTGCCAGTAGCTCGGCACGCCGAGCCGGATCAGGCTGTTGCGGACCAGCGCGATCAGCAGGACGCCGAGCACGGTCCCCTTGACGCTGCCCCGGCCGCCGGTGTCCAGTGCGCCGCCGATGACCACCGCAGCGATCACATCGAGCTCGCCGCCGACCAGGTCGAACGGGTTGGCGGTCCGGTTGATGGCGACGTGGGTCATGCCCGCGAAGCCCGCGATGCCGCCGGAGAGCAGCAGCAGCAGGGACTGCACCCGGAAGACGGGCACACCGGCCCGCTCCGCCGCCTCCGAGTCGCCACCGACGGCGAAGATCGCGCGTCCGTAGTACGTCCGGCGCAGGAAGAGCGCGATGGCGACGCAGAGCAGGATCACCGGAATGACCAGCACGCTGACCGGGCTGTCGCCCAGCGAGAAGAGGAAGGTCTGGCCCACCGAGTTCAGCGCCGGCGGCAGCTGGGCGATGTAGGACGACCCGACGAAGGCGAGCAGGAAGCCGCGGATGATCGTCTGGGTGCCGAGGGTGGCCATCAGGGTGGGCACCTTGAAGTGCGCGATCAGCAGGATGTTCGGCAGCGCCAGCACGCAGCCGATCACGATCGCCACGAAGAACGGCCAGACGGCTCCGTCCAGGCCCAGCTGCTGCATCAGCAACACCGTGGTGTAGCCGGAGGCGATGGCGATCGCCATGAACGACAGATCGAAGCCACCGGAGACGATGACCATCATCACACCGAGCGCGAGGCTCATGCTGACCAGCGCCGACCGGACGATGTCGCCGGCGAAGCTGAGGGTCAGCGCCCCGGGCGAGATGATCGCCATCGCCGCCAGTGCGATCAGGATCACGCCCAGCAGGATGCCCTCATTGTTGGGGCCGCGAAGTTTGGACCAGTTCATCACTGACTCACCTCCATCACGAGTTCACGGACTGCTTCGACGGTGACCTGATCACCGGTCAGCTCGCCGCGGAGCAGGCCCTTGTCGACCACCAGGACGCGGTTGCAGACGCCGACCACTTCCTGGAAGTCATCGGAGACCACCACCACGGCCATGCCTTGGGCGGCGTAGTCGCGCAGGATTTGCAGGATGCCGAACTTGGCGCCGATGTCGACGCCGACGGTCGGGCCGTTGAGGATCAGCACCCGCGGCTTGGTGGCGACCCACTTGCCGAGGACAACCTTCTGCTGGTTGCCACCGGAGAGGGTGCGGACCGAATCGGAGGACTTGCCGATCTTGATGCCGAGGGCGTCGACCGTGGCGTCCACGAGCTTGGCCGAGTCCGGCCGGGAGATCACCGAGGCCTTGCTGAGTTCGTCCAGCACGCTGGCGGTGATGTTCTCCGCGATCGGACGGGTCAGGAAGACGCCCTGACGCAGCCGGTCCTCGGGTACGTAGGCGATACCGGCGGCGATCGCATGCCGGGGGTCTCCGGGCGGGACGACCTCGCCGAAGACCCGGATCTCGCCGGAGTCGGCGGGCAGCAGCCCGAACATGGCGTCGGCGATCTGGGTGCGTCCGGATCCCCGCAGCCCGGTGATGCCGACGATCTCGCCGGGCATCACCTCGAAGGAGATGTCCTTGAACTGGGTGTGCGCCGACAGGCCGCTGACCTGCAGGGCCGGCGCCTCGGCGGGGGACACCTCGGGGACGATCCGGTCGGTCGTGGTCTTGGAGCCCACCAACGCCTCGGCCAGTGACTCCTCGGTGAAGCCGGAGGCCGGGCCGCCGGCGACCCATAGGCCGTTGCGCAGCACGGTCACCTCGTCGGAGATGGCCAGCGCCTCGTCCAGCTTGTGCGAGACGAAGACGACCGCGACGCCGTCGGAGCGCAGCCGGTTGACGACCTCGAAGAGCTTGTCCACCTCGCGCCAGGTGAGCGCGGTGGTCGGCTCGTCCATGAACAAGACGCGGGCGTCCTGGTTCAGCGCGCGGCAGATCGCGACCAGCTGCCGGTCGGCGATCGGCAGGTCCTCCACGTCGGCGTGCAGGTTGAGGTGGAGGTCGAGTCGTTCGGTGACCGCCGTGGCACGCTGGATCGCCTCGTGGTGGCTGACCAGGGGGCTGGCCGACATCGAACGCCGCAGCATGTCGATGTTCTCCGCGACCGTCAGGTTCCCGAAGAGGGCGAGATCCTGGTAGATCACCTGGATGCCGTGGTTGAGCGCGGTGCGCGGGTTGTTGTTGCGGAGGGTCTGGCCCTCGATGATGATCTCGCCGGAATCCGGAGTCTCGACGCCGCTGATGATCTTGATCAGCGTCGATTTTCCGGAACCGTTGACGCCGGCCAGGCAATGCACCTGGCCGGCGCCGAATCCGACGGAGACGTCGTCGAGAGCCTGAACCCCGCCATAGCGCTTCGAGATCCCACGGACCTCAAGGAGTGGCTGGTTCATGGCTGTTCCCAACTGTCAGAACGGGAAGTCGCCGGCGTTGTCCTTGGTCACATCGACCCAGGCCTGACCGTAGAAGGTCCGCGGGAACTCGGTGCTCTCGACCAGGCTGTTGTAGCCCTCGATGCCCAGATCGGTGCCGCTAGCGATCGCCTCGCCGGCGTTGATCTTCTGCGCGGCCACGATCATCGCCTGGCCGGCCAGACCCGGATCCCAGAAGGTGATGGTGTCGACCGCGCCGGTCTGCAGCAGCTGGCCCGAGATGGACGGCAGCGAGGTGCCCACCACACAGGTGCTGTCGGTCTTGCCGGCCTCTTCGATGGCCCGGCCGATGCCGGCCACGTCCGTGGACGCCGCGCCGAGGAAGCCCTTGACGTCCGGGTTGGTCGCCAGCACCTCCTTGGTCCGCTGGTAGGCGGTTTCCTGGTTCTCGTCGGACGAGATCGGGTCGCCGATCCGGGTGATGTTCGGGTGGCTGGCGGCCGCCTGGGCCAGGGCGCCCTCCGCCCAGAGGTTGTGCGACTTCACGGTCAGGGAGCCCACGAACTGGACGTAGGTGCCGGCGTCGCCCATGCACTGGGCCAGCACGTCCATCTGGTGGGCGCCGTAGGCGGTGTCCTCGAAGGCCTCGATGGAGGCGTCGGTGTTGGTGATGCCGGCGGCCTCGTGAGTGACGACGGTGATCCCGGCGTCCTTGGCGCGCTTGAGCACGTTCTCCACCGACTCCGGCGAGTTCGGCACGACCAGCAGCGCGGCCGGCTGCTGCGGGATGACGTCGGAGATGATCGAGATCTGCTTCTCCTCGCTGGAGTCGTCACCGGCCAGCTGCTTCACGGTGATGCCGTTGGCCTTGCCGAACTCCTGGGTGAGGGCGTCCATCCGGCCGAACCAGTCGCCGCCGGAGAGCTTGACGACGAAGATGTACTCGCCGTCCGGGTTACCGCCGCCGGTCTGGCCGGGGGAGGATTCGTTGCCGCCGGGCGCAGGTGCGCTCGGGGTGCCTGCGGTGCCACAGGCTGCCAGTGACATCGCCAGCGCAGCGATGCTGCCAACTGCGAGCCAACGCTTGAGATCGGACATGGTGGTGATTCCTTTCGGGTTTTATCGGGAGACTGTGGCGCGCAGCTGGTGCATGAGTTCGGGATGCTGCTCGCCGAAGAATTGGTGGAGGAGCCGATAGGTCTGGAGCAGGCCCTGCAGGCGGGCGCTGCCTTCCGGTGTCGGCAGGTAGATCGCGGCCAGGTGCGGTGCGCAGGCGGTGGCGGCGGTGGAATGGTTGGGGAAATGGCCGGCCGCGACGGCGGCCTGGAGCGCACCGCCGGTGGCGGGCAGGTTCTCCGAGGCCGCGACCTTGACGGTCAGCCCGGTGGCGTCGGCGAGCATCTGCATCAGCAGCGGGTTCTTCAGGCCGAGTCCGCCGCCGATCACGAGTTCGTCCACGGCCAGGCCCGCCTCGCGGAAGCGCTCGATGATGAGGCACTGGCCGAAGCAGGTGGCTTCCATCAGTGCCCGGTAGACGTGGTGGGGACGGGTGTTGAGGGTTATCCCCACGAAGACCCCGCTGAGCATCGGGTCGACCAGCGGTGAGCGGTTGCCGTTGACCCATTCCAGGGCGATCAGGGCCGGGCCGTCCTGGGCCGGGTCGGCGATCCTGGCGAGCAGGGTCTGGTGGGGGTCGGCCAGGGCGACGGGGTCGTCGGAGCCTTGGGAGAAGTTGCGGACCAGCCAGTTCAGTGAGTCGCCGACGCCGGCCTGCCCGGCTTCGTAGCCCCAGGAGCCGGGCAGCATGCCGTCGCGGACCATGCCGGAGATGCCCTGGACCTCGCGCTGTTCCTCGGCGACCAGCAGGTTGCACACCGAGGTGCCCATCACCAGCAGCATGGTGCCGGGACGGTCGATGCCGGCGGCCACCACGGCCACCTGGGCGTCCATATTGCTGACCGCCACCGGGACCGGGCCGAGGCCCAGTCGCTGTTGCCACTGCGGGCTGAGGGTGCCGACCGGCTGGCCGGGCTGCGCGAGCTCGCCGTCCAGCTTCGCCAGCAGCGTGGAGAAGCCGTCGGAGAGTTCGTCGAGCAGTTCGGCGCTGGGGTAGCCGCCCAGATCCTCCTGGTGGCAGGCCTTGTAGCCGGCGACGCTGGAGTTGCGCACCTCGCGGCCGGTCAGCTGCCAGGTGAGCCAGTCGCCGACCTCGAGGAAGCGGTCGGCGAGCGCGAACAGGTCGGGGCTCTGTTCGTAGAGGCACAGCGCTTTGGGGATGAGCCATTCGGAGGAGATCGTGCCGCCGTAGCGTCGCAGCAGGTCGGGGGCGCTGTGGCTCCAGCATTCGTTGAGCCGGTCGGCCCAGGCCTGGGCGGCGTGGTTCTTCCAGAGCTGGACGTAGCTGTGCGGCCGGTCGCGGCGAGCGGGGTCACGACTCAGCGGTGTGCCGTCCGCCAGCGTCGCCAGGGGGGAGGAGGCCGTGGCGTCGATGCCGATGCCGACTACCGCTGCCGGGTCGACCCCGGCCTTGGTGAGGGCCTCGGGGATTACCTCGGCGAGGATCTCCAGGTAGTCGTCGGCGTCGTGCAGGGCGACATCGAAGGGCAGCCGGATGCCGGAGTCGGGCAGCTCCTCGTCCATCACTCCGTGGCGGTAGGGACGCTGTGCTGAGCCGGCGACCGAGCCGTCGGCCAGGTTCACCACCACCGCCCGGCCGGACTCGGTGCCGAAATCCACACCGATGCTGTAGCTGCTCGAGATTGCCTGCGACGACATGCGTTCTCCTCCGCGTTGAGGTCGTCTGAATGCCGATCGGGCTGCATTGCCGATCGGTCACCATATATCGATCTAAAGTCCGAGATATGGTGATTGGTAGATTAAACAGGTGCGCGGATATTGTCAACGGGTGGCGCTCGAACGAGCGCGGCAGTAGGCAAGGGGGCAGAGAGCATGGCCAGCCGCTCGCGGGTGCCCGCCGTCACTCGATCGGCGGAGGTGCTGCGGCTGCTCGCCGGCATCCATCGCCCGCTGACGGTGACGGCGATCGCGCAGGAAACGGGGCTGCCGCGCACCAGCGTCCAGGGCATCTGCGAGACCCTCGCCCGCGAGCAGATGCTCGCTCGTGGGGTGGACGGAAGCTACTGGCTGGGCCCCCGGGTTGCCGCGCTGGGCGGGATCTCGCGGCTGTCGGAGCGCCACGCGCTGCGCTTCGGAGTGTTGGTGCCCAACCTTGAGAACGCCTACTACGCCGCGCTGCTGCGCGCCGCGGAGGAGACTGCTCGCGCCACGGGGAGCGAGTTGTTCATTCGCGCAGCGGACGACGACAGTGCCCGGCAGCGTGAGCAGTGGCAACTGCTGCTCGACGACCTGGTGGACGTGATCCTGATCGACGGGGTGGATACCCATGGCTTCGATGACCTCGTGGTGCGGTCGCGGCAGGCGGGGGTGCCGGTGGTCGCGATGGGTACCCGGATCGACGATGTGGACGCGGCGGTGACCAGCGACAACACCCAGGCCGGCCGGCTCGCCGGCCATGAGTTGGCCGAGCGGGTGCGACCGGGGTCGAAGGTCGCGATCGTCGACGGACTGCGCAAGAACGCCAACGCCGACCGGGTGGCCGGTTTCCGAGACGCGCTGCGAGATCATCCGGAGGTCACCGTCGTCGCCCACGAGTACGGCCTTCACGACGACGTCGCCTCCGGTCGAGCCGCCGCCAGACGCGTGCTCTCCGCCCATCCCGAGGTGGCGGGGATCTTTGCGGTCTGCGACCCGATCGCTCTCGGGGTCGCCGCCCATCTGACGGGCCGGGACCGGTGGCTTCCGATCACCGCGGTGGACGGCCGCGCCTCGGCGGTGGAGCAGATTCGCGCCGGCCTGCCGATCGTGGCCACCGCGGCGCAGGATCCGGTGCGTCTCATCCGCGCGGCGATGGACCTCGGCCGCGAGCTTCACGATGACAAGCGGCCGCCGCAACGAGTACTGCTGATGCCGGTCCGGCTGATCAGCGCCGCGAACGCCGCGGGGTACCAGCCATGGGGATGACCGGCGCCGGACGCGCCCCGGCGGTCAAGCGTGCGGTCACCGTCCTCAACTTCTTGGCCCAGCAGGGGGCGTCCACCGCAGCTGCGATCTCGCACGAGCTCGGCCTGGCCAAGAGCTCCACCTCGGACCTGCTCAACACCATGCTCGCCGACGGTCTGCTGCGCAAACGTCGTGACGTCTTCTCCATCGGGCCGCTGGTGACCTCGCTCGCAGCGGGGTTCGTCGGCGACGCGGAACTCCTCGACCGGTTCGCCCTGCTCTGGCCGCGGCAGCCGGTGCTGGCCGAGCACACCGTGACCGTGCAGGCCATCGTCGGCACGCACAACCTCTGCGTCGACGTGCGGCTGGGGCGGTATCTCCTTCCCTATACGCCGCGACCGGGCGGCCGGACCGACCTGTGGAGCGGGGGCACCGGCGAACCGGTGCTGCGCAGTCTCACCGCGCCGGAGGTACGGCGGGCGCTCGATGCCTTCGCCGGCTTCGCGCCGGCGCCCGCGGCCGAGGCGGCGCAGGTGTGGATCGACAAGTACGCCCGGGGTCAGCAGCGGCTGCCCCTGATGTCGAAGACGGGCAACCTCGAACTCAACGTCGCGCTGCCCGCCGTCGGGACGGGGGCGCCGCCGACGGTGCTCAGTCTCCAGCTACCGCCCCGGCTGGAGGGTCACATCCCGGCGTCGTTGTCGACCGCTCTGGAGGAGTTCGCCGCCGCCATCGTCGAGTGAGCGCGTCGTCCGGGCTCGGCGGCCGGGTCAGTTGAAGCGCAGCTTCGCCACCACGGGGGAGTGGTCGGAGGGGATGATCCCCGTCCAGACCGGCACCTTCCGGCCGTCGATGGTGCGCCAGGTCGCGTTCGGGCCGGAGACCACCGCCCAGCTGCTCACTGTCGTCCCCTCGGGCACCCAGACGTAGTCGATGTGCTGACCGTTGCGGCGGATCGCCTTTCCGACGTACTTCCCGCCGACCTTCGCCGACATCTTGTTCATCGAGTTGGCGCGCGGGATGTCGGAGGCATCCTTGGCGGCGATCGTCGCGGCGTCCACGATGCCCCGCTTGCCCAGTTTGCGGACGTGGTCGCGGTACACCTTGCGGGTGTCGTTGTTGCGGGCGTTGAAGTCGCCGGTGATCACGAACGGCTCGGCCAGGCCGGGATTCACCCGTTCGAGCACCTCGATGATGCGGCCGACGGCGGTCGACCGGAGGGCGGCGAAGTCGTCGGTCTGCCAGGGGTGGCCGTGGTAGTTGAGAACGAAGAAGCGCCGCCCGCTGTCCCGGTCACGCAGTTCCACCCAGGTGACGTACCGATCGAGCATCGACCCGTCCTCGCCGACCGAGGTCACCTTCTCGCCGCCGTTGGCCAGGCAGTCGAACCGGTCGGACCGGAAGAGGATGGGCACCGCGGCCGCTTCCGGGTTGTCGGATTCCGGAGCCACCCAGGTGTATTGACCGAGGTCGGCGGCCATCCGAGCGCCGGATTCGCCCTCCGGGCGGTACTCCTGCAGGCCGAGCACGTCGGCGTCGAGGTGCTCGATCAGCGCCACTGCGGCGGGCTCGCGCACCAGCGGGTCCAGTTCGGCCGGATCGATCTCGGGGAACCACTGGGGCGGTGGCGGGCCGCCGAGCACGTTGTAGCTGGCCACGGTCAAGCTGAGCGGCTCGTCGACCGCCGCGGGTGGCGGGTCGGCTGGCGCGCAGGTCGGCTTCGCTGGGACGGGCGCCGGTGCGGCCAGCGGCGGCACCCCCGTGCAGGCCGTCAGCACCAGTACGGCCCAGATCGCTGTCAGGAGCCGTGCCATGGCCCGAGGATAGCCAGCCACTCCATTTGGAATATTCATTCCTTCTCTGGCATAGTCATGCCGTGACTTTCTCCGTGGCAGTGGCGGGCGCGACCGGGTACGCCGGTGGCGAGACGCTGCGCATCCTGCTGAACCACCCCGAGTTCACCATCGGGGCGCTGACCGCCAAGTCCTCGGCCGGCGACCGGCTCGGCGTCCACCACCCGCACCTACTCCCGCTGGCCGACCGGGTGATCGGCGAGACGACGGTTGAGGCGCTGGCCGGGCATGACGTGATCTGCCTGGCGTTGCCGCACGGCGCGTCGGGGGAGATCGCCGCCGCGCTGGAGGTGGCGTCGCCCGGTTCCGTGCTGGTCGACCTCGGCGCCGACCACCGGTTGGAATCCGCCGCCGCCTGGACCGCCTACTACGGCGGCGACCATCCGGGCACCTGGACCTACGGCATGCCCGAACTGCTGATCGCGGGCGCGGCAAGGCAGCGGGAGAACCTGGCCGGGGCCACGCGGATCGCCGTCCCGGGCTGCAATGTCACCGCGGTGACCTTCGCCCTGGAACCGGGGATCGCCGCCGGGGTGATCGAGCCCACCGATCTGGTCGCCGTGCTGGCCAACGGGCTGAGCGGGGCCGGCAAGGCGCTCAAGCCGCACCTGCTGGCCTCGGAGATCCTGGGCGCGGCCAGCCCGTACGCGGTCGGCGGCACCCATCGGCACATCCCGGAGATCGAGCAGAATCTCACCAAGAGCACCGGCGCCGAGATCCGGATCAGCTTCACCCCGACCCTGGTGCCGATGGCCCGGGGAATCCTGGCCACCTGCACCGCGCGGCTCGTCCCGGGCGTCTCAGCGGCGCAGGTGCGGCAGGTCTGGGAGCAGGCCTACGCCGACGAGCCCTTCGTCCGACTGCTGCCGGAAGGCCAATGGCCGAGCACCGCCGCCACCCTGGGCGCGAACACCGCACTGATCCAGGTCGCGGTGGACGAGCGAGCCGGACGCGTGGTGGCGATCTGCGCGCTCGACAACCTCGTCAAGGGCACCGCCGGTGCCGCCGTCCAATCCATCAACCTGGCCCTCGGTCTCCCCGAGACCACCGGCCTGACCACCGTGGGAGTAGCACCATGAGCGTGACCGCAGCCAAAGGATTCGTCGCCGCAGGGGTGACCGGCGGCATCAAGGTCTCCGGACGTCCCGATCTGGCCCTGGTCGTGAACGAGGGCCCGGACGCGCACGCCGCGGCGGTCTTCACGTCCAACCGGTTCCAGGCGGCTCCGGTGCAGTGGAGCCGTCAGGCGCTGGCCACCCCGCGGCTGGCCGCGGTGGTGCTGAACTCCGGTGGCGCGAACGCCTGCACCGGCGACGCCGGCTTCGCCGACGCCCGCCAGATGGCGGAATGGACGGCCGCCGAGGTCGGCTGCGATGTCGAGGACGTCGCGGTCTGCTCGACCGGGCTGATCGGCGTCCGGCTGCCGATGGACGCGGTGCTGAACGGCATCCAGCTCGCCTCGCAGGATCTGTCCGGGGCCGGCGGACCGTCCGCCGCCGAGGCCATCATGACCACCGACACCGTGGCCAAGCAGGCCGTGCACGAATCCCCGGCCGGCTGGGCGATCGGCGGCATGGCCAAGGGCGCCGGCATGTTCGCCCCCGCCCTGGCGACCATGCTGGTGGTGATCACCACCGACGCGGTAGTCGAGCCGGCCGAGCTCGACGCGGCCCTGCGGACCGCGACCGGCTTCACCTTCGACCGCGTCGACTCCGACGGCTGCATGTCCACCAACGACACCGTGCTGCTGCTGGCCAGCGGTGCCTCCAAGGTGGCCGCCGACCCCGCCGAGTTCAGCGAGGCGCTGACCGGGGTCTGCGCCTCGCTGGCCCGCCAGCTCATCGCCGACGCCGAGGGCGCCGCCCACGACATCGAGGTGCGGGTGGAGGGCGCGGCCAGCGAGGCCGACGCCCTGGAGGTCGCCCGGGCGATCGCCCGCAGCAACCTGTTCAAGTGCGCGATCTTCGGCAACGACCCGAACTGGGGCCGGGTGCTCGCCGCCGCCGGCACCGCCGCCGCCGCCTTCGATCCCGAAGCGGTCGACGTCTCCTTCAACGGGGTCGGCGTCTTCGTCGGCGGCCAGCTGGGCGCCGACCGCTCCGGGGTCAGCCTGGCCGGACGGGAGGTGCTGGTCGAGGTCAACCTGCACGCGGGCGGCGAATCGGCCGCGATCTGGACCAACGACCTCACCTACGACTACCTCAAAGAGAACGCGGAGTACTCAACATGACCGCCGATGCGCTCACCAAGGCCCGGGTACTGATCGAGGCGCTGCCCTGGCTGGAGCAGTACGTGGGCAAGGTGATGGTGATCAAGTACGGCGGCAACGCCATGGTCGACGACGCGCTGAAGGCCGCCTTCGCCCAGGACATCGTCTTCCTGCACCGGGTCGGCGTCCGTCCGGTCGTCGTGCACGGCGGCGGGCCGCAGATCTCGTCCATGCTGAAGCGGCTGGGCATCGCCAGCGAATTCCGCGGCGGGCTGCGGGTCACCACCCCCGAGGCCATGGACGTGGTCCGCATGGTGCTGATGGGCCAGGTCAACCGGGAACTCGTCGGGCTGCTGAACGCCCATGGCCCGCTCGCGGTCGGGCTCTCCGGTGAGGACGCCGGCCTGCTCACCGCCGAACGCAAGGGCCTGGAGGTGGACGGCGAGGAGGTCGACCTCGGCCTGGTCGGCGAGGTCGCCCAGGTCCGTCCCGAGGCCGTCCTCGACCTGATCGCCGCCGGCCGCATCCCGGTGGTCGCCACCGTCGCTCCGGACGAGGAGGGCCAGGTGCACAACGTGAACGCCGACACCGCGGCCGGTGCCCTCGCCGTCGCCCTGGGGGCCGAACGGCTGGTCGTGCTGACCGACGTCGCGGGGCTGTACGCCGACTGGCCGCACAGCACCGAGATCATCCACCAGATCGACGCCGACGAGCTGGCGGCCATGCTGCCCGGCCTCGCCTCGGGGATGATCCCGAAGATGGAGGCCTGCCTGCAGGCGGTGCGCGGCGGCGTCTCCCGGGCGACCGTGATCGACGGCCGGGTGCCGCACGCGGTGCTGCTGGAGATCTTCACCGACGAGGGCAACGGCACCATGGTGGTCGATTCCGGGAAGGGGGCCGCGAAATGAGCGTCCAGAGCGTCGAAGGCGGCAACGCCGCGATCACCAGCCGCTACTCCGCGGTGATGATGAACACCTTCGGTGAGCCCAAGCGGGTCTTCGTCCGGGGCGAGGGCTCCTACCTGTGGGACGCCGACGGCCGGCGCTACCTCGACCTGCTCGCCGGGCTGGCGGTCAACGTGCTGGGCCACGCCCACCCGCAGGTGCTGGGCGCCATCTCCTCCCAGCTCTCCACGTTGGGGCACGTCTCGAACTTCTTCGCCACCCCCACCCAGGTGGCGCTGGCCGAGAAGCTGGCCGCGATGACGGTGGCGAACGATCCGGGGCTGCGTGCCCGGGTCTTCTTCACCAACTCCGGCACCGAGGCCAACGAGGCCGGGTTCAAGCTCACCCGGCTGACCGGACGCCGCAAGCTCATCGCCATGGAAGGCTCCTTCCACGGCCGGTCGCTGGGGGCGCTGGCGCTGACCTCGAACCCGAAGTACCGCGAGCCCTTCGAGCCGCTGCCCGGGGACGTCGTCTTCGTGCCCTATGGGGATGTCGACGCCCTCGCCGCCGAACTGGACGAGACCGTCGCTGCCGTGATCCTGGAACCGATCCAGGGTGAGAACGGGGTGGTGGAGCCGCCGTCCGGCTTCCTGGCGCAGGTGCGCGAACTGACCCGTTCGGCAGGCGCCCTGCTCTGGCTGGACGAGGTGCAGACCGGCATCGGCCGCTCCGGCGACTGGCTGGCCAGCACCGGCTCAGGAGTGACCGCCGACATCGTCACGGTCGCCAAGGGGCTGGGCAACGGCTTCCCGGTCGGGGCCTGCATCGCCACCGGCGCCGCCGGCGACCTCTTCCAGCCGGGCGCCCACGGCACCACCTTCGGCGGCAACCCGGTGGCGGCCGCCGCCGGCCTGGCCGTGCTGGGCATCATCGAACGCGACGGCCTGCTGCAGCGGGCCGTCGAGCTGGGGGAGCGGCTGGCCACCGGCGTCGAAGCGCTGGGCCACCCGCACATCGTCGCCGTACGGGGACGGGGTCTGCTGCGCGGCATCGTCCTGACCCGTCCGATCGCCCCCCGGGTGGCCGAGGTCGCCCTGGACGCCGGTTTCGTGATCAACGCGCCCCGGCCCCAGGTGCTGCGGATCGCGCCACCGCTGGTGGTGCCGGCCGAGGGCATCGACGACTTCGTCGCGACGCTGCCCGCCCTGCTCGAGGCGGCCGGATGATCATCATCACCCCACGGGACCCGGCATGACCGAGCCGCGCAGCCCGCTGACCAAGTCGGCCCGGCAGGCCCGGATCGCCGACCTGATCGAGCGCAGCGACGTCGCCAGCCAGACCGATCTGGCGGCGCGGCTGGCCGACGAGGGGCTCGTCGTCTCCCAGGGGACGCTCAGCAAGGATCTGCTGGAACTCGGCGCGGTGCGGGTGCGCACGGCCGACGGGCAGTTCCGCTACGCCCTGCTGGCCGGGGACGCCTCGGCCGGTGCGGGTTCGGCCGCGCTCACCCGGCTGGCCCGGCTCTGCGGCGAACTGCTGCTCTCCGCGGAGGCCTCGGCCAACCTGGTGGTCGCCCGGACCCCGCCTGGGGCCGCGCAATTCTTCGCCTCCGCGATCGACAAGGTCGGCTGGCCGGCCCTGCTCGGTACCATCGCGGGCGATGACACCGTCATGCTGATCACCCGGGACCCGGCCGGCGGCCAGGAGATCGCCGACACCCTGCTCGGCCTTTCGGCTACCTGACTGCCAAGGCTTCGACAGGCCCAGCCAACGTACTACGATCCCTGACTCGGTCGAAGGTCGAGACCCACCAGTAATAGAGGAGTTCCGATGGACGCATCGCACGCCGAAGGCCGCCTGTGGGGCGGACGGTTCGCCGGCGGCCCCGCCGAGGCGATGTTCGCGCTCAGCCAGTCGACCCAGTTCGACTGGCGCCTCGCCCGGCACGACATCGCCGGCTCCCGCGCCCACGCCCGCGCCCTGCACGCCGCCGGGCTGCTGACCGACGACGAACTGACCGGCATGCTGGCCGGCCTCGATCAGCTGGAAGCAGACGTGGTCTCCGGAACATTCGGCCCGGCCCCGACCGACGAGGACGTCCACGGAGCGTTGGAGCGCGGGCTGATCGACCGGGTCGGCGCCGAGTTGGGCGGCCGGCTGCGCGCCGGACGCTCCCGCAACGACCAGATCGCCACCCTGATCCGGCTCTACCTGCGGCAGGCCAACGAGGTGCTCGCCGCCGACGTGATCGCCGTGATCGAGGCGCTGGCCGGGCAGGCCGAGGCCCACCTGGGTGCGATCATGCCGGGCCGCACCCACCTGCAGCACGCCCAGCCGGTGCTGCTCAGCCACCACCTGCTCGCCCACGCCTGGCCGCTGGTCCGCGATCTGCAGCGGCTGGACGACCTGGGCCGCCGGCTCGCGGTCAGCCCCTACGGATCGGCCGCGCTGGCCGGCACCTCACTCGGCCTCGACCCGGAGTTGGTGGCCGCCGATCTCGGCTTCGCCAGCAGCGTCCCCAACTCGATCGACGGCACCGCCGCCCGCGACCTGGTCGCCGAGGAGGCCTACGTCCTCGCCCAGATCGGGGTGGACGTCTCCCGGCTCGCCGAGGACGTCATCCTGTGGTGCACCCACGAGTTCGGCTTCGCCAGGCTGGACGACGCCTGGTCGACCGGCAGCTCGATCATGCCGCAGAAGAAGAACCCGGACGTCGCCGAGTTGGCCCGCGGCAAGGCCGGACGGCTGATCGGCAACCTCTCCGGGCTGCTGGCGACCTTCAAGGGACTGCCGCTGGCCTACAACCGTGATCTTCAGGAGGACAAGGAGCCGGTCTTCGACGGTCTCGACCAGCTCGCCGTCCTGCTGCCCGCGGTCGCCGGAATGGTGTCGACCCTTACCTTCAACACAGAACGGATGGCGGCCTTGGCCCCGCTGGGCTTCTCGCTGGCCACCGACGTCGCCGACTGGCTGGTGCGGCAGCGAGTGCCGTTCGCGGTCGCCCACGACATCGCCGGCGCCGCGGTGAAGTACTGCGAAGCTCGCGGCCTTGAGCTGGGCGACCTGACCGCCGCCCAGCTGCCCGAGATCGCTCCCGAACTGACCCCCGACGTGCTCGGCGTCCTCACCGTGGAAGGCTCGGTGGCCGCCCGCAACGCCCGCGGCGGCACCGCCCCCGAGGCCGTCCGCGCCCAGCTGAGCGAACTACGCGCCGTGCTCAGTTCCGCGGGGCAGTGAGCCCCTGCTCGTAGGCGAAGATCACCAGCTGCGCCCGGTCGCGGGCGTCCAGCTTGGTGAGCAGCCGGCTGACGTGGGTCTTGACGGTGGCGTAGCTGACGAAGAGCCGGTCGGCGATCTCGGCGTTCGACAGGCCGGCGGCGATGGCGCGCAGCACCTCGATCTCGCGCTCGGTCAGCCGGTCCAGCGCCGCGGCGCTGGACGGCGGGGGTTCCGGGACGCGGCGCCGGAACTCCTCGATCAGCCGCCGGGTGGCCCGCGGCGCCAGCAGCGACTCGCCCGCGGCGACCACGCGAAGCGCGTCGAGCAGCCGGTCCGGGTCGGTGTCCTTGGGCAGGAAGCCGCTGGCGCCCGCCCGCAACGCGGCGAAGACGTTCTCGTCGTGGTCGAAGGTGGTCAGCACCAGCACCCGGGTGGCGGCGGTCGCCGGGTCGGCGACGATCCGGCGGGTGGCCTCCAGGCCGTCCACGCCGGGCATCCGGATGTCCATCAGCAGGACGTCCGGCCGGTGCAGCCGGGCCAGCGCGACCGCGGCGACGCCGTCCGCGGCCTCGCCGACCACCTCGAACCCGGGTTCGTGGCGCAGCAGCACCGCCAACCCGCTGCGCACCAGCGCCTCGTCGTCGGCGATTCCGACCCGGATCATCGCTCCTCCTGTCCGCGGGGCAACTCCGCCACCACCTCGTAGCCGCCGTCCGGCCGTGGGCCGCAGCGCAGGCTGCCGCCCCAGACCGCGACTCGCTCGCGCATCCCCAGCTGGCCATGGCCGCCGCCCGCTTCGCCGTCTCTTGCCGGACCGCTGTCGCTCACCCGCAGTCGCACCCGCTCCGGCTCGTGGTCGATCTCGACCCGCGCGGCAGTCGCTGCGGAGTGCCGCAAGACATTGGTCAGGGCCTCCTGCAACAGCCGGTAGGCGGTCAGGTCCATGGCCGCGGGCAGCGGCCAGGCTTCACCGGCGCGGCTCACCTGGACGGCCAGGCCGGCCGCCCGGCATTCGTCGACCAGCCCGTCGAGTTCCGCCAGCCCGGGGGCGGCGTCGAGGTCCTCGGCCGGGTCGCGCAGCGCGCCGAGGATCCGGCGGACGTCCCGCAGCGAGGCTCGGCTGCGCTCGGCGATCGCCTGCAATGCAGCCCGCGCTTCGGCCGGCTCGTCGTCCACCACCCGGGCGCCCACTCCGGCCTGCAGCGCGATCACGCCCAGTGAATGACCCACCACGTCGTGCAGTTCGCGGGCGATCCGGAGCCGTTCGGCGGTCACGGCCGACTCCGCGGCGACCATCCGGGCGCGTTCGGCCTCGGCCACCCGCTCGGCGAGCAGCCGGACGGTGGCCGCCCGCGAGCGCGCCGCCCGTCCGAGACCGAAGGCGCCGGCGAAGAGGGCGAGGTTGGTGCCGGCGACCCCCCAGCCGAGTCGCTGCGGGGCGACCACCGCGATGACGATCAGCACGAGCACGCAGTAGCCCGCGGCGAGGGCGGTGACCCGGTCCGGGCAGCGGACCGCGACCCAGTAGGCGGCCAGGAAGAGTGCCGCGCCGATCACCGCGGTGCCCTCGCCGAGCGCCAGCAGGGTGACCACCGGGATCGATCCGGCCACCAACGTGACGACGGGACGGCGGCGCAGCCACAGGTAGGGAAGGGCGGCGGCGGTCAGCAGGGCCAGCCGCCAGCCGAGCGGCAGGGGGCCGGGCAGGGCCGCGGCTGCGGCCGCCGCCGCGATCAGCAGCACCGCCGCCAGGCCGGCGTCCAGCGCCCAGGGGGCTCGGCGATCGAGCTCCCGCAGTCGCTGCCAGCTGGTTCCCACATTTGGCACGCTAGTCGCGTGGGCGCGGCGCCACATCGGAAACCGGAAGGATCCCGGCCTCCGTCTGGAG
>JAPUEM010000149.1:0-34843 GCA_027492575.1 Propionicimonas sp.
CTCCCGGTAGATGGCGAGTTCCTCGTCGAGGCTCGACGCGACCAGCAGGGAGAGCGCGACGTGCTTGCCCTGCAGCCCGGCCTGCAGCCCGGCGATGAGATCGGCGTAGAAGGTCTCGGTTCCCAGGGAGCGCGCCGGCCGCTTGATGACCAGCCCGACCAGCCCGGCCCGTGCTCCGGTGAGCGCGCGGGCCGCCGAGTTCGGACGCCAGCCCAGTTCCTCGGCCGCGGCCCAGATACGCACCCGGGTCTCGTCGGAGATGCCCGGCTTGCCGTTGAAGGCGTAGGAGACCGCGCTCGTCGAGACCCCGGCGCGACGTGCCACGTCCGCGCTGGTGACCCGACCTGCCCTGCTCACGCACAGACGATAACGCTCTGGTCACAGTTTCGGAGAATCCGGTAAATCAGACCCCTCACACTATCGACTTAAGCGCTTAAGTTCTGTAGCCTCAGCGAGCAATGGCGGGCCCAAACCCCTACCTTGAGCACGCCGACTCGTAATACTGAAGCGTGTCAGTCACGGCCCGGTGACCGAGACGCCCAAACGAAGGAGTTTGAGATGGTGCAGAAGCATGTTGCTCGCACGCGGATCGGACGCGGCGTCGCCGTGCTCGCTGCTGTGGGACTTGCCGTCGGACTCGCCGCCTGCGGCAGCCCCGGTGGAACCGGTTCCCCCGCCCCAGGCGCTTCCAGTGAAGCCCCCGGGGCGATCACCGGTGACATCACCCTCCAGACGTGGTCCCTCACGCCCACGTTCCAGGAGTACCTCGACGGCGTCATCGCCGCCTTCGAGAAGGCCAACCCGGGGACCAAGGTCACCCTCCAGGATCAGCCGGGCGACGGCTACGCCGACAAGGTGCTCACCCAGGCGTCGACCGACACCCTGCCCGATGTGATCAACCTGCCCCCGGATTTCGCCCTTCCGCTGGCCCAGGTGGGCGTGCTGGACAACCTGGCCGTCTCCGACCCGACGCTCGACCAGGTCTATGTCGCGGGCGCCCTGGACGCCTTCCGGTTCCCGGGCGTTGACGGCACCTTCGCCTACCCGTGGTACCTCAACACCGACATCAACTACTGGAACTCGAAGTTGATGACCGAGTGCGGCCTCGATCCGGCCAAGGTCCCGACCACGGACGCGGAACTGTTCGAGCAGGCGAAGACCTACAACCAGACCTGCAAGGACACCTACCTGATGAGCCGCGCGCCGGGCATCGAGGACTTCGCCCGCGCGGGCGTCCAGGTGATCAACCCCGAGGGCACCGAGTTCACCTTCGCGACCGACCAGTCGGTCGCGGTGATCGAGCGCTACGTCACGGCCTACCAGGAGGGCCTGCTGCCCGCCGCCGTGCTGAACGACGACTACCTGGGCAACTCCCGGATGTTCACCGAGGGCAAGGTGGGCTGGTCCACCGGCGGCGCACCGGCGTACACCTCCTTCGTCACCGACAACCCGAGCCTCGACGGCAACATCGTGATCAGCCCCGCGCTCGACATCCCCTCGCTCTACGTCCAGGGCATCGGCGTCTCCGCGCGCAGCAAGAACATCGCGACGGCCCGTGCCTTCGCCGCGTTCATCACCAACGCCGAGAACCAGAACGCCTTCGCCAAGATCGTGAGCATCTTCCCCTCCACGCTCGCCTCGGCCGAGGATCCCTTCTTCACCGAGAACGACGGGACGACGGCGAGCGCGGCCAAGGTGCTCGCGTTCGAGTCGCTGACCAAGGCCAAGTCGCTCATCCCGGTGCAGTTCAACTCCGCGATGGGCACCATCCTGCGTCAGCAGATCTCGCTCGCCATGCGTGGCGACATTCCGGCGAAGGACGCGCTGGACGCCGCCCAGAAGCAGATCAACCAGATGCTGGCGACCGCCCGGTAGTCACAGGTCGAGCGGGGTCCTGGCCGAGGCCGAAACCACGGCCGGGATCCCGCTCACCGGAAGGAGTCCTGGATGAAAGCACATCGTTGGTTCAGCCCGTGGGTGCTGGTGATACCCGCGCTTGCCTGGCTCTTCGTGTTCACGATCTACCCGTCGTTCAACACGGTCCGCCTGGCCTTCACCGATGCCCGTCCGCTGGGCGGCAACGTGAACTTCGTGGGTACCGAGAACTTCGCCCGGCTGGCGGAGGATCCCCAGCTGGGGATGGCCCTGGTCAACAGCCTGGTCTTCATGGTGATCTGCCTGCCCCTGCTCACCTTCGGTCCGCTGCTGCTGGCCGTCCTGGTGGAGAAGCAACTCAGGGGCATCGCGTTCTTCCGCGTCATCTACTACACGCCGGTGATCGCGTCGGCGGTCGTCGTCGGCCTGATCTGGAGCTGGCTGCTCGACGACCGGGGGATCTTCAACAACATCCTCATGGCGATGAAGTTCATCAGCACCCCGCTGCCCTTCCTCACCGAGCGCTGGCTGATCATCCTGAGCGCGGTCGCGCTGACCGTGTGGAAGGGGCTCGGCTACTACATGATCATCTACCTGGCCGCCCTGGGGAACATCGGCAAGGATCTGCACGAGGCGGCCGCCATGGACGGCGCCTCCCCGATCCGCCGCTTCTTCGCGGTGACCGTTCCGGGCGTCCGGGGGACGATGACCCTCATCGCGCTGCTGATCTGCGTGTCGGCACTGCGAACCTTCTCCGAGATCTACGTGCTGACCGGTGGCACCGGTGGCGCCGGTGGTGAGGCGATGACCCTGGTCATGCTGATCAAGCAGTACACCTCCGGCTTCTACGGGAACCTCGGCTACGGGTCCGCCCTGTCCATCGTGCTCTTCGCGGTCACCCTGGTGCCGATGGGGCTCATCGCTTACGTCAACCGGAGGGCCGAGAAGTGAGCACCGTCATGTCGCCGAAGAAGGCCAAGGCAGAGACCATCGCCAAGCGGAAGGGCGCCTTCAGCTTCGGCACGGTCACCCCGCGGGAGAAGATCGTCCGCTACATCCTGCTGATCGTCATGATGTTCGTGGCGATCGGCCCGTTCCTGTGGCAGTTCTCCACCTCGCTCAAGGGGGCGGCGGAGGACATCTACACCTCCAGCCTGTCCCTGATCCCGGCCCAGCCGACACTGGACAATTACGTCAAGGTCGGCGAGGCGATCCCGGTCTGGCTGTACATCGGCAACTCGCTCTTCGTCGCCGCGCTGACCGTGGCCGGCAATGTCATCTTCACCACGATGGCCGGTTTCGCGATCGCCCGGATGAGCTTCCGCGGCAAGGCCTTCGTCGTGGCCTGCTTCATGGGCGTCCTGATCCTGCCGGGCGAGGCGACGATCGTCGCCCAGTTCGTCACCGTCCGGAACCTCGGGCTCTCCGACAGCCTGCTCGGCGTCGCGCTACCCGGCATGGTCGGGGCGCTCAACGTCCTGCTGATGTGGAACGCCTTCCGGATCATCCCCAAGGAGATCGACGAGGCGGCCGTGGTGGACGGGGCCAATGTCTGGCAACGGCTGCGGCTGATCCACCTGCCGGCGGTGCGCGGCACGCTGGCGGTCGTCGCCATCTTCGCCTTCATCGGCGCCTGGGACGACTTCCTGTGGCCGTTGATCGTGCTGACCACGCCCGATCGGTTCACCCTCACGATCGGTCTGCAGTACCTGGCCGGGACCTTCTCCAACAACCAGCGGCTGATCGCCGCCGGCACGATGATCGCGTTCATCCCGATCGCGGTCCTGTTCGCCTCCCTCCAGCGCTTCTTCTTCAAGGGCGTCGAAGAAGGCGGCGTCAAGGGATGAGGTTCGGCGTCAACTACACCCCCGCCCAGGGGTGGTTCCACTCCTGGCTGGATCTGGATCGTGCGGCGGTGGCCCGCGACTTCGCCCAGATCGCGAGCCTCGGGCTGGACCATGTGCGGATCTTCCCGCTGTGGCCGCTGGTGCAGCCCAACCGGACGCTGATCCGGCCACAGGCGCTGCACGACCTCCGCGATGTGGTGGACATCGCGGGCGAGGCCGGCCTGGACGTGGGGGTTGACGCCGTTCAGGGGCACCTCTCCAGCTTCGACTTCCTGCCGAGCTGGCTGCTCACCTGGCACGACCGCAATATGTTCACCGACCCGGACGTGGTCGGCTCGATAGCCGACTACGTCCGGGCGGTGTCCGCCGCGGTCGCCGACGCCCCGAACCTCCTGGGGGTGACGATCGGCAACGAGGTCAACCAGTTCGCGGCCAAGCCGCACCCCGATCCGCACCTGGCCACCCCCGACCAGGTCACCAGCTGGCTCGAGGTCATGGTCGGGGCGGCTCGGGAGGGCCTGGCCGGGGCGACCCCGCCCGCCGGCGTCACCCACTCGATGTACGACGCCTCCTGGTACGACAACCGGCAGCCCTTCCTGCCCGACCACGCCGCGGAACTGGGCGATCTCACCATCACCCACTCGTGGGTCTTCAACGGCTCGGCCCAGCGCCACGGCGCGCTCGGCTCGGGCTCGGTGCGGCACGCCGAATACCTGCTCCGCCTCTCGGCGGCCTGGCAGCGGGACGCCGCCCGTCCGCTCTGGCTGCAGGAGGTGGGCGCCCCCACCAACGTGGTCCCGGCCCCCGACGGGCCGGAGTTCCTGGAGCGGACGGTCCGGCACGCCGCGACCGTGCCCGGGTTGTGGGCCATCACCTGGTGGTGCTCCCATGACGTCTCCCGGAGCCTGGCCGATTTCCCGCCGCTGGAGTACGACCTGGGGCTGTTCACCAGCGACGGCCACCTCAAGCCGACCGGACGCCGGCTCGCCGAGCTGGTGGAGCGCCGCGACGAACTCGTGCCGTTGGCTGACGACGGGCCCGCGCTCGTCCTCGACGACTCCGACAGCGCTCTCTACCGCGCCCAGCTGGGCCCCGGCGGCAGCTTCTTCGAGGCCTGGAACGCCGCCGCCCAGGAGCGTGGCGTCGGCCCTCGGATCGTGCTGCGGAGCCGGCTTTCCGAGGACGATCGACCGGCCCGCGCCGAGTAGAGTTTCACCCGTTCCCCTGCATCACCAGCCCCTTCTCCGGAGGAATCCGTGCACGACGACATGGAGCTCACGCGCGGCCGCGTCCGCCGGGTGCTCACCGAGCGCATCGTCCCCGCCATCCACGGCGCCCGCCTCGCGGCCGAGCTCGACTGGCACCCGCTGGCGGGCGAGCCGATCCCGCCCGCCGAGGGCCTCGCGCTGGACTACGCGCCCTATCAGGTCGGCACCCCGTGGGGCCCGGCCTGGGGCACCACCTGGTTCCGGGTGCGTGGCGCGGTGCCGCAGGAGTGGGCCGGGCGGCGGGTGGAGCTGCTCGCCGATCTCGGCTTCGACGTGAACATGACCGGCTTCCAGGCCGAGGCGCTGGTCTACCTTCCGGACGGCACCCCGGTGAAGTCGCTCAACCCGCGCAACCAGTACGTCACGATCACCCGGGACGCAGTGGGCGGCGAGCAGGTCGAGCTTTACCTCGAGGCGGCCTCCAACCCGGTGCTGCTCGACTACCACCCCTTCCTGCCGACGCGGGAGGGAGACATCCTCACCTCCTCGCCACGTCCGCTGTACACCACCCGCCGGTTCGAGTTCGGCGTCTTCGAGCCCGAGGTCTTCGAACTCGCCGTCGATCTCGACGTGCTGCTGGAACTGCAGGCCGAGCTTCCGGCCGGGCCGCGGCGGGCCCGGATCCAGCAGGCCCTGGACGACGCCCTCGACGTGCTCGACCTGCAGGACGTCGCCGGCACCGCGGCCCGCAGCCGCGAGCGGCTCGCCGCCGTCCTCGCGGCGTCCGCGAGTGAATCCGAGCATCGGATCTCCGCCGTCGGGCACGCCCACATCGACTCGGCCTGGCTGTGGCCGGTGCGGGAGACCATCCGCAAGGCGGCCCGCACCTCGTCCTCGATGGCCGAGCTGATCGGCGACACCGACGACTTCGTCTTCGGCATGTCCAGCGCCCAGCAGTACGCCTGGCTGAAGGAGCACCGTCCCGAGGTGTACCAGCGGGTCAAGGCCGCCGTGGCCGAGGGCCGCTTCCTGCCGCTGGGCGGCATGTGGGTGGAGAGCGACACGGTGATGCCGAGCGGGGAGTCGCTGGTCCGCCAGTTCGTCCACGGCCAGCGCTTCTTCGAGAGTGAGTTCGGCCTGCGTTGCCGCGGCGTCTGGCTGCCGGACAGCTTCGGCTACTCCCCGGCCCTGCCGCAGCTGATGGCGCGGGCCGGCTTCGAATGGTTCTTCACCCAGAAGATCTCCTGGAACCAGGTCAACGTCTTCCCGCACCACAGCTTCCTGTGGGAGGGCATCGACGGCTCGCAGGTCTTCACGCACTTTCCGCCGATGGACACCTACAACGCCCAGCTCTCCGGCGCCGAGATCGCGAAGGCGTCGCGGCAGTTCCGTGAGGCGCGGGTGGCCACCGGTTCGATCGCCCCGGTCGGCTGGGGGGACGGCGGCGGTGGCACCACCCGGGAGATGGTCGGACGCGCCGCGCGCCTGCGCGACCTCGAGGGCAGCGCCCGCGTCCACTGGGAGCACCCGGACGCCTTCTTCGAGCGCGCCATGGCCGAGCTGACCGATCCGGCCGTGTGGGTGGGCGAGCTCTACCTCGAACTGCACCGGGCGACCCTCACCTCGCAGCACCGCACCAAGCAGGGCAACCGCCGCTGTGAGTGGCTGCTGACCGAGGCCGAGCTGTGGTCGGCCCAGGCCGCCCTCGATGCCGGCTACGACTTCCCCTACGACGAGCTCAAGGCCTTGTGGGAGCAGGTTCTGCTGCTGCAGTTCCACGACATCCTGCCCGGGACCTCCATCGCCTGGGTGCATCGCGAGGCCGTCGCCGAGTACGAACGCGTCGCAGCCGCGGCGGGGCGGTTGATCGAGCGGGCGCTGGCCGTGCTGGTCGGCGAAGGGCAGCAGGAGATCGTGGCGAACCCGGCTCCGTTCGGTCGCGGCGTCGTCCCGGCCGGTGGGGCCGTCGTCCGCTCTTCGCTCGCCGCCGACGTGTTGCCGGTCACGCTCACCAGCGGTGAGGCCGGATATGAGCTCGCCAACGGCCTGATCGAGGTGCACCTCTCCTGGGCGGGGACGGTCACCTCCGCCCGCGATCTGGCCACCGGGCACGACGTCATCGCCCCGGGCGCCGAGGGCAACCTCTTCCAGCTGCACCAGGACTTCCCGAACATGTGGGACGCCTGGGACGTGGATCGCCACTACCGCGCGATGATGACCGTGCTGCGCGAGGACGCCTCGCTCAGCGGCGAACTGGTGGACGGCCGCGCCGTCCTGACGCTGGAGCGGCCGTTCTCGGCTTCGCACCTGACCCAGCGGATCGTCCTGGAGCCCGGTTCGCGGACGCTCCGGTTCGAGACCGAGGTCGACTGGCACGAGGCCGAGAAGTTCCTCAAGGTCGCCTTCCCGCTCGACATCCGCGCCGACCACACCCTGGCCGAGACCCAGTTCGGCTACCAGCGGCGGGCCACCCACACGAACACGAGCTGGGAGGCGGCCAAGTTCGAGGTCTCGATGCACCGCTACGTCCTCGCGGCGGAGGAGTCCGCGCCCGGGGCGCCGGTCGGAGCGGCGCTGGTCAACGACTCGCTCTACGGCCACGACGTCACCCGCCAGGTCGACGGCGCCGACGTCACCACCACCGTCCGGCTCTCGCTGCTGCGCGCCCCGCGCTTCCCCGACCCCGAGACCGACCAGGGCCGCCAGACCATGACCTACGGCCTGGTCGTGGGCGCGGACGTCGCTGCCGCGACCGCCGCCGGCTGGCTGCTCAACTCCCCGGAGCGGGTCGTCACCGGCGATCACGGGGTCGAGCCGTTGGTGGTCGTGTCGGGTGACGGGATCGTCGTGTCGAACGTCACGCTCGCCCACGACCGCTCCGGCGATCTGGTGGTGCGGGTCTACGAGTCCCTCGGACGCCGCACCCGCGGCACCCTCACCGTCCGCGGCGACTTCGCCTCGGCCGACACCGTCTCGCTGCTGGAGGATCCGCTGGAACCGGCCGGGGCCGACCTGGCCGACGGCCGGGCGGTCGTCCCGCTGACCCTGCGCCCCTTCGAGGTGCGGACGCTGCGCTTCGTCCGCAACCCCGACAAGCTCGCCCGGATTGGCTAGGTCGCAGAACAAACCTCCCTCCAGACCGCCTCAGCGGGCCTCGCTCGGCCCGTTGCGGCAGATCTCGGGGTAGATCCGTCCAGTCGTGCTGGCCCGGGGGTACGCTGCCGGAGTGCGGAAGTGGGGGAAGATCCTCGGGATCGTGCTCGGGTCGGTCCTGGTGCTGGCGCTGGTGGCGGCAACCGGGGTCTACTGGTGGCAGCGGCCGATGCTGCTGACCGGGACGGGGTACGCGGCGCACAACGCCTGCGCGATCACCCACGTGGCGGGACGCGACAACCCCGAGGCGGATCTGCCGGACAACCCGCTGGTGCCGGTGCTGCGTTCCTCGATCACTGAGGCGGGGGCCGAGGCCACCGTGCTGGGGGTCTTCGCCAAGCAGACCGCCTGGTTCGCTCCCGGCTTCGGCTGCACGGTCTCCGGCCAGGCCCCCACGCTGCCCGACCCGACCCCGGTGAGCGCCGACGCCAACCCCTACGCCGCCGTTCCGGCGCCCACCGCTTCCGCCGAGGTGCAGGCGGCTCTCGACCACGCTTTCGGCGCCGACCTGGACGAGGCCGGACGTGCCGCGCTGGGAACGCGCGGCATCGTCGTGCTGGAGGACGGCGACCTGGTCGCCGAGCAGTACGCCGCTGGCTTCGACGCGGATACCCCGCAGCTGGGCTGGTCGATGACCAAGAGCCTGACCAACCTGCTGGTCGGACGCCTGGTCGCGCGCGGCGAGGTGAGCCTCGACGACGACCACCTGCGTCCGGAATGGACGGACGGGCGCGCGTCCATCACGATCCGGAACCTGCTGCAGATGACCAGCGGCATCTCCTGGGACGAAACCTACAGCCTCGGCACCCCGATCACCCGGATGCTCTACCTCGAACCCGACATGGGCGGCTACGTGGCCTCCCTGCCGCTCGCGCACGAGCCCGGCACCCACCTGCAGTACTCCAGCGGCAGCACCACCCTGCTGTGCTCGATCCTGGCGCCCAGCCGAGGTGGCGCCGACTGGCCGCGGGCCGAACTCTTCGCCCCGCTCGGGCTTTCCAGCATGACCCTGGAGCCGGACGGCGCGGGCACCCCGGTCTGCAGCTCGTACGCCTGGGCGACCCCGCGGGATTGGGCGGCGGTCGGCCAGTTCGCGCTGGCGGACGGCGTCTGGAACGGCGAGCGACTGCTCCCCGAGGGCTGGATCGCCGAGTCGGTGAAAGCCGTCGACGTCGACTCCGAGGAGGACGGCTACGCCTCCGGCTGGTGGGCCAACCAGCGCCCGGACGGCACCCTGCGGCGTCCCGAGGTGCCGGCCGACACCTACTGGGCGATCGGCCACGACGGCCAGTGGATCGTCGTCGTCCCGTCCGAGCAGCTGGTGATCGCCCGCCTCGGTTTCACTCCGGACGCCGACGAGCGGGTCACCGAACTCACCGCCGCCCTGATCGAGGCGCTGCGCTGACTGGCCATCCCGGTCTGGAGATCCCCGCCCACGCGGGGATGACGGAGAGGTGCTACGGCCCCGAGCCTCGCTGTCCGTCGTCCGCGCACCACTGCTGTCATCCTGCGCTCCTTCTGTCATCCCCGCGAAGGCGGGGATCTCCCATACTTCGGATTGGTCGCTGCGCCAGTCGATCTGTCATCCCCGCGAAGGCGGGGATCTCTCCCATCTCAACGCGCAAGTGTTGACTAAGTTTAGTCTAGTTAGGTACCGTGCAAGTATGTCCACCGTGAATGTGCATGAAGCGAAGACGCATCTTTCGCGGCTCTTGGAGCGGGTCGAAGCCGGCGAGGTGGTCACGATCGCGCGTGCGGGCAAGCCCATCGCCGACCTGGTTCCGCACTCGCGGGTCGACATCGTGTGGGGGACGCTCCGTGGGCGCATCGAGATCGCCGCGGACTTCGACGCACCCGACCAGGAACTCGTCGAACTCTTCGAGGCGTGATGCGCGGGCTGCTGCTGGATACCCAGGCCCTGCTGTGGCTGCTGGGGGACAGCCCTCGGATGGGTCCGGTGGCCCGTGCGCGGGTGGCTGCGGCGGCCGGCGTCCGCTACTCCGCGGCATCCATCTGGGAGATCGAGATCAAGCGGGCCTCCGGCAAGCTCCAGATCGAAGGCGACCTCGTTGCCGGGCTGGTTGCGTCGGGGCTCACCGAATTGCCCGTCACCGCGGCGCATGCGCTGGGGATCGGCGCAACGGAACTTCCGCACCGGGATCCGTTCGACCGGCTCCTGCTCACCCAGGCCGCGGCCGAGGGTCTGGCGTTCCTCACCACTGATTCCGTCCTGTTGAGCCTGGCGCGCAGCGACATCATCGACGCGCGATCCTGAAACCCGGCCACCGCTTCTTCCTCGTCATGCCCGCGAAGGCTGTTCTTTGCGCCGCTCCCGTGCCGCGCGTCCTGACTCGTCCCTTTCCACCGCTGGCGTGGCGGTCGTCGTCTTCTCCTTGCGCCGCTGCCGCGGTGCGCGTCAAGACTCCTCCCTTCCCGCCGCTCTCGCGGTGTGGCGATCGTCTGGGATCTCTCCGGTGTTGGCACGGGACCCTCGACGTGAGGTGGGTTGTGGGTTCACGATGAGGCATGACGAAGTACCTGATCATCGGCGGCGGAACCACGACAGCCCGTGCGGTCGAGGGCATTCGCGAGGTCGATGCCGACGGCTCGATCGCCGTCGTGGCTGCCGAACCTCACCTGCCCTACGACCGTCCGCCCTTGTCGAAGGGGATTCTGCTGGGCTCGGACGAACCGGCCGCCGCGCTGCCCCACGATGCTGAGTGGTACAGCGGGCGGCAGGTCGAACTGCGGCTGGGCGATCCGGTCGCGTCCATCGACCCGGACGGCCACACCGTCACCCTGATCAGCGGCGAGCAACTGGAATGGGAGCGTTTGCTGCTGGCCACGGGCTCGTCCGTGCGGCACCTGGAGGTGCCCGGCGCCGACCTGCCCGGCGTCTTCTCGCTGCGCACGCTTGAGGACTCCCTCGCCCTGCTCGAACGGTTCAAGGAGGGCGGCCGGGTCGCCATCGTCGGCGCCGGCTGGATCGGGCTCGAGGTCGCGGCCGCCGCCCGCAGCCACGGCTGCTCGGTGGTGGTGATCGAGCCGCAACAGGTGCCGCTGCTGGCGGTGATGGGGGAGCGGATCGGCACCTGGTTCGCCGACCTGCACCGCGCCCACGGGGTCGACTTCCGGTTCGGCGCGGGCGTCGCCGCCATCGACGGGACGGACGCCGCCACCGGCCTCACCCTGGCCGACGGCAGCCACGTGCGGGCGAGCACCGTGGTGGTCGGGGTCGGCATCCGTCCCAACACCATGCTTGCCGAGGCGGCTGGGCTGGAGGTCGACAACGGCATCGTCACCGACGCCGGGCTGCGCACCTCCCGTCCGGACGTCTGGGCGGCGGGTGACGTCGCCAACTGGCAGAACCGGGCCCTGGGCCGATCGATAAGGGTCGAGCACTGGGCCAACGCCTACGACGGCGGTCTGGCCGCCGGACGCTCGATGGCCGGCGCGGACGTGGTCTACGACCCGCTGCCCTTCTTCTACTCCGACCAGTACGACGCCGGCCTGGAATACACCGGCTACGTGCCGCGCGGCACCGAGACCGAGGTCGTCCTGCGCGGCGACCCGGAATCCGGCGCCTTCATGGCCTTCTGGACGGTCCCCGAAGGCGACGGAGTGCGGGTGCTCGCCGGCATGCATGTCAACGTCTGGGACACCATCGATGCCATCATCGCCCTGATCCGCGCCGAGGCCCCGATCGATCCGGCCCGCCTGGCCGACCCTGAGGTTCCGCTGGCTGAGTTGGCTGCCTGAGCGATCAACTCGACCGCCGGTCTTGTCGGTATCCGGCGGTTGCCGGGGCGGATCCCGAACCGGACCGCCGCAGTTGCTGTTGTCAGCCTGGAATTCGGCCTTTTGGCGACAACAACGGCGGTTCAGTCGCCAGGCTGCCCCCCAACCGCCCTGACAACGACAATTGCGGCGGTTGGGCTTCCGGGACGGGCTGCCCGGCCGCCCGTCAACGCTTGCGGGCCGTCCCGAGGATGTCGCGCAGAACGCTGCCGACGGTACGGGTGATCTCCCTGCCTACAGATGTCTCCATGAAGGGCTTCTCAACAGGGGCCCGGGAGGAGGTCTTCCTGGCCGTCGGCTTCGCCTCGACCTTCTGCCGCGCCGCCTCCTCCTTCTCGCGGAGCGCGGCCTCGGTCTTCTGCTGCTTCTCGTAGGCCTTGGCCTCGGCCTCCCGCTGGGCGGCCTCGATGCCCGCCTGCAGCTTGGCGGCCAGGATCTCGTAGGCCGACTCCCGGTCGATCTCGGTGCCGTAGCGGGCCATCATCCCCGAGCGGGCGATGCCGGCCGCCATCCACTCCGGGTTCATCGGATCCATGGACGCCTGCGGGGCGCGCATCCGCGTCCATGCCACCGGGGTGGGGGCGCCGTTGGGATTGAGGACGGTGACCACGGCCTCGCCGATGCCGAGCGACTGCAGGGTCTCCTCCAGGTCGTAGGCCGACTTCGGGTAGGTCTGGACGGTCGCCCGCAGCGCCTTGGCGTCGTTCGGGGTGTGCGCCCGCAGCTGGTGCTGCACCCGCGAGCCGAGCTGGGCGAGCACCTCCTCGGGGACGTCCTTCGGGGTCTGAGTGACGAAGAAGACGCCCACCCCCTTCGACCGGATCAGCCGGACGGTCTGCGCGATCGCGTTCAGGAAGGCCTTCGAGGCGCCGTTGAAGAGCAGGTGGGCCTCGTCGAAGAAGAAGACCAGCTTGGGACGGTCGAGGTCGCCCACCTCGGGCAGTTCGCTGAACAGGTCGGCCAGCAGCCACATCAGGAAGGTGGAGAAGATCGCCGGACGGTCCTGCAGGTTCGGCAGCTCCAGCAGCGAGATGACCCCGCGTCCGTCCGCGGTGATGCGCAGCAGGTCGGCGGTGTTGAACTCGGGTTCGCCGAAGAAGGCGCCGGCGCCCTGGGCCTCCAAGGTGATGATGTTGCGTAGGATCACGCCGACCGTGGTCGAGGAGACCCCGCCGATCGTCTTGAGTTCGGCCTTGCCGTCGTCGGAGGTCAGGTAGTTCAGGACGGCCCGCAGATCCTCCAGGTCGAGCAGGGCCAGCCCGTGGGAATCGGCGTAGTGGAAGACCAGCCCGAGAGTGGATTCCTGGGTCTGGTTGAGCTCCAGCACCTTCGATAGCAGGATCGGCCCGAAGCTCGAGACGGTCGCGCGCAGCGGGACGCCCAGCCCCTGCCCGCCGAGCGCGTAGAACTCGGTCGGCGCGCCCTGCGGCGTCCAGTCCTGCCCGATCTTGGCGGTGCGGGCGAGCAGCTTCTCGTTCGGGGTGCCCGGGATCGCGATGCCGGAGAGGTCGCCCTTGATATCGGCGGCGAAGACCGGCACCCCGGCGGCCGAGATCTGCTCGGCGAGCACCTGGAGGGTCTTGGTCTTGCCGGTGCCGGTCGCGCCGGCGACCAGTCCGTGCCGGTTCAGCATCGACAGCGAGATCCGCACCTTCGCCTCGGGGAGGGGCGCACCGCCGTCCATCAGCACGCCGAGCTCGATGGAGGGCTCGCTGAAGGTGTAGCCGTCGATGATCTTCTGCGCCCATTCCGAGCGGGCCGGCGGTGCCGCGGCCTCGGGGGCGGGTGCCACCTCGGGCACCGGCGGGCTGTACTGCGGGGTCTCCGGTGCCGGCGGGACGCTGGGCTCCGCTGCTGGCTGAGTGGTCGGTTCCTCCGGAACGGACGGCTGCGTCATGGCAGAAGCCTGCCACAACCAGCTTTCCCACCGCATCGGTGCGCCTCGGACCGTCATCCCCGCAGCCTTCTCCGTCATCCCCGCGAAGGCGGGGATCTCAGCCGGGAGGATTCCCGCCTTCGCGGGAATGACGGATGAGAGGGAGCAGCGCGCGTCCGAGCAACGCCAGGGCGCCGACGACGCCCAACGCTGTCCACAGCACGCCGTCCACCAGGAAGATCAGGGCCATCACGACCAGCACCGGCAGCAGGTGGACGGCCGACCAGCGCAGGTAGCCGCCGAAGCTGGGCATCGCGACGCCGGCGGATTCGGCCACGGCTTTGGTGAGGAAGTTGGGCCCGTTCCCGATGTAGCTCAGCGCGCCACCCAGCACCGAGCCGAGCGAAACCGCCACCAGCAGCCCTTCCGGCACCCCCGCGACCCGTGGTTCACCGGGCAGCTGGGAGGCGATCTCGAAGAAGGTGGCGTAGGTGGGTGCGTTGTCGAGGAAGGCCGAGAGTCCGCCGCTGAAGACGAACATGGTCAGCTCGTTCAACGGCAGCGTGGGGGCGATCCGACGCAGGAAGTCGAGGGCGGGAACCATGGCCAGGAAGATGCCGATGAAGAGCGCCGCGACCTCCAGGATGGGTGCCCAGGTGAACTGATTGAGCCGGTACCGCACCTCCCGGTCGCCCAGCAGCAGGGAGGCCGCGATCGCTGCCGCCATGATCAGCTCCCGCCACGGGATCGCCTGGACGATGCTCGCGTGACCGGTTTCCAGGGCGTGTAGATCGATGGACGGGGCCCAGGCGACCGCACCGATCACCACCGCGAGAAAGGCGAAGTTCAGCCCGCCGCGCAGACCCAGTGGCGTCCGGTCGAAGTCGTCCTCGACGATCGCGGCCAGGGTCTCGCGGGCGTAGGCGCGCCGGTCCAGCCCGTAGTAGGTCGCCAGCAGCAGGGTGTTGACCAGCAGCCATTGCGGCCACAGCCCGAAGGTCCACGAGAACGGGACGCCGCGCAGCATGCCGAGGAAGAGCGGCGGGTCGCCGAGCGGGGTCAGCAGCCCGCCGGAGTTGGCCACGATGAAGATCGTGAAGACCATGGTGTGCACCTTGTGGGCGCGTTCGGCGTTGGTGTTCAGCAACGGCCGGACCAGCAGCATGGCCGCGCCGGTCGTCCCGACGAAGGACGCCAGCACCGCCCCGATCGCGAGGAAGATCGTGTTGTTGCGTGGGGTGGCGCGGAGGTCGCCGGTGAGGACGATGCCGCCGGCGATCACGAAGAGCGCCAGCAGCAGGGTGATGAACTGGGCGTACTCGACCAGCGCATGGACGATCGACGTCCCCGACCCCGCCGCCAGGTACCACCCGGCCACCGGCAGCCCCAGCGCCAGCGCGACGGCGAGCTTCACCGCGTTCCGCTCCCAGTGGTGAGCCGTGGCCGGCAGCAGCGGCAGGATCGCGATGCCGAGCAACAGCAGGACGAACGGGACCGCCGCCCACCACTCAACAGTCACTGTCGAGATCCTCTCTCGTGCGGCTCAGCCTGGCAGCCCAGATGCCGTGCGATGGCGGCCCGACCCACCCCCGTCATCCCGGGCTCCGACCCGGGATCTCAGGGGTTCCGAGTGATCTGAGGCGGAGCAACGATTCCATGGTGAGGGCCAGGTCGTGGGGAGCGCGGAGTCGGGCCTCGGCGAACGGGATCGCCTGGTTATTGATGCTGAAGACCGCGGTCACCCCTTCGTCGTAGACGCCTTCGAAGCCGTCGGCGATGTCGCCGACGACGGCGATCACCGGCACCTGGTGCGCCTTGGCCCGGCGGGCGACACCGACCACCACCTTGCCGGAGAGGGATTGGGAGTCGATCCGTCCCTCGCCGGTGAAGACCAGATCGGCGTCGTCGAGCAGGTCGTCGAACCCGACCGCGTCCAGCACCACCTCGATCCCCGGACGCAGGGTCGCGCCGAAGAAGGCGAGCAGGCCGCCGCCCAGACCGCCGGCCGCCCCCGCGCCCGGGACGTCGGCGACGGTCACGCCCAGGTCGCGCTCGATCACTCGGGACGCGGCGCGCAGCCCGTCGTCCAGCCGCTGAACCAGATTGGGGGAGGCGCCCTTCTGCGGGCCGAAGACTGCTGCTGCCCCGCGCTCGCCGTACAACGGGTTGTCGACATCGCACATGACGGTGATCGTGCACGCGCGCAGTTCCGGGGCCAGGCCGGAGGCGCCGATCCGGGCGATCCGGTCGAGGGTGCCGCCGGTCGGGACGAAGGGGTCGCCGGCGGCGTCCAGGAAGCGGACGCCCGCGGCCGCGGCAGCCCCGGCGCCGAGGTCGTTGGTGGCGCTGCCGCCGGCGCCGACGATCAGGTGCCGGGCGCCTGCCCGGGCGGCGGCGAGCATCAGCTCACCCACCCCGAAGGTGGTGGTGAGCGCGGGGTCGGCCCGTCCCTCGACCAGCGGCAGCCCCGCCACAGCCGCCATCTCGATGACGGCAGTGGCGTCGTCCAGCCGTCCGTAGTGGGCGGTGATCCGTTCACCGGGGAACGGTCCGGTCACCTCGGCAGCCACCCGGGTGCCGCCGGCCGCCGCCAGGAAGGCGTCGACGCTGCCCTCGCCGCCGTCCGCCACCGGCAGCGCGATCACCTGGGCCTCGGGTTGGTGCCTGCGGACCGCGTCCGCCATGATCCGGCAGACCTCGGCCGAACTCATGGTCCCCTTGAACGAGTCGGGGATGAGGATCACTTTCGGCACGGCTCCAACCATGGCAGGGCGGGCGGCAGGTGACCAGATCCACCACCAGATTGCGCGATGCCGCGGTCCCAGATGGCTGAAACGCCGAACTGTTGGGGTTATGAAGCTCGGTGGGGCCAGTGGTGCGCGCACTCGCCGATCTGTTGGGGTTACCAGCGGGCGGGAAGCCGCTATTACCCCAACGGATCGGCGGATCAGTCGGTCACGGGCCGGATCGCGTCCCATAACCCCAACAGATCGGCGTTTCCCACGACAGCGCCGTCCACCGTGCGGAGCCCTCGCGGCGTCAGGGGGTACTCTGGAGGCCAAGACAGGGGAGCGCCGCAAGGGCGCTGAGAGTGCGGGAACGCAGACCCTCGAACCTGATCCGGCTAGCACCGGCGTAGGGAGTCGGGAATCTCCTCGGCAGCAGCCGAGCCCTCCGATTTCATTGGAGGAAAGAATGTTCAAGCGACAGGCGATCGCCGCGGGGGTGTTGGCCCTGCTGCTCACCGGATGCGCCGGGGTCTCCGGCCAGGTCAGCACGCCGCCGACCCAGGGCGAACCCGCGCCCCCCACCGAGAGCAAGACCCTCACGGTGCTGACCCACGACAGCTTCTACCTGCCGGAGGAGACCCTGGCGGCCTTCGCCGAAACCACCGGCTACAAGGTGGAATACGTCCAGCCCGGGGATGGCGGCAGCCTGGTCAACCAGCTGATCCTCACCAAGGACGCACCGCTGGGCGACGTGGTCTTCGGCATCGACAACACCTTCGCCGGACGGGCGATCGAGGCCGGCGTGCTCGCCCCCTACACCTCGCCCGCGCTGCCGGAAGGGGGCGCCGAACTGGGCAAGGACGGCGCCGGCCTGCTCACCCCGATCGACTTCGGCGACGTCTGCCTGAACGCCGATCTGGGCTGGTTCGAGGCCAAGGGGCTGGCCGTCCCACAGACCCTGGACGACCTGCTCAAGCCCGAGTACGCCGACCTGCTGGTGGTGGCGAACCCGGCCTCATCGACCCCCGGGCTGGCCTTCCTCGTCGCCACCGTCGCGGCCAAGGGCGACGGCTACCTCGACTACTGGAAGCAGCTGAAAGCCAACGGGGTGAAGGTCGTCCCGGGTTGGACGGAGGCGTACACCGTCGAGTTCTCCGGTTCCTCGGGCAAGGGTCCGCGTCCGCTGGTGCTGTCGTACGCCAGCTCGCCCGCCTCCGAGGTCGGTGAGGATGGCAAGCCCCGCACCACGAACCTGCCGCAGACCTGCCTGCGCCAGGTCGAGTTCGCCGGTGTGATCGCCGGCGCCCAGAACGAGGTCGGCGCGCGGAAGTTCATCGACTGGCTGCTGAGCCCGGAGGTCCAGGCCCAGATCCCCGCCTCGATGTGGGTGTACCCGGCCGATCCCGCCGCCCCGCTCCCCGCGGAGTGGGCCGAGTTCGGCACCGCCGTCACCGACCCCTGGTACGTCCCCGCCGAGCGGATCGCGGCCGACCGCGAGACCTGGATCCGCGACTGGACCACCACCGTCATCGGCTGACCCTCTCGTGAACCTCGCCCAGCCGGCCCCCACCCCACTCGGTCTCAGCAGAAACCGGGTGATTGAGGCCGGCTGTGTGCGCATTGCACGCACAAGGCCTGTATTGCCCGGTTTCTGCGAGAGGCGGTGGGGGCGGTGACCGCGTTGGCCTCAGCCACGGTGCGGCGGCGTGGGCTGGGTGGGTCGCCGTGGGTGTGGGCGGCGGCCGCGGTGATTCCGCTGGGGTTCCTGGTGGTCTTCTTCGCCTGGCCGGTGGCGGCGCTGGTCGCCCGCGGGTTCCTGGACGAGAACGGGGCGTTCAGCCTGGCCGGGGTGCAATCGGTGCTCTCGTCGCCGCGCACCTGGCGGATCGTGGGGCAGACCCTGGCGCAGGCGGCGGCCGGCACCACCGCCGCGGTGCTGCTCGGGGTGCCGGGGGCCTTCCTGCTGTACCGCCGTCGCTTCCCCGGACGACGATTGCTGCGCGCGCTGGTGGCCGTCCCGTTCGTGCTGCCGACGGTGGTGGTCGGGGTCGCGTTCAGCTCCCTGCTGGCGCCGACCGGGCTGCTCGGCTGGCTGGGGATGCAGGAATCCTTCGCGGGCATCGTCGCGGCCCTGGTCTTCTTCAACTACTCGGTCGTGGTGCGGACGGTGGGCGGGCTCTGGGCCCGGCTCGACCCCCGGGCCCAGGACGCCGCCCGCACCCTCGGCGCCTCCGAACTGCGGGTCTTCGCCACCGTGACGCTGCCCGCGCTGGCGCCGGCGATCGCCTCGGGGGCGGCGCTCACCTTCCTCTTCTGCGCGACCGCCTTCGGGGTGGTGCTGGTGATGGGCGGAGTCTCCTGGGGCACCATCGAGACCGAGATCTGGTACCAGACCACCCAGCTGCTCGACCTGCCCGCCGCCGCCGCGCTCTCCATCCTGCAGCTGATCGTGGTGACCGCCTCCCTGCTCGTCGCGAATCGGGCGCGAACCCGTTCCGAGCGGGCGCTGCGGATGCTCGGACGTCCGGTCGAGACCCCGCTGCGAAGGTCCGACTGGCCGGTCGTGGCGGTGACCGCGACGGCCGTCCTCGGCCTGCTCGCGACCCCGATCGCCGGCCTGGTCGTCCGCTCCTTCGTCACCCCGCACGGCTTCGGCTGGGGAAACTACGCCGCGCTGGCCGGACGCGCGGACGGGACGACGGTCAGCGTCTGGCAGGCGCTCACCAACTCCGTGATCATCGCCGCCGCGGCGACCGCGCTGGCGCTCGGCCTCGGGCTGCTGGTCAGCTACCTGCTGTCGCGCCGCCCCGCCTCGCCGGCCGGACGCTGGGTGCTGGCTGCCGCCGACTCCGCGTTCATGCTGCCGCTGGGGGTGTCGGCGGTGACGGTCGGTTTCGGCTTCCTGATCACGCTGAACCGGCCGCCCTTCGACCTGCGTTCCTCGTGGGTGCTGATCCCGATCGCGCAGGCGCTGGTCGCCCTGCCGCTGGTGGTCCGGACCCTGCTGCCCACCCTGCGGGCGATCGACCCCCGACTGCACGAGGCCGCGGCCACCCTCGGCGCCGGTGCGCGACGGATCGTCCTCACCATCGATCTGCCGTTCGCGCTGCGCGGGCTCGGTCTGGCGGTCGGCTTCGCCTTCGCCACCTCGCTGGGCGAGTTCGGGGCGACCTCGTTTCTGGCGCGTCCCGACCGGCCGACCCTGCCGGTGGTGATCTACCGGCTGATCTCCCGCCCGGGGGCGGAGAATTTCGGGATGGCGATGGCGGCCTCGGTGCTGCTCGCCCTGCTGACCGCCACCGCGATGGCGGTCGCCGAATGGCTCGGACCCAAGGAGGTCAACCCATGGTGAGCGATCGTCCACTGCGCCCGGCGGGCCCGACCAGGATCGAGGACGTGAATCGATGGTGAGCGAGCCGATGACCGGCAGCCCTGCACGCCCCGTGGGTGCCCGCCCGGCCGCAACCTTGGCGAGCGAACAGGGGATCGGCTTGTCGGTGACCGATGCGGTCGTGCGGTACGGCCCCATCACAGCGGTGGACGGGGTCTCGCTGGAGGTCAAGCCGGGGGAGATCGTGGCGCTGCTGGGCGCCTCCGGCTCGGGCAAGTCGTCATTGCTGCGCGCGGTCGCCGGCCTCGAACCGCTGGCCGGCGGCACGGTCGAGTGGGACGGTGAGGACATCACCGCGGTCCCCGTCCACAAGCGCGGCTTCGTGATGATGTTCCAGGACGGGCAGCTCTTCCCGCACCGCAGCGTGGCCGGCAATGTCGGCTATGCCCTCAACCACCTCGACCGTGCCGAGCGGGAGGCGCGGGTCGAGGAACTGCTCGACCTGGTCGGGCTGGCCGGGTACGGTTCGCGTCCGGTCACCGCGCTGTCCGGCGGCCAGGCGCAGCGGGTGGCGCTGGCCCGGTCGCTCGCCCCGCACCCCCGGCTGCTGATGCTGGACGAGCCGCTCTCGTCCCTGGATCGCGGGCTGCGCGAGCACCTGGTCGGCGTCCTGGAGCGGACGATGCGCGCCACCGGCACCCCCGGCCTCTACGTCACCCACGACCAGGACGAGGCCTTCGCCATCGCCGACCGGATCGCCGTGCTCTCCGCCGGGCGGTTGCTGCAGATCGCCGAACCCGCGGAGTTGTGGCGGCACCCCGCTGACGCCGAGGTCGCCGAGTTCCTGGGCTACGGCCCGATCCTCACCCCGGACGAGGCCCGCGCGCTGGGCTGGTCGGGCCCGTCCGCCGGCCGGGTGGCCCTCGGCCCGGACGGATTGGTCGCCGACGAGGCCGGTGTGGTCGTCCCGGTGCTGGAGCGCAACCCCGGCCGCGGCCGCCACCAGGTGACCGTCCGGTTGCCGGGCGGTCAGCCGGCCGAACTCCGCACGACCGACCTTCCAGGCGCCGAGCTCGCCGTCCGGATCGATCCGGACGGCACCGCCCTGCTGCCCGCGTGACCGACCTCCCCAGTTCGGCTTGGGAGCCGTCGTCCAGGACAGTCGCACGCTGCGCTGCACGATGGTCGTATTGGACGGGGGTCGACACACCTGGCATCGCGCTGCGCTACAGGATGGTCGCAATGGGCTGGTCCCGCCACCTGAGAATGACCAAGGCGTAGCGCAACGGCCGGCTCGATCCCGGCTCCGCTGGCAATACGACAATCCGGTAGCGCAGCGCGTGCCAGGGGTGACCACACCTAGAAGATCCTGGGCCGGGACCCCAGCCTGAACTCCCGGACGACCGCCCCAGGTCAGCTGGGCGGCTCGACCAACACCGCCAGGGGTGAGATCCCGGATCGGAGTCCGGGATGACGAAGAAGGTTGGCTGCGCCAGTTCGGCTTACGGAACGCTGATCAACGCACGGAGGACCCAACGATCCCTGAGCTTGTCAAAGGGTCGTTGCCGCGGCCCACATCGGAGTCCGGGATGACGAAGAAGGTTGGCTGCGCCAGTTCGGCTTACGGAACGCTGATCAACGCACGGAGGACCCAACGATCCCTGAGCTTGTCGAAGGGTCGTTGCCGCCTCCCACATCATGACCCTTCGACAGGCTCAGGGATCGTGGGTGAGCGCTTCCTAACGCACGGCCAGTTCGGCGACCTTCGCCTCGGGTTCCGCCGGGGTGGCCAAGGTGGTGCCGCGTCGCCGCGGGCGGCGCATGCCGGCGACCGCCACGGCGAAGACCGAGGTCAGGATCAGCGCGGCGGCCGGGGCCAAGGTCGTCCACGGGGCGCGTTCGACGTAGTCGATGCCCTCGCTCAGCAGCAGGCCCCATTCCGGCAGCGGCGGCTGGGCGCCCAGGCCGAGGAAGCCCAGCGCGGCCAGCGCCAGCGCGACGCCCGGCAGCCGCAGCATGCCGTGTCGCAGCAGCGGCCCGAGGGTGGCGGGCAGCACGTGCCGCACCCAGATCTCCAGCTTGCCGACCCCGGCCAGCGGCAGCCAGCTGACGTGCGGCAGCGCGGTCGCCTCGTCGATCAGTGAGGCGGCATGGGTGGTCAGCGGCGGCCAGGTGACCCAGAGCACCGCCAGTGCGGCGCCCGCCACGGACGGCCCCATCAGGGCGGCGATGATCACGCCGGCCAGGATGGTCGGGGTGGCGTTGGCGATCTCGGCGGGGCCGCGGGAGATCTCGCCCAGCACGGCCAGCAGCAGGCCGACCAGGATCGAGAGCAGCACGATCGCGAACGCCGGCGTCAGCGTCCCGAGGGTGCCGTGGGCGACCCGGGCGAGCAGGTCGCGCCCGCTGGCGTCCGCTCCGAAGGGCAGCTCCCAGCTGGGCGGCGCCAGCCGGGTGTGCGCGATCGCGTACGGGTTGCGCGGCAGCCCGAAGAGCAGGATCAGCGCCAGCAGGGCGAGCGAGATCACCGCCGTCCACCAGGCTGCCCGGCCGTCGCTGCGCGCCTCGGGCGGGGGCGGCAGCGCACCGGGCGGCAACGGTCCGCCGCGCAGTGCCCGCCGGGCGACGCTGGTGAGGACGCCGACCGTGACCGCGGCCAGCGCCATCAGCAGGACGCCGGCCTGCAGCGCGGGCAGGTCCTGGGAGTTCGCCGCGCCGAGCAGGTAGCGCCCCAGCCCGGGGATCGCGAAGACCTGCTCGACGGCGACCGCGCCACCCAGGATGCCGATGAAGACCAGCCCGAGTTGGTCGACCACCGCGGCCGCCGCACGGCGGTAGACCCCGCTCAGAATCACGGAACCGGGTGCGCCGGCCAGCCGCCAGACCATCACCCAGCGCTCCTCGGCGACCCCGGCGATGGCGTCCGAGAGCAGCCGTCCCAGCAGGCCGCCGGCGGGAATGCCCAGCGACAGCGCCGGCAGGACGGCGGTGTCGAGCCCCGTCCAGCCGTAGGGGGGCAGCCACTGCAGCTGGACGGCGACCACCACCAGCAGGGCGCTGGCCAGCAGGAACTCGGGCAGCGCGGTGAGCGCGACGCCGACCGGGCCGGACCCCTTCTGCGGCTGGTCGCGCAGCACCCGCAGCGAGGCCGGGGTCACCAGGGCCACCATGATCGCCAGCGCGACGATCAGCGCGAACAGGGTCAGCGTGGCCGAGACCCCCAGCGCCGTCCAGACGCCGGCGCCGATCGGCTTGCCGCTCACCCAGGAGTTCCCCAGGTCACCCTGCAGCACCCCCGACCACCAGCGCAGGCTGGTCGGGATGGGCCCACCGGCCAGGCCGAGTTCGGCCCGGATCGCCTCCAGCGCCTCAGGGGTGGGCTCGAGTTCGGCGTACCGGGCCCGCAGCACGGACGCCGCCGGATCCCGCTGCGACAGCCAGGGCAGCGCCCCCGCGACCAGCAGCAGCACCAGCCCGCTGATCGCCCGCGACACGATCCCGACGACGTTACTGTGCCGCATTCTCTCCGCCTTCCCGGCCGACGGGCTCGCCTCGCCGAGCGCCACCCTTCATGCTGAGCACCACCCGTGACGTCGAGCGCCTTGCCCCAGGGTCAAGCGCTTGACGGGAGGGCTGGCAGTCAGCGGTAGGGATGGCTGTCGGTGCGGGACAGGGGACGGTTCCGTGTCCCGCACCGCACCGACCTTCCGGCACCAGCGAAACCGGGACGAGGAACCGTCCCCTGTCCCACGCGTCCCTTCGGGCCGAACGCCACCCTTCCCGCTGAGCACCACTCGTGACGTCGAGCGCCTGGCCCCAGGGCGAAGCGCTCGCCGGGAGGGAGGGCACTCGACAGGAGGGCCCGCGGTCAGGGGTCAGGGTGGCGCTCGACGGGAGGGCCGGCGGTCGGACGGGGGTCATGGGGCGTCGTAGTGGGTGTCGGCGGTGATCAGGATGCGCTCGCGGGGATCGCGGGCGGCGTCGACGACCCCGGGCACCTCGCCCTGGATGACCCGCTCGTGGAGCATCGGGATGGCGGCGTCGGTGGCGAGCACCTGGGCCTCGGCGAGCATGGTGGCGAGCTGGCGCTCCGGCCCGGCTTCGGTCTCGGACGCCACCCGGATCGCCTCGTCCACCTCCGGAGTGCACAGCTGCGAGATCGAGAAGCCGCCGCCGCAGGTGAAGTCCGAGGCCAGGTAGGCGACCGGGTCACCGGAGTCGAGCACGGTGGCGCGCGACAGGATGAAGGCGTCGAACTTGCCGTCCAGGGCGTCGGCCTCGATGAACTGGTACTCGCGGACGTCCTGCTGCACGACGAAGCCGACCGCCTCCAGCTGCTGCTGGATCATCACCGCGACCTCGGGCAGTTCGGCGCGGTCGGTGAAGGTGCCCAGGGTGATCTTCACACCGTCCACCTTCGCCGGTGCGGCGCGCCGGCTCAGCACCTCGACGTAGGCCGGGTCCTTCCGCAGCCCGGCCGCCCAGGTCACCGCGGGGCCGAGCAGGCCCTCGGCGACGTCCGCCCGTCCCTCATAGACGGATTCGACGATCGCCGCCCGGTCCAGCGCCTCGCGGGCCGCGGCGCGCACCGCCGGATCCTTGAACGGACCGGATTCGGTGTTCAGATAGAGGGTGTTGGTGCGCGGCATGGGCACCTCGATGATCAGGCTCTGGTCGATGGACGCCGCCTGCCCGGCCGGGATCGCCTCGACCACCTGCGCCTCGCCGGTGCGCAGCGCGGCGGCCCGGGCGGTGCCGTCCGGGACGAAGGCCACGTCGATGCCGGCGGCCTTCGCCTTCTCGCCCCAGTAGCCGTCGTAGCGGTCGAGGGTTGCCCCGACGATGCCGTTCACCGCCACCAGTTCGAACGGGCCCGAGCCGGTGCCGACCGGCGAGACCCCGGCGTCGGTGTAGGCGTCGGCGTCCAGGATCGCCAGCTGCGGGCTGGAGAGCCGGTGCGGCAGTAGCGGGTCGGGGGTGGCGGTGGTGATGATCACACCGTCCCCGTCCGCCGTCACGGTCAGCTGGGTGCCGTTCAGGATGCGCGGCAGCGGGACGGCGTCGATCGCGTGCTGCAGCGAGTTCACCACGGAATCCGGGGTGAGCGTGTGCCCGTTGTGGAAGGTCACCCCGGCGCGGACGGCGAAGCGCCAGGTCAGCTCGTCGGTCCGCTCCCACTCGGTGGCCAGGCTGGGCAGCGCGGTGCCCGCCTCGTCCAGCACCACCAGGGTCTCCGCGGTCGCCCAGCGCGAGAGCTTGAAGGCATCGTCGCTCAGCGGGGTGAGCCCCGATCGGGGCGGCTGCAGCATGGCGATCGAGATGCGGGTGCCCGCATCGGGGTTCGCCGGGTCGGCCGAGCCGGTGTTACCCGTCGTGGGGGCGGCGAAGCAGCCGGAGAGCAGCAGGCCCAGGGCGAGTGGGACGGCCGCGAAGCCCAGCTTGCGGGCACGCGCGGGAACGGTCATGGAGGGTTCCTTTCTCAGGAGGGGCGGGGGTGATGGTCAGGTGGGCGGGGTGGTGATCATCGGGCGGGTGATGGTCGGTGGTGGCGGGGAAATGGTCAGGTGGTGGGCGGGACGATGGTCACGATCCGGGTGCAGCGTTCGGCGAAGGCCGGGTCGTGGGTGACCAGCAGCAGCGCGATGTCCGACTGCTCGACCAGGGCGAGCAGGGCGGTGGAGACCCCCTGGGCGGTCACCGGGTCGAGGGCGCTGGTCGGCTCGTCGGCCACGATGACGGACGGTCCGGCGGCGATGGCCCGCGCGATCGCCGCGCGCTGCGCCTGGCCGCCGGAGACCTCGGTGGGCCGGCGATCCAGCAGTTCGCGTTCCAGGAAGGCCAGCTCGGCCGCCCGGTGCAGCGTTCGTTCGGTGGCGTGCTCGCCGGTCAGCCGGCGCACGGCGGTCTCGATCGAGCGCCGCAGCGTCCACCGCGGGACGAAGGCCGCCGCCGGATCCTGCGGGACGCCCTGCACCAGATGCCGCCGCTTCCGGGTGGGACGCACGCGATGCGAGCACCAGTGCTCGCCGTCCACGACGATGTGCCCCTGTTCCGGCGGACGCAGCCCCAGCACCACCTCGGCCAGGGTCGACTTGCCGGCCCCCGAGCGTCCGATCACCGCCACCGACTCGCCGCGCTCGATGTGGAAGGTGGTGGGGGCGAGGACGCGCCGGGCCTGGGCGCCGCGGCCGTGCGCGGCAGTCAGCTCGGAGAGTTCGATCACGGGGCTCATGCCGGCACCTGCTCGCTCGCCTCGACCGGGATCTCCAGGATCTGGCCCTGCCGCACCCGCAGGTGCCGGGTGGCGAGCCGCTCGGCCACCGCGCCGTCGTGGGTGGCCACGACCAGCACCTGTTCGGGGTCGACGACACCGAGCAGCATCTCTAGGGTCTGATCCCGGGTTTCGTGGTCGAGGGCGCTGGTCGGCTCGTCGGCCAGGATCAGCGGCGCCTCGGTGAGCGTGGCCAACGCGACCGCGGCCCGCTGCTGCTGCCCGCCCGACATCTCGGTCGGACGCCGCCGGTGCAGGGCGTCGTCGGTCAGCCCCACCGCGTGGAGCACCTCGGTGACCCGGGCGGGGGTCGCGCCGGTCACCCGGCGCAGCTGGGCGGCCAGCCGGATCAGCGGGTGCAGGGCGTCCAGGCCGCGCTGCGGGACGAAGCCGGTGCGGTCGAAGCCGGCGACCCGTTCGCCGGTGAACCGCAGCCCCACCTCCCACCGGCCGGCCAGGGTGCGCAGCAGCATCGACTTGCCGCTGCCCGAGGGGCCGGTGACGACCACGCGATCGCCTGGGTACAGGTCGAGTTCTTCGACGGTCAGCAGCGTGGTGCCGTCCGTGGTGGTGACCTGGGCGTCGCGGAGGGAGACGAGCGGCCGCTGGGGCTGGCTTGGAAGATCCATAACGAGAACGATTATGAATACAACTATCGCCAGAGCGCAACCCGAACCTCGCTATGGAGGTCCTGATCAATGCGCCACCGACCCCCAGGAACGCTCCCTGAGCCCAAGAATGATTCCTGAGTCCCGAGGACGCTTCTTGAGCTCCAAGAGCGATCCCTGAGTCCCAAGAGCGATCCCTGAGCTTGTCGAAGGGTCGATGCCCGCAGCCCACACCACGACCCTTCGACAGGCTCAGGGATCGTCAAGCGCTTCCCTTGGGACGTGCGGTGAGATGGCAGTCGCGAAATGTGATATGGGTCCGTACACTGGTTCCCGTGAGTACGAGATTCGACGCGAGCCTCCCGCTGGGGATGGGCTGTCGAATGCTGTGTTGTCGCTGTTGCTGACCTGACAACCGGCCCCGCGGCGTGGATTCTTCCGCCGCCCCAACTCGTAAGGACTCACCCATGACCACTACTCATCCATCGTTCGCAGCCCAGAAGGCGAGCAGCTCTGTGTCCCACGTCCAGATCTGGAATCGCATCCGCGAGGAGGTGGCCGCCGATGCCGTCGTCGAGCCCGCCCTCGGCGAATTCCTGCGCACCGCGATCCTCGATCACCACCATCTTGAGGATGCCCTCGGCTACCTGCTGGCCGACAAGCTGGCGGCACCGTCCGTCCCGGCCGAGCAACTGCGCGAACTGATCGGCCACGCCTTCACCGACGACCGCTCGATCGGCATCGCCGTCCGGGAGGATCTGCGGGCGATCGTCAGCCGCGACCCGGCGGCCCGCGGCTACGCCACCCCGCTGCTCTACTTCAAGGGCTTCCACGCCCTGCAGGCCTACCGCGTCTCCCACTACTACTGGACGCAGGGACGCCCGCAACTCGCGCTCTACCTGCAGAGCCGCATCTCCGAGGTCTTCGCCGTCGACATCCACCCCGGCGCCCGGATCGGCAAGGGCATCATGTTCGACCACGCCACCTCGGTGGTGATCGGCGAGACCGCCGTCATCGAGGACGACTTCTCGATGCTGCACGAGGTCACCCTCGGCGGCACCGGCAAGGTCGGCGGCGACCGGCACCCCAAGATCGGACGCGGCGTCATGATCGGTGCGGGCGCCAAGGTGCTCGGCAACATCCGCGTCGGCGAGGGCGCCAAGATCGGCGCCGGCAGCGTCGTCCTGGACGACGTCCCGCCCTACACCACCGTGGCCGGCGTTCCGGCCCGGTCCGTCACGTATCCCGTCCACGGCCTTCCGGCGCTGGACTTCGGGGATCTGGAAGGAAGCCTCTAATGAACACCTCTCTGGTCGGCGACGTGAAGGTGCCGCGCCGCAGCCCGTTCCACTTCCCGAACCCGGTCAACGAGTGGGCCGCCCGCTCGGTGGCCTTCGGGGTCTTCTCGCTGGCCGTGCTCACGCTGGTGACCGGCTGGTACTGGATCACCCTGGTGCTCTTCGTCGGCTTCGCGCTGCGGCTCGGCTGGGGGCCGCGGTACAGCCCGCTGGGACGCCTGGCCGTCCATGTCATCGCCCCCCGGCTGGGCAAGCCGCGGCTGGTGCCCGGCCCGCCCAAGCGCTTCGCCCAGGGCATCGGCACCGTGGTGACCGGGCTCGCAGCGGTGCTGTGGCTCACCACCGGCTCCGTGGTCGGCCCGGCCATCCTGCTGGGCATCCTGATCGTCGCCGCCGGGCTGGAGGCCTTCCTCGGCTTCTGCCTCGGCTGCTGGATCTTCGGCTACCTGATGGCCTGGGGCGTCATCCCCACCTCGGTCTGCGAATCCTGCGCCGACGTCTCCCGCCGCTACGCCGAGAACCCCGCCTGACCGGTCAGGCCCAGCGGGCCAACTCCCGCACGGTCTCGATGGTGTCGGCTTCGTCCGCCATCTTGTCCTCCCGGTAGCGGACGACCCGCGCGAACCGCAGCGCCATGCCACCCGGGTAGCGCGGTGAGCGCTGGACGCCGTCGAAGGCGATCTCGACCACCTGCTCGGGGCGGACGGTGACCACCCAGCCGTCGTCGGTTGTCATGAGCTCCTCGAACCGGGCGGTCTGCCAGGCGAGCATCTCGTCGGTCATCCCCTTGAAGGTCTTGCCGAGCATCACGAACCCGCCGGTGGCCGGGTCGCGGGCGCCGAGGTGGATGTTGGAGAGCCGGCCGCGGCGGCGTCCGCTGCCGTGTTCCACGGCGAGCACCACCAGATCGAGGGTGAGGACGGGCTTCACCTTGATCCAGCCGGCGCCGCGGCGTCCGGCCTCGTAGGGCAGGTCGAGGGCCTTGATCACGACGCCCTCATGGCCCTGGGCGAGGATGTGGCGCGAGAAGTCGTCCGCGGACGTGGGGTCGGCGGTGACCAGGCGTTCCACCCGCAGCCCGTCCGGCACCAGGCCGGCCAGCCGGGCGTGGCGGACGCTGGTCGGCTCGTCGATCAGGTCGTCGCCGTCCACCTCCAGCAGGTCGAAGAAGTAGGCGCTGAGCGCCAGGCCGGCCGGGTCGGCGGCGGAGGCGCTGCGGGCGGCGGTCTCTTGGAAGGCGCGCGGACGACCGTCCGCGTCGAGGGCGAGGGCTTCGCCGTCCAGGACGCAGCTGTGGCAGGGGAGCGCGGCGACGGCTGCCGCGATCTCGGGCAGCCGGACGGTGATGTCGTCCAGGCTGCGGGAATAGAGGCTCACCTGGTCGCCGCGTTTGTGGGCCTGGATGCGGATGCCGTCCAGCTTCGCCTCGACCGCCAGCGGCTCGAGGCCGAGCTTCGCGAACGCCTCGGCCACGGTCGGTGCGCTGGAGGCCAGCATGGGCAGCACCGGGCGTCCGACTTCGAGGTGCAGACTCGTGAGCGCTGCCGGGCCCCCGGTCGCGGCGGCGCCGGCTGCTGCCGGGACCGACCCGCTGAGCATGGCCGCCCGCCGCACCAGGCCGATCGGCACCTCGAAGGCCTTCGCGATCGCCAGCAGCAGCACCCCTTCCAGGGCTCCCTGCCGGGTCTCGCCCACGATCAGCCCGCCCAGGAACTGCTGCTCGTCGGCCGTCGCGCGTCCCATCAACTCGGCCAGCCCGGACTGTCTGGCCAGTTGCGAACCCGGGCCTGACAAGCCACTCAGGTGCTCCAGGGCCCCATCGACCTCGGCGATCGCGAGGGTGGGCGAGTCGGCCGCCGGGAAGCCGGTGAGCGACCGCCAGCCGATCCCCGTCCGCCGCTGCCGCAGCCGGCCGGCGAGCAGATGCGCGAGCAACTCGACCTCACCGGGTTCCGCCGCGGCGAGCAGCTCGGCCAGCACCGCGACCTTGCCGTTGCGCGCACTGGTCGCCGCGACCTGCTGCGACGCCCGCACCACCGCCGAGAAGAGCATGGCTCTTTCTACCCTGCGCACCCCGAGCCCCGGAAGCCGTCAGGCGGCTACTTCCTGCCATCCGGCCGGGCCGGGGGTCGCGCTGCCGCCCGTCCTCGCGGATGAAGCTGGGGGCGTCCCTGTCGCAGACTCCACCCGGATCCGCGCATGAGGGACGATCAGACTGGCTCGTCAGGATAGAAGACGTCCTCGATTGCGCACTCGAACGCGGACGCGATGCGGAAGGCCAAGGGGAGTGACGGGTCGAAGCGGCCCTTTTCGATGGAGATGATGGTCTGGCGCGAGACGCCGAGCGTGTCCCCGAGATGCTGTTGCGACCACCCGCGCGCCGCCCGCAGCTCGGAGAGGGAGTTGCGCATCAGCTGTCTGCCTTTCGCGCGACGAAGTAGCTGATCCAGAAGGCGGCGGCGCCGATTCCGAAGACTCCCATGAGAAGTAACGGCGGGGAGATGTCCACCTTCAGGAATGCGAGGAGGGCCGCGCCGAGACCGAGCGTGGCGATCAGCACGTGGTACGCGCCGGCGGCTGCCTTGTCGTACCAGCGGCTCTCCACGGAGGAGTCCGGATCGTTCGGTGCCCCCGTGAGGGTCGAGCGGTCCACGAGCAATGCCCAGGTTCCCATCGCCGTGACCGGAAGCGTCACGATCACTCCGATCGCGTAGATGAGCCAGGGCCGGTCCTGGGTGGTTCCCATAAGGGAGATCGCCCACGCGATCCCCAGTGAGAGGATCACTCCGACCGTGAGTGAGGCTGCGATGAGAGCACGGCCACTCCCGCCGAAGCGTGAGCGACCCCACTTCGTGCGGGGCGGTTCCTGGGGGGTCTGTTGCGTCTTCATCGCGTGCCTTTCGCCGGTTCGAGCTGTCAAGTGAACTGTACTGTCAAGTGAACTGTACAGTCAAGCAACCTTGACGTCAAGCGTCCTTGACGTGAGATGCGCCGCCGGGGGCGAGCGAAACGCGGCGTCCATCGATGCTCCGCTCCTGGGTTCGTTCGCCTTGATGCCCAGGCCACCGCTGCCCTGCTGCCGGTACTCCGAGAGGGCTGTCCGGAATTGTGGCGCCGCCGGTCTCCTCGCGTCCTGCGTGAGCACGTCGATCCGGTATCCCTCGGGCCTGTTCATCTAGGGTGCTGGGTGTGGAGGCCGAACTACGCGGGTGGGCGATTCCCCGACCGGTCGTGCTGTTGAGCGCGACCGTGACGCTGGCGATGGTCGGCGCCTTCGTGGTGGTGCTGTGGCTGGCCGGTCCCGCGGCGGCTCTGGCGCTGGGGATGGGCCTGCTCGCCGGCACCCGTCCGGCGCTGGCCTTGCCGCCGCGCTCGGCGATGGCCCTCACACTTCCGGCGGCGCTGGCGGGCGGGGTGGCCGTCGGGCTGCGCGGGGACGCGTTCGCGGCCGCCTGTTTCGTGGCGCTGTGCTGCGTGATGATCGCTCCCGCCGAGATGCGGCAGGAAAGCCTGCTCGCGGGTTTGCCCACCGCCGCCGCGGTGCTGGTCGCCGTCCCGGGAGCCTTCACTCCGGCGGAGACCGCCTTCTGGATGGTCGTCGGCGGCCTGATGGCGGTGGCGATCGCGGTGCTCGCGAAGTTCCCCAAAGCCGCGGTTCCCGGAACTCCCGCCGACCGGGCCTGGCGGCACGCCACCGTGATGGCGGCGTCGGTCGGGCTCGTGGTCTACCTCGTCCAGCTGTACGAGGTGCCGCACGGCTACTGGGTCGCGGTGACCCTGACGGTGGTGCTGCGTCCGCTGCACGACCTGACCCGGACGAAGGCCCGCCAGCGCATCATCGGAACGGTCGGCGGAGTCGTGCTCGCGCTGCTGCTGGCCTGGCTGCTGCCCGCCTGGGGGGTCGTGCTCGCGCTCGCGGTCTGCCTGGCGCTGATGACCTCCTACGCCCTGCTGGGCGACTACCTCAAGCAGGTCGTCTTCCTGACCCCGGCGGTGGTCCTGCTCGCCCCCGCCGGCGGCGTCGGCCTGTACGCCGCCGAACGCGCCGTCGCGACCCTCGTCGGGACGCTGCTGGCCGGCGCGCTGGCCCTGCTGCTCGAACGCGCCGACTCCGACGAGCGTTGAGCCTCAGCCGCTCCGGGTGACCCAGCCGAGGAACGGTCCGCCGGCCGGCGGGCGCCCGTCCGCCGCATCGGCGAGGCCATCGAGAAGGATGCCCGCCTGGTCGGCCACGTCCGGGTGCAGGCCCGTCGCTGAGCGGCTGCCTGCCAGGAAGCCGGTGACTTCGTCCGCGGTGGCGAGACTGAGGTAGAAGAGCGTCTGGCGCCAGGCGAAGGCGGCGTTCTTCCGGTGCCGGAGCCGATGTCCGTTGGCCGCCTTGCCGAGGTGGGCCAGGGTCGCCGTCCAGGCCGAGTGTGCTTGGCTGGCCGGGTCGATGGCGGCGCCCCGCTTGGCAAGCACCGCGAGGTTCTGGGTGGTGAGGATCTGCGCCTGCTCGATCACCTTGCCGTTCTCGGCCGGGCTGAACCGCCAGGCTCCTGGCGTCCCGCCGCGTGACTGCACGAGAGCGTCGAACTCGGGGACGGTGGTCCGCGGCTCGCCGAGCCAGCCGGTTTCCTCGGCAGTGCCGAAGCCTCGAAGGGCCGCGTAGTCGATGTCGTAATACCGCGCGTACAGGGTGCCGCCCACCACGGTGGCGGCCTCCTGCGCCGCGCGCTGGAAGACGTGACTGAAGGTGCCCATGAAGATGTCGGCCGCCAGTTCGTAGGTGAGCGGGACGTCCTCGCCGGCCAGGGTGTACAGCCGGGCGAGCTCGCGGATCAGCGAGTTGGGCAGGACGGTGCCGGCGAAGTGCCGCAGTGCGAGGGTCGCCAGGTCGGCGGCCTGGGCGTGGGCGAGGTCCGGGGCGTCCGCCGCTCCGGTCCGTTCCAGCGCGGCGAACCAGGGGATCGCCTCGACTCTGACCTGCGACTGATGGTTGAGCAGCAGCACGCCCCGGCGGTGGGCGAAGGCGCGATAGGTGCGCTTGGCCAGCGTCCCGACGACCGGGTCGGCGTAGCGGGCGGCGACCGTCTCCGCGGTGAGCTGGGGCGCGAGTTCGGCCAGCGTCTCGGCCGAACCGACGATGCCCGCCTGCAGCAGCTCCGGCAGCGGTGCCTGGGTGGCCTGCCGCAGCGTGCGCACGATGGACGGCAGTCGCGCACCCGGAAGCTCGGCCACCAGCGCCGTCGGGTCGGCGGCCCCGCCGGTCAGCCCGAGGGCGTCCACGGCGGTGGCGACCTCGTGCGCCAGTGCGGCATGGGAGGCGAGTGACGCGCGGGCCGACTGGCCTCCCCGGAGGGCCTGAAGCTCGGGTGACCCGGGTTCGCCGCGCTTGGCCACGATGCAGCCGATCGCGTGGCGGACCGTGCCCTGCGACGGGAGATCGGGCTGGGCGAGTCGCGTCCGGAAGCCGGTGAGCAGGGCCTGCAGATTCCCCTTCGGATCGGCGTGCCGGGAGGTCAGCCGGTGCTCGTCCGCCAGCCGGTCGTACTCCGCCAGCAGGTCGCGGGCGGCCTCGTCCCAGCCCGGTGGGAAGGTCGAGTCGATGCCGCCGGAGTCCGTGCGCGTCAGCCACCAGTGCGCCACCACCCGGTCGGTGAAGGGCGCCCACACCGTCAGCGCCTCTCGTTCGGCCTCGACCTGGCGCCGCGGACGCTTGCGCGCCAGTCGTCGTGACACCTCCGGCAGGGTCGCGACGTGGACGCCCGCGGGCTCGGGTTCGGTCGTCTCGTACGGCCAGAACCTGATCCGGCGAGCCCAGGGTTCGATCGTCCGGAGCAGGGTGTCGGCGGCTTCGGGCTGACCCGACCGCAGCAGGTGGGCGACCGTGAGCAGCGCCGTGTGCTCCGGCAGTTGGGCGCGATACCGTCCGGAATCGAGCCAGGTGCCGAGTTGGGCGAGCCCCGCGTCGGTGAGGAACCAGGCGAAGATTCGCGCCCGGGCCGCCGTGATGCCCAGCCGCTGGGCGAGGGTGATCTCGTCCGCTTCGAGCGGACCACCGGCTTCGGCCGCCCCGGTCGCGAAGCCGCCGCGGACGATCTGCGGGGTGAGCCACACCGGGAACCCCTTCACCGGCGTGGGCGAGCCGACCCGCAGCCGCCCGGTGGCGAGTCCGGTGAGGACCTGCAACCACGAGTTCGCCCGCTTCTGGGCGCGTTCCTGGGCCTCCGGATCTGGGTCGGTCCCCGCCAGGGCCCGCCGCAACTGGTCCCAGGCGTAGCCGAACATGGTGCCTCTCGTCGTTGTGGGCGTATCGCCGACACGGCAGGTGCCGCCCCTGCTCCCTCCGGGTCCAGAGCCCGGTGCTCTCGCTGATGAGCTACGTGTCGATCCGCCCACTCTAGGCGACGAGACCCGTTGGGCCCTCTAGTCAAGGATCCTGCGGGCCGACCTCAGTCACCGCACATGTATCCGGACCGCCGTTGTTGTCGCTCTCAGCCCAGTCTCCGTGCGGAAACGGCGTCGGACCGCCGCTGTTGTTGTTGTGGAGCTGAAATCGGCCGCGACAACCACCACAACGGCGGTTGCACCGGCGATCCCAGGGGAGACCCCTCTGACATCGACAACAGCGGCGGTCGGCGGCGTGGAGCCAACTCAGGGATCGTTGATCAGTGTTCCTCTGTCGCTTCGCTAGGTCATATAACACTGTTGTTTTACAGTGTTAATATGGCGCTATGGGCAGTTGGACGTTGACCGAGTTGGTCGGGATCGCCGCCAGGGCATTGGCGGTCAATGGCGTGCGGGTCGGCAGTGGGCGGGTCGCCGATGTGCCGAATGAGCGGCTGGTGCGGTGGTACTCGACGATCG
>JAPUEM010000149.1:34943-37091 GCA_027492575.1 Propionicimonas sp.
GGGCGGGTCGCCGATGTGCCGAATGAGCGGCTGGTGCGGTGGTACTCGACGATCGGGCTGGTGGATCGGCCGACCATCGGACGTGGTCGCACCGCGCGGTACGGGGAGCGACAGCTGGCTCAGGTGGTCGCCGTGAAGCGGCTGCAGGCGCAGGGGCTGCCGCTGGTGGAGATCCAGCAGCGCCTGGTCGGCGCCACCGATGCCGAACTACGCCGGGTCGCCGGGCTTCCGGACGACCTTGCCGAGTGGGTGGCTGCGCAGCTGCCTGACGGAAGTGAACAGACCTACCTCCAGAAGGGCCGGCAGCACCGCCCGGACGCTGATGGAGGCAATCCAGAAGCAGATCTGTTCGCAACGCCGGCCGGTCCCGTGTCCGCCACCCTTGAGACTGGCCTGGTGGCCCCCGGAAGCGCCCCCGCTGCGGGTGTAGCGGTGAGTCCAGTGGAACAGGCTCCGCTGTCGACGAGCCACCTGAGCGCGGACTCGGACGCTCCGGCCCCGCTGGCTGGATCGGCGGAGCGGACGCCGTTCTGGGAAACTCGCCCGACTCGGGTGACCGCCACCCCGATGCCGGTCTTCGGGGTGACCCTCTCGGGAATCACTCTGCTGCTGCCGGCGCAGCCGAGCCAGAGCGACCTGGATGCCATCGCATCCGCCGCTGCCCCACTCATCGACCTGCTGGCCTCCCGGGGCCTTGTCGGACCGAAAGGAAGCCACCAGTGAACGATCTTCTCGACAACGCCCCGCCCGAAGCCGGCCTCGGCGCCCTCGCCACTGATCGCGGCAACCTGCCGCTGCGGGCGATCGACGCCCAGGTCGCCATCACCGGCCTGCTGAGCCGGACGGTCCTCAGCCAGGTCTTCGCCAACCCCCACCCCATCCCGCTGGAGGCGACCTACATCTTCCCGCTGCCCGACCGGGCCGCGGTCACCGCCATGACCCTGACCGCCGACGGCCGCACCGTGGTCGCCGAATTGGACGAACGCGGCCGCGCCCGCCAGGAGTACGACGAGGCCATCGCCGCGGGCCGGCGGGCCGCGATCGCCGAGCAGGAGCGTCCGGACGTCTTCACCATGCGGGTCGGCAACATCCTGCCCGGCGAGCAGGTGAGTGTCGCGCTCACCCTGGCCGGCCCGCTCGCCTGGGAGGACGGCGAGGCCACTTACCGCCTCCCTCTGGTGGTGGCGCCGCGCTACATCCCCGGAACGCCGACCGGCGCCGATTCCGACGATGGCTACGCCTTCGACACCGACGCCGTCCCGGACGCCTCGCGCATCACCCCGCCGGTGCTGCTGCCCGGCTTCCCGAACCCGGTCCGGCTCAGCATCGGGGTCGACCTCGATCCGGCCGGGCTGCCGGCTCCGTCCGTCCACTCGTCCCTGCACGCGATCCGCACCGAGGGCAACCACCTGGCGATCGAGCCGGGGGAGCGGGTCGACCGCGACTTCATCCTGCGCCTGGGCTACGGGACGGACGGCGCCCGCGCGCTCACCCTCAGCCCGGACGCCGACGGCGGCACCTTCCGGCTGACCGTCCTGCCGCCCGAGCCGGACGCCCCGCGCCGCCCGCGCGATGTCGTCCTGGTGCTGGATCGCTCCGGGAGCATGGGCGGCTGGAAGATGGTCGCCGCCCGCCGCGCCGCGGCCCGGATCATCGACACCCTGACGCCGTCCGACCGGTTCGCGGTGCTCGCCTTCGACCACCGCATCGAACGCCCCGTCCGTCTGGGGACCGGCCTTTCCGAGGGCGACGACCGCAACCGGTTCGCCGCCGTCGAGTTCCTGGCCAGGCTGGACGCCGCCGGCGGCACCGAGATCCTGCAGCCGCTGCGGGAGGCGCTCGGCCTGCTCAGCGACGACTCCCGGGATCGGTCGGTCGTGCTGGTGACCGACGGCCAGGTCGGCAACGAGGACGAGATCCTCGCCGCGGCCGCGTCGGCTCTCGGTGACGCCCGGATCCACGCCGTTGGCGTCGACCAGGCCGTGAACGCCGGCTTCCTCGGCCGGCTCGCCACCCTCGGCGGCGGCCGCTGCGAGCTCGTCGAAAGCGAGGACCGCCTGGACGCCGCCATGGACCAGATCCACCGCCGCGTCGCCGGTCCGATCGTCACCGGCCTGAGCCTGGCCGCGTCCGGCCTGGCGGTGCTCG
>JAPUEM010000149.1:37191-43183 GCA_027492575.1 Propionicimonas sp.
GCTCGCCCCACCACGTCATCCCGGGCTTGACCCGGGATCTCAAACCCAGCCCGTGCCCGACCTTTACCCGGGCGTCCCGCTGGTGGTGACCGGACGCTACGCCGGCACGCCCGACGACCCCACGATCACCCTGACCGGACGCACCCGCGCCGGCGAACCGTGGACGGTGACCGTCCCCGGCGCGATCGTCCACGACCAGGCGGCCACCGCGATCTGGGCGCGAGCCCACGTCCGCGACCTGGAGGATCAGTGGGTCAGCCGCGCCGGATGGGGCGAGGGTCCCGAGGCGCTGAAGCACCGGATCATCGACACCTCCCTGCGGTTCGGCGTACTGAGCCGGTTCACCGCCTGGGTTGCGATCGACGAGCGCATCGTCGCCGAGACGGGGGAGAAGCACCGCGTCCTGCAGCCCGTGGAGCTCCCCGCCGGCTGGCAGCCCGGCCCGATGCCGGCCGGCGGTGCCCCGCGCGCCATGATGGCGGCTGCTCCTGCCATGGATCTCATGGCCTACCCGGCGCCCGCCGCCCCGCCGCCGGTCGCCCGCGCCAAGTCGCTGTCATCCCGGAGCCCCCGGCGCAGAGCTGAGGGCGGAACGATCCCTGAGCCTGTCGAAGGGTCGTCCCGACGGGCAGCGGCGCAGTCGGCCGAACTTCGCGACTTTGCCCGGCGGGAGCTCAAGCGCCTCCACGAGGCCGCCGACCGTCCCGATTACGAGCGCCGCGAGTACCTCGCCGACCTCCGCACCCGGTTGCTGGCCGTCCTCGCCGATCTGCCGGCTTCCGACGTCCGCGAACTCCACGACCTGGCGGACGACCTGGCCGACGATCGGCTGGACCAGCTCACCGCAGCCCAACTGGACGCCCTGTGGGATCGAGTGGCCGCGCTGCTGGCGACTGCCACGAAGAAGTAGCCGTTGAGCGGCACCGCCGCGCTACAGGATGGTCGATTTGGACGGGGTCGGCGCACCTGTCTTCGCGCTGCGCGACAGGATGGTCGCAATGGGCTGGTCCTCCCCACCTGAGAACGACCAACGCGTAGCGAAGCGCCCGCCTGGGCGGGCCGACCCCCGTCATAGCGACAATCCTGCAGCGCGGCGCACGACAGTGTGGCCACACCCAGAAGATCGGCGCTCTAGAAGGCGGTGTCGAGGATCTGCTCCAGGACGGCCTTCTTGGCGGGGTCGGCCTCGTAGAGCGTGACCCTGGCTCTGGCGAGTTCGTAAACCTCGTTGTCGGCGCGTCGGCCGATCACCCACAGGACGACGACGGTGTTGTCCTCGTGCACCCGGTAGACGATGCGGTAGGTGCGGTTGCCGACGATGAGCTTTCGCAGGCCGGTGAGGTTCGAGGTGGCTTGTGAGCCAAGCGGGGCTCCACGCAGGTGGGGGTCGGTTCGGAGTTTCTCGATGCCGGCCGCGACGATCTTGCGGGCGGAGCCGTCGAGTTCGCGCAGGTCGTCCACAGCTTCGGGCAGCAGCTTGACCGTGGCCGTGGTCACTCGTCCCGCAGCTCGTCGAGGTTGATCCCGAGTTCTGCGGCAACCTCGTCCCAGTCGCGCAGCGGGCCGGAGCTGGTTTCTGCCCGGGTGAGAGCGACGGCGAGCAGTCGCAGGTCGTCCTCGCGCTCGTCGAGTTCGTCGAGGCGCTCCAGCGTCGAGATCGGGGCGATGGCCGTGACGGGCCGGTTGTTGCGGACCACGATGATGGTGGAGCCTGCCTCCACTTCGTCGATGATCGCCGAAAAGCTGCGGGCGGCCTGTGTAGCCGACCGAATGTTCTGTGTGTCCACCTTCATGCGAACTATTTTACACACAATCATCCGCATTGGAACCATGGTGGAGGGTTGGGCGATGGCATCCACGCTGGACGCCATCTGCCGCGAACTCGGCTGCCAGCCTGCGGACATCCTCCGCTATGTCCCGGAGGGTGACGACGTCACCAAGCCTCGCTGATCCCGGGGCCGAAGCCGAGATGGGCGGCCGCGGCACGGTAGAAGACCAGGCCTTCGCTGTCTCTGGGCCTTTCGCGATCCCTGAGCCTCTACGATCCCTGAGCCTGTCGAAGGGCCGAGTGGTGGTGCCAACGACCCTTCGACAAACTCTTGTTCCTCGGCCCGCTGACGCGGCTGGCGGGGGATCGAGTGACCCCCGCCAGCCGGTTCATCCCTTGACGCAGAGCAGCGTCTCCAGGCGTGCCACCACCTCGACGAGGTCGGTCTGCGCGGCGATGACCTCGTTGATGTCCTTGTACGCGGACGGCAGCTCGTCCAGCACGCCGGCGTCCTTGCGGCACTCCACCTTCGCGGTCTGGGCGGCCAGGTCGTCGGTGGTGTAGCGCCGCTTCGCCTCCGCGCGGGACATCCGGCGCCCGGCCCCGTGGGAGGCCGAGTTCAGCGACGCCTCGTTGCCGAGGCCGCGGACCACGTACGAGCCGGTGCCCATCGAGCCCGGGATGAGCCCGAGGTCGCCCAGCCCGGCCCGGATCGCTCCCTTGCGGGTGACGACCAGGTCGATGCCGTCGTAGGTCTCCTCGGCCACGTAGTTGTGGTGGCAGAGGATCGGCTCGTCGAACGAGACGACCTCGAAGGCCTTCGCGAGCACGCCGGTGACCAGCGCGAGCATGATCCGGCGGGAGAGGAAGGCGTAGTCCTGCGCCCAGTAGAGGTCGTGGCGGTAGGCGTCCATCTCGGGCGTCCCGGCCAGGAAGACCGCGAGCTCACGGTCGGGCAGCGCCCGATTGTGCTCCAGGCCCTTGGCGACCGCGACGTGCCGCTCGGCGATCTCCTTGCCGATGTTGCGCGAGCCGGAGTGCAGGGTGACCCAGATCCGTCCCTCGCCGTCGGCGCAGAGTTCGATGAAATGGTTGCCGCCACCCAGCGAGCCGCACTGGCTGAGCGCCTTGCCGCGCCGCTCGTCGATACGGTCGGCGCGCAGTGTGTCGAAGCCGTCCGCCATCTTGTCGAAGCTGGTCTTCAGCGCCAGGTTCTGACGCAGGACGGGCGCGACCCCGTTGTGGCCGTTGAAGCCGACCGGGATGGCCGCCTCGATCGCCAGCCGGAGGCTGCGCAGGTCATCCGGCAGATCCTCCAGGGTCAGGGACGTCCGGACGGCGGCCATGCCGCAGCCGATGTCGACCCCGACCGCGTTCGGCGAGACGGCGTCCCGCATCGCGATCACCGAGCCGACCGTCGCCCCCTTGCCGAGGTGGACGTCGGGCATCACGCGCAGCCGCTCGGTCCAGGGCAGGGCGGCGATCCGGCGCAGCTGGTCGAGCGCGGCCGGTCCGACCTCCCAGGGGTTGGCCCACATCAGGGTGTCGGCCTTGGCCCCGGGCAGGGTTGTCGGGAACTGGTTCATGGGGTTCACCCTCCTTTGGGTTGATTGCTGAATGACGAAAGCCGCCCGGTCCGGGGGTCCCGGCGGGCGGCTCTGGTGGTCGGTCCACGCGATCGTGGTTACCCCAGGCACGGCCCGTCGTGGACGCGGCTCGGCTCGTCAAAGGTGTCGAAGGACACCGGGACGTACGCAGGCGCAGGCAGCGCGAGCAGTCGCTCCCGCACCTGGTCGCCTTGCTTTCGCATGTCTGTTCCTTCGAGATCCGCTGGCCCGTCTGGGCAGCCTTGTAGTCTGCGGTGCCGTGGCAGCCGGTGTCAACTCCCGACGGCGTGCTTACGGCGAGCTGCGAGCGACTCGCCACGACCGGCGTCAACTACTGCAGCGCCAGCAGTCTCCACCAAGTAGGTCTCAAGGGCGTCGAGCTGAGCGAGTGCTTCCGGTGAGTAGTGCGACCGCGTCATGAGCGCACCGCGCGTCGGACGGCGAAGTGTTCACGGACCTTATCGGCCGAAATCGACCGAGCTGGGTCATCATGGGTCGCCTTCGCGATAGGAACCACGACCTCGCGTAGCCAGTGTTCGACCTCAGGGTCGTGCAGCAGGTAGTCCTCCTCGGTGAGCAGCCGCAGACCGTTGCGAACCACCTCGCCTTGGCCTGGGTACTCGCCAGAGTCCTCAAGCAGGTCTCTCGAGCGTTGAGCTGAGCGAGGGATTCCGGCGTAGCGCGGCTGCGTTGTGGGCGCGCCGCGCGATGGGTGGCGAAGTGTGCAAGTACCTCGTTGGTCGGGATCGACCGAGATGGATCATCCCACGGACTCAGGAGGCGCGAGTCAGGTAGGCGGCCGCAGAGCTGTAGAAGGCCAGACCTTCGGGGGTCTGGTCGCCTGCGCTCGGGAGACCGATCTGTTCGGCGATCCGGACGAGATCTTCGGTGGCGTCCAGGCTGTCGTCCAATGTCCACTCAGCCTTGGAGCCCAGGTGGGCGAGCAGCATCGCCACCGTGGCAAGAGCTTGGTCTGCGTGAGCATGCAGCGCGCTGCGGATCATCTGGTACTCATCCATCATTTCCTCCCGGAGCCCTCACCGGCGATACGTCGCCCGGCCCTCAGGCCAGCACAGCCGGGCGGCCGGCCGCCCGCGGAAGGACGATAGCCTGTCAGCGGTCGAGTCCTAGGTTGGCTCCGGTTCGATCGGCGCCGCGAGAGGATCGCCCGTGTGGCCACCAACGACCTGAGTCGGTTGCAGGTGGCGCACAACGTCACTGGCGACGATGGCCTGTCTCCGATAGTCTGACCGGCTCGCTTCTGGCGCGAGCAGGAGGAGCACAGCCATGGCAAAGAACTGCGACGGCGTCGTCCTGTCGGCGGTGTGGCAGGGCTCTGCGCAACTCGGTGCCGCTGGGCGCGGAGACTCTCGGTCGTAGGGAACGATTCTCACCCGAGGCCCACCGCGCGCAGGCGCGGTGGGCACTTTCGTTGCAGACCGCATCATCCATCACAGAAGGGACAGAATCATGTCGGAACGTCGCCTGGCGACCGTCGAGACCATTGCCGAGCTCGGCCCCATCGAGGGTGCCGACGCGATTGAGCGTGCCCGCGTCCGGGGCTGGGACGTCGTGGTCAAGAAGGGCGAGTTCGGCCTCGGTGACCGGGTGGTGTACATCGAGGTTGACAGCTTCCTGTCGGTCGGTGACCCGCGGTTCGCTTTCCTTGCTGCCCGTGGGGTGAAGAAGGACGTCACGGGCGCGCAGGGGCATGTGCTGAAGACCGCGCGCCTGCGCGGCCAGTACTCCCAGGGCATCGCGTTCCCGGTCGGTGACTTCCCCGAGGTTGCCGGCGCCAGTGTCGGTGCGGACGTGTCGGAGGCGCTCGGAATCGTGAAGTGGGATCCCCCGATCCCCGCCGAGTTGACCGGCACTGCGCGCGGCGCGTTCCCGGGACGGTTCCGGAAGTCGGACGAGGAGCGGATCGAGAACCTGGCCGGCATCCTTGCCGAGCCGGGCGAGTGGGTGGCGACTGAGAAGATCGACGGCACGTCGCTGACTGCGTGGGTGACACCGGGCGATCAGGGCGTCGCCTCGCGCAACCTTGACCTGGTCGAGAGTGACACGAGCACGATGTGGCAGCAGGTCCGAACCCACGATCTGCACGCGAAGCTGCGCGAGGCATTCGGACCGGACGCCATTGCCGCGGTGCAGGGCGAGTTGTTCGGGCCGGGCGTCCAGGGCAACCCGCTTCAGGTTCCCCAGGTGCAACTGCGGCTGTTCACGGTGCAGGTCGATGGGCGCGAGCTGCCCCGGTCGAGTTGGCCGGCGTTCGCGATCGAGCTGTCCGTGCCGGTCCATGACCTGCCGTACCCGGGGAGTCTGGACGAGGCCCGCGCCCAGGTGGACGGGCTGCCGTCGCGGATCAACTCGGCCCGTCCGGTCGAGGGTCTGGTCTGGCGCCGACTGGACAGCGCGGAGACCGCGTCTGGCGAGCGTGCCTCTTGGAAGGTCGTCAGCCGCCAGTACCTGCTCAAGCACGACCGCTGACACCCGATAGGGCCGGCTGGCCCCGCGCAGTCCGGTCACTAGCGCGGGGCCAGGTCCTAGACCCCAAAGAGGCCCAGCGAAACAGCGTTTCACTAGGCCTCTCTCGGTCGGGGTGACAGGATTTGAA
>JAPUEM010000150.1 GCA_027492575.1 Propionicimonas sp.
GGGCCGGAGAGGTACCAGACCCCCAGACCGAAGGCCACCGCGAGACCGGAGAAGATCCCGATCGCGATGCCGCACTCCTTCATGGAGGGCTCGTGCGGGCGGCGGCCGATGACCAGCAGGTCGACGGCCAGGATCACCACCATCACAGCGATCGTGACCAGCCAGACCTCCGTCGTTATATGCATCGTGGAAGCCTCTCGATCAGGAATTCAGCACTGGGCGGCACAGAGCCGTCGTGTCCGGCGCTGATGATTCTTGCAGGAGGTCTCGCGCAGGCCAAAAGCACTGGTCACTTCGTGGCCGCCAACATTTGCCGTAACAATCTCTTGATATCGGCCACCTCGTCGCGAAGCCGGGCCGCCAGTTCGAACTGGAGGTCGGCGGCGGCGGAGTGCATCTGCTCGGTGAGTTCGTGGACGAGGTTCGCCAACTGGGCCGCGGGCAGGGCGGCCAGATCCCGCGCCTGGGCCGCCTCCAGCGGGACCGGGCTGCTGCCGCGGCGGCCGGGCACCCGTTCGATCAGGCTGGCGCTGTCGGCCTCCTCCCGGGCGAGCAGGTCGGTGATGTCGGCGATCTTCTTGCGCAGCGGCTGCGGGTCGATGCCGTGCTCGGTGTTGTAGGCCACCTGCTTGGCGCGACGCCGGTTGGTCTCGTCGATGGCCGCCGCCATCGAGGGAGTGATCTTGTCGGCGTACATGTGCACCTGGCCGTCCACGTTGCGGGCGGCCCGTCCGATGGTCTGGATCAGCGACCGTTCGCTGCGCAGGAAGCCCTCCTTGTCGGCATCCAGGATCGCCACCAGGCTGACCTCGGGCAGGTCGAGGCCCTCGCGCAGCAGGTTGATGCCGACCAGCACGTCGTACTCCCCCAGCCGCAGCTCACGCAGCAGTTCGATCCGCCGCAGCGTGTCGACCTCGGAGTGCAGGTAGCGCGTCCGGACCCCGTTCTCCATCAGGTAGTCGGTGAGATCCTCGGCCATCTTCTTGGTGAGGGTGGTCACCAGCACCCGCTCGTCACGGGCGGCACGCTGCCGGATCTCGCCCATCAGGTCATCGATCTGACCCTTGGTGGGCTTGATGATCACCTCGGGATCGACCAGCCCGGTCGGCCGGATCACCTGCTCGACGATACCGGTGGCCTTCGCCAGCTCGTAGGGGCCCGGGGTGGCGGAGAGGTAGACGGTCTGGCCGATCCGGTCGACGAACTCCTCGAACCGCAGCGGACGGTTGTCGGCCGCCGAGGGCAGCCGGAAGCCGTGCTCGACCAGCGTCCGCTTGCGCGACATGTCGCCCTCGTACATGCCGCCGATCTGCGGAATGGAGACGTGGGATTCGTCCACGACCAGCAGGAAATCCTCGGGGAAGTAGTCGAGCAGGCAGTTCGGGGCGCTGCCGGGGCCGCGTCCGTCGATGTGGCGGGAGTAGTTCTCGATGCCCGAGCAGGTGCCGATCTGGCGCATCATCTCGATGTCGTAGCCGGTGCGCATCCGCAGCCGCTGTGCTTCCAGCAGCCGCCCGCCGGCCTCCAGCTCGGTGAGCCGGCGGCCGAGCTCGAACTCGATGTCACCGATCGCCCGTTCCATCCGTTCCGGCCCTGCGACGTAGTGGGAGGCCGGGAAGACGTAGATCTCGTCGTCGGTGGTGAGCACCTCGCCGGTGAGCGGGTGCAGGGTGGAAAGCGCCTCGATCTCGTCGCCGAAGAACTCGACCCGTACCGCGTGCTCCTCGTACATCGGGAAGACCTCCACGGTGTCGCCCCGCACCCGGAAGGTGCCGCGGGTGCCGGCCAGGTCGTTGCGCGCGTACTGGATGTCGACCAGCCGGCGCAGCAGGGTGTCACGGTCGACCTCGTCGCCGACCCGCAGCTGCACCATCCGGTCGACGTACTCCTGGGGGGTGCCCAGGCCGTAGATCGCCGAGACAGTCGCCACGACGATGACGTCGCGCCTGGTCAGCAGCGAGTTCGTGGCCGAGTGCCGCAGCCGCTCGACCTCCTCGTTGAGCGAGGAGTCCTTCTCGATGTAGGTGTCGGTCTGCGGCAGGTAGGCCTCGGGCTGGTAGTAGTCGTAGTAGGAGACGAAGTACTCCACCGCGTTGTCGGGGAAGAACTGCCGCAGCTCATTGGCGAACTGGGCGGCCAGCGTCTTGTTCGGCTGCATCACCAGCATCGGACGCTGCAGCCGTTCCGCCAGCCAGGCGACCGTCGCGGTCTTGCCGGTGCCGGTCGCACCGAGCAGCACCAGATCGTTCTCGCCGGCCTCGATCCGGCGTTGCAGATCGTCGATCGCGGCCGGCTGATCGCCGGCCGGTTCGAAGTCGGCGTGCACCACGAAGGGCGCCACCCGGCGTTGCACATCGGTCACTGGACGCATGGCTCACAGCCTACGACGGGCGCCTGACAGAAAAGAGGCCGCCCCGGGTCACTCCCCGGGGCGGCCTCCTCGGCTGGGATCGATCAGGCGTTCTTGATGTGCGTGTTGAGCGCGCCGTTCAGCATCTGGTTGACCGCCGCGAAGTCCGATTCCGGCGTGTTGTCATCGGAGAAGACGGTGAACAAGAGCAACGATCCGTCGGTCTGCCGAATCGAGACGAAGGACTGCACCAGGACGAAGAGGCTCTTGCCACCCTGGGTCTCGGTGTAGCCCGCGATGCACCGCACGACCTTCACGACCTCCGGCGTTTCGATCGTTTCGATCTTGTCGGAGTACTTGGCGTCCGGGGCGTCCTTCAGGATCTGCTGGTGGTAGCCCATGCAGACCTGACCCGGATCGGTGCCCGTCTCCACCTTCGCCATCTGGGCGAAGATCTGCGCCCGGCCATTGGTGAAGAAGGCCGAGGTGGGCGACTTCTGCTCGGCCTGCCAGCCGTCCGCCACCGGGATGACGACGCCACCGCCCAGCTGAATGCTGGACCCGGGTTGCGGCTGCGGGGTCGGCTGCTCCGACTGGGTCGGCTGCGGATCCGGAGTCGGCTCGCCGCTCTGGGTCGGATCCGGGGTGGGCTGCGTGGTCGGCTGCTCCGACTGGGTCGGCACCGGGGTCGGGGTCACCGGGGGTTCCGGGGTCGCCGGCTTCTTGGACATCGCCAGGAAGACGCCGCCGGCGATCGCCAGCAGCGCGACCACGCCGATGACGATCATGATGAGGTTCTTCGACGACTTGCCGGCCGGCGGACGCTGGCCGCCACCCGGTGGGTAGCCCTGCGGGGCGAATCCCTGCTGCTGCTGCTGCTGCGGGTAGCCCTGCGGTGCGTAGCCCGGCTGCTGTTGCGGGTAGGGCGGCTGCTGCGGCTGACCGGCATAGCCCGGCTGCGGCGGGTACTGCTGCGCCTGCGGGTACTGCTGCGGCTGCGGCGGCTGGGGTGGCTGCGGCGGCTGCTGCGGGTAGGGCGGCTGCTGTGGGTACTGGCCGGGGACGCCCGGCTGCGGCGGGCCCTGCGGGATCGGCTGGCCCGGAGTGGTTGGCTGGCTCACTTCTCCTCCTCCTGGGGCTCGATCGGCGCGGTCGCCTCGGCCGGCGGCTCGGATGCCACCGCCTCGGCGTCACCGGGCGGGGAATCCGCCGGTGCGGGTTCGTGAGGTGGCGCGGCAGCCTGCGTCGTGACCTTCGCCGCACTCACGCCGGCCGCGGCCGGGACGCGGGGACGGGCCCGGGTGGACGCACCGCAGGCGCTGCAGAAGAGCGCTCCGGGGATCAGCGGCAACTCGCACTGGGCGCAGAACTCCTGCTCGCCCGCGCCGCCGTCGCTGTAGCTGCCCGAGGTGGCGGCTGCCTCCAGCGCCGCCTCGGTCAGGCCGATGTGCAGCACACTGCGCAGCCGCAGGATCAGCAGACCCAGCAGGACGATGCCCCACAGCAGCTGCAGCACCACTGCCGTCGACCCGTAGTTGACGAAGCCGAGCAGGTAGACGCCGACCGCGTAGAGGATGTTGACGCCGACGGCCAGCGCGACACCGCTGTAGTAGCGCGGCGTGAAGCCGTCGTAGCCCTTGCCGAGGCCGGAGAACTCGGCGGCGGCCAGGCCTGAGGCGGTGCCCATGACCAGCGGCTTGACGAAGCCCTCGAGCAGCACCAGAGTCGCCCACTGGCCGGGCTCGGCACTCGCCATGCCACCGGTGATCAGTGCCCAGTGCCGGACGATGGTGTCGGCGGCGGCGTAGGCGACGCCGCTGATCACGCCGAAGGTGACGCCGTCCATCAGGTCGTCGAAGGCCGGGCGGCTGGCCAGCAGCACCGGGCCGACCTGGCGGATCGCCTCGCCGACGATCGGGACCAGCAGCGCGAAGATCAGGAACGCGCCCCAGTTCGGGCCGCTGATCAGGCCGCCGCCCTCCGGATCGGGCAGGGAGGTCTGGATCGGCAGCCAGCCGGTCCACAGCCAGGTGAAGAGCACGCCGAGAAGGAAGGTGGCCACGAAGCCCAGCCCGACCACCGGGATGGGCTCGTCCTCCCACATGTTCACGTCGTAGAGATAGACGATGTAGACCAGCGGGATCGCGAAGGCCGCGATCAGCACCGCGATGGGCAATGCTCCGAAGACGGCGGCGATGAGCGCCGCGGCCAAAGTGATGGTGAAGGCCGTCCGGTAGGTCTCGGGGTGGCGGCCGGCCTCACGCGGCATGATCGACGACACCAGCGCGAAGGACGCGACCGGCTCGTCGGGTTTCACTGCGAACCGGCGCTTTCCGCGCTCACCCTCCGGCAGCAGATCGAGTCCGCAGCGGTGACAGAAGTGAGCGACGTCTGGAACGGTTGAGTGGCAGCGTGAACAATCCATGAAAATGTCCCCTCCTGCTTAGGATGCCCGCCAGCATAGGGCCATCCGGTGGCAACGGGGCCGAACCGTCCGCCGGTTTTGGCAACTCCTTAGGCAGTTCTGCGCACCCGTTCCCAGAGCGCGGCGACCTGGGCTGCGAGCTCGGCAGGCGTGCCGTTGTTGTCCAGCACCACGTCGGCGGCGGCCAGCCGCTGCTCCCGGGAGGCCTGCGCGGCGATCCGGGCCCGCACCTGCGCATCGCTCAGGCCGTCGCGTCCGGCCACTCGCCGCACCTGGCGATCGGGGTCCACGTCGACCACGACGACCAGGTCGAAGGCCTGCTGCTGACCGGTCTCGACCAGCAGCGGGATGACGTGGACGACGATCGCCTCGTCCCCGGCGGCCTGCTCGGCCAGGGCCGCCAGCTCCCGCACCCGGGGGTGGACGATGGCGTTCAGCCGGGCGCGGGCGTCCGGGTCGGCGAAGACGATCTCGGCCAGCGCCGCCCGGTCGAGGTGGCCGTCCGCGGTGAGGACGTCGGCGCCGAAGTCGTCGACGATCTCTGACAGCCCCTGGCTGCCGGGTTCGACGGCCCGCCGGGCCAGCAGGTCGGCGTCCACGATCACGGCGCCGTGCCCGGCCAGCAGCGAGGCCGCGGCCGACTTGCCCGAGCCGATGCCGCCGGTGAGCCCCACCCGCAGCATCACAGCTCCAGGAAGGCCGCGCGCAGATCGGCGACCATGGTGCGTGCCTCGAGCCCCGCCTGCTTGTCGGCGTCCACCGTGGCCCACCAGATCGCGATCGCCTGCTCGAGTTCGGGGTAGAGCAGGAGCATCACTTCCTCGGTGGCGGGCTCCCCCGCGAAGCGGCCGGCGGTCACCTGGTTGAACTGGGTGAGCCGGCTGGTCGAGTTGTCGAAGACGATCGGATCGCCGGTCGGGTCGAAACCGTCGCGCAGGTAGTCGGCCTCGCGGGCCAGATCCTTGCGCGAGGCGCGGTTCCACTCCGGGATGCGGGCCACCAGCCGGCCGCTGTCATGGGAGATCACCAGGTAGTCGTCCTGGGAATCCACCTGCCAGCCGACCGGCACCTCGAGGCCGATCGAGCCGTGGTCGCCAAGATCCAGCGAGGCGAAGGACGGCTCGACCGCTCCGTCGTCAGTGGGGGCGGCGGGAGCTGTACTCGCTTCGGGGTCGGCGGGCCAAGGGTCCTGCGGCAATCCGTTCCGGCTGGCCGCGCTGAAGAAGCCCCCGGCGACGATGGCGACGCCCACCGCCCCGGCGATGCCGATCAGCATCCGGCGGCCCATCCCCTCCGATTCATCGACCGGTGGCGGACTGACCTGCGGCGGCGGGGCGACCCGCGGCTGCAGCGCCGCCGGCGGCGGATCCTGCGGGGTCTCGGCCGAGGCCGGCGCGTCCGGGTTGTAGGGATAGGTCTCGAAGGTCTCCCGGGAGTCTGTCACCCGATCCTCCTCTTCTGCCGTCGATTCCCGCGCTCCACTGTGCCACACCGGTACCAGCCGCGGACGCGGAACGCGCCCCCCGCCGGTGGCGAGGGGCGCGTTCGATGAAGCGTGATCAGCCGGCGCTGCCGGTGAGCTTCTCCCGCAGGGCCTGCAGGGCCTCGTCGGAAGCGAGCGAACCCTCTTCCTCGACGTCCTCGGAGCCGGCGGAGTAGGCGGTCGGGGTCGCGGCGGCCACCGCGGCCTTGACGTTGTCGGCCTCGGCCTCCTCGACCTGCTTCTTGTGGGCCTCCCAGCGGGCCTGCGCCTCGGCGTACTGCTGCTCCCAGGCGCGCTGCTGATCCTCGTAGCCGGGCTTCCACTCCTGGGTCTC
>JAPUEM010000151.1 GCA_027492575.1 Propionicimonas sp.
CACCTCGGACGCCATTTACATGGGCGACTCCTACGGCCCGCCGTCCACCCCTGCTCCCGGTCGTCCCGCGCCCCGCGCGGGGGGGGTGGGCCGGGGTGTCCTGCTCCCGGGCGAACCGCCGTCGCTCTGCTCACGCTGCGGCTCAGCCTTGCGCGATCACGTCGTTCACGGCCTTCTCGGCCGCGGCGAGCGCCTCGTCGACGCTCGCCTCACCGGCGAACGCCTTCTCGATCTGCTGCGCGAAGGCCAGCGAGATCTTCGGGTACAGCGGAGTGTTCGGACGGGCGTGCGCGTCCGCCATCTGCTCCACGTAGGGCAGCAGCCGCGGTTCGGTGCTGTTGACCCAGTCGAGGTAGGCGCTGGAGGTGGCCACCGAGTTGGTGACCGGCAGCATGCCGGTGGTCTGGCTCCACTTCGTCACCTGCTCGGGGGCGAGGAACCAGGCGAGGAAGTCGGCCGCGGCCTTGGCATTGGCTTCGGAGTTGTCGAAGACCATGGCCTGCTCGCCGCCCAGGTTGGTGGCCGGCTTGCCGTCGCTGGGGTACGGGGCCTTGGCGACGCCGAAGTCGAAGGGCGGGTCGGGAGCCCAGATCCCCACCATCCAGGAGCCCTCCTGGGCGGAGCCGCCCTGGCCCTTCTCGAACTCGCCCCACTTGGCGTACGGCGACACCCCGGACTGGATCAGGTCGACCCAGAACTGCAGCGCCTTCTTCCCGGCGTCGGTGTTGAACGCGGCCGCGGAGTTGTCGGCGGTGAGGAATTCGCCGCCGGCCTGCCAGAGGTTGACCTGGAAGTTCCAGGTGACGCCCTCGCCGCTGTCGCCGGCCTCGGTGTACAGGTCGTAGCCCGGCTTGCCGGTCTTCTCCAGGATCGTCTTGCCGGCGGCCATCAGCTCCTCCCAGGTGGCCGGCGGCTTCTCGGGATCGAGGCCGGCCTCGGCGAAGAGGGTCTTGTTGTACATGTAGGCGAGGTTGTTGGCCGAGACCGGCACCGACACCTGCTTGCCGTCGATGGTGCCGAAGCCGGTCAGCGCCGGGTTGATGTCGGCCAGGACCTCCGCGGGCAGCAGGCCGTTGAGGTCGGCCAGCGCGCCGATCTGGTTGATCTGCGGCACCCACACCAGGTCGCCGATCGCGATGTCGGGCAGCGTCTTCGAGGTCGCCGACGCCCGCAGCTTGGTGAGGAAGTCGGGGTTGGGGATCATCGAGGTGGTGATCTTCGTCTCCGGATGCGCGGCGGTGTACTCCTTCGCCATCGCATCGAAGGTGTCGGCGTTCGCACCGTCCCAGTAGTGCCAGACCGTGATCTCGGTGGCGGTCGCGGCCGGGGTCTCGGAGGAGGCCGGGGTGGACGGGGCTGGGTGGCGGTCGGCCCGGCGCACGCGGTGAGCGCGAGAAGGCTTGCCGCGCCTGCGGCGACGAGCCTGAGGTGAGGATGCATGGATCTTCCTTTCACATGGATTGTGGCGCTAGTCGTTGCGCCGGGTGGTGGAGTACGCCTCGGCGAGCTGGAACCAGCTCGTGGAGTTCGGTGGGAGGGCGGCGTCGTCGCCGGCCTCCGCGGTGCTGAGCACCCGCCGTCCGAGCTGCCAGGCCGGCCGGACGGCGCGGGGCTCGTCGGTGAAGTTCACGACGCAGGCGCCGGTGCCGCGGACGAAAGCCAGCACGCCCTCACCGGCGTCGAGCCAGGTCAGCGTGGCGTCCGTCCCGAAGAGGGGACGCCGGTGACCGAGCAGCCGGCGGTACGCCGTCAGGGTCGAGGACGGATCCCGCTGCTGGTCGTCGCGGGCGAAGCCGGCGAACCAGGCGGGCTGCGGCAGCCAGGGCGCGTCGCCGCCGTCCGGGCCGAAGCCGAGGCTGCTGCCCGTCGAGCGCCACGGCAGCGGGACGCGGCAGCCGTCCCGGCCGAGTTCGGCGCCGGCGGAGCGCAGCCAGATCGGATCCTGCCGGGCGGCGTCGGGCAGGTCGAAGACCTCGGGGAGGCCCAGTTCCTCGCCCTGGTACAGGAAGGCCGAACCCGGCAGCGCGAGCAGCAGGGCGGCCGCCGCGCGCGCCCGCCGGTTGCCCAGCCGCACGTCCACCGGGCCGCGGCGGCGCGCCCCCGCGATCATGTCGGTGGGCGGCGGGACGTCGAGGGACTGCTCCTGGCCGTAGCGGGTGGCCGGGCGGTGGACGTCGTGGTTCGACAGCGTCCAGGCCGGCGCCGCGCCACCGACCCGCAGCCCGGTCTCGATCGCCGACCGCATCCGGGCCGCGTCCCAGGGCTGCACCAGCAGCCCGAAGTCGAAGGCCTGGTGGAGCTCGTCGGGCCGCAGGTAGCCGGCCAACAGCTCCTGGGAGGGCAGCCACACCTCGCCGACGAAGTACTTCGGCGTCGGGTAGGAATCGCCCAGGGCACGCCAGGCACGGTAGATGTCGTGCACTTCGGGCTGGTCCCACATGGCCTGGTTGTGGCCGTCGTGCAGGTGATCGGGCAGGTCGGCGGCCTTGACGTTGCCGTGCGCGACATCGATGCGGAAACCGTCCACCCCTCGGTCGAACCAGAACCGCAGGACATCCAGGAACTCGGCGGCCACCTCCGGATCGCGCCAGTCGAAGTCGGGCTGCGAGGAGTCGAAGGCGTGGAAGTACCACTGCCCCGGGGTGCCGTCCGGCTCCGTGATCCGCGTCCAGGCGGGGCCGCCGAAGACGCTCTCCCAGTTGTTGGGCGGCAGTTCGCCGTGCGCGCCGCGTCCGTCGCGGAAGAGGAACCGGCCGCGCTCCGGGCTGCCCGGTGCGGCGGCCAGGGCGGCACGGAACCAGGCGTGCTCGGTCGAGCAGTGGTTGGCGACCATGTCCATCAGCACCCGCAGGCCCAGCTCGTGCGCGTGGGCGATCACCGCGTCGAAATCGGCCAGGCTTCCGTAGGCCGGATCGATCGCCCGGTAGTCGGCGATGTCGTAGCCGTGGTCGCGCTGCGGCGAGGCGTAGCAGGGGTTCAGCCAGATCGCGTCGCACCCCAGGCCGGCGATCTCCGGCAACCCTTCGCGCAGGCCGGCCAGGTCTCCGATGCCGTCACCGTCACCGTCCCGGAAAGAACGGAGGTAGACCTGGTAGACCACGGCATCCGCCCAGCTGAAGGCACCCGCCGGCGCGGCTGAGCGAGCGTCCGCGAACGAGGTGAGAGTCATGACTTCCCGTCTTCTGTACTGTTTAGTAAACCGATACAACAACGTCGCCGCGATTTTGTCAAGAGCTATGTCTGGATCCGCGGACGTCCCGCCTACGTGGTCTGAGAAGAGGTTGTGTGGACCGTGGGACGGTTCCCCGGGCCACCTTGCCGGAAGGATCGGACCACGGGACCGTCCCCTGGTCCGTCGCCGGGCCGACCGGGCCGGGCGTTACCGAACAGGCGTCAGGGGTGCCGCAGGGTGGAGGCGCGGGGGACGAGGGTGGGTGCCGGCGCGGGCTCGACGCGCTGGGCGCCGGATTCCAGGGCCGCGAAGAGCAGGTCGACCAGGGTGGCCCCGACCTGCGGGAACTTCAGATCCAGGGCGGTGAGCTGCGGACGGGATTGGGTCGCGCGGCGTCCGTCGTAGTTGGTGACCACCATCAGCTCGCGGGGGACGTCGAGGCCGAGATCGTGAGCGGCCCGGACGGCGCCGGAGGCGAAGGCGTCGATCGGGGCGTAGATGGCGTCGATGCTCGGGTCGGCCCGCAGCGCCGCCAGCGCGGCGGCGTGGCCGCCGTCCTCACCCTCTGAGACCGAGGCGCGGAAGACCGTGTGCGGCACCGGCGCCTGGCCGGAGGCGAGGTACTCGGCGATGCTCTCGGTGAGGCTGTACGGCTGCGCCGAGAGCAGCACGCCGACGTGCCGCGCCCCCTGTTCGGCGAGGTGGGCGAAGACCACGTCGGCACCGCCGAAGCCGCGGTCGACGTAGCCACTGGTGCGCAGCGCGTGCCCGAAGGTGACGACGGTCACCCCGCGGGAGCGGAAGCGGTCGCCGAGTTCGTCGTCCACCCCTGGGTCGAGGACGATCGCGCCGTCGACGTCCAGGCCGTCCAGCTGGTCGAGGCTGGAGATCGGCGGGACGAGCATGAGCGAGTGCTCGCGGTTGAGGCAGGCCTGCGCGATCGGGATGGCGAGATCGAGCATGAAGCCCTCGGTGACCACCTGCGCCGGCAGGGCGGTCACCAGCGCGACGCTGTGCGACCTGCCCGAGCGCAGCCGCTGGGCGCGGACGTTGGGACGGTAGTCGAGTTGCGCGGCGGCCGCCTGGATGGCCTGGCGGGTGCGCTCGTCCACGCGATCCTTGCCGTTCAGTGCCCGCGACGCCGTCGACCGGGAGACCCCGGCGAGGCGCGCGACATCAACGATCGTCGGACGACCGGATTCCCCGTGCATTGCACCCCCCGAAGAGTTCCCTGCGAGCTTACCTAGTCACGACCTGTTTCGGGGAGGTGGGGTCTCGCCGGCCACCCCTGTCTGTCATTCCCAGCCACCGTTACACAATCGTTTCGTAAGCGTCTTCCGTTGCCCGTGATCGCGCTTTACAGTGATCTGCGGGAACGTTTCGACAGAGCGAGCGGCCGGACCGATCCTCGGCAGCCCGGTCGAGGCGGCCCACATCCACGGTGACGACGGGCTGGGCGGCTATCAGTGGCCGGTGGAGAAGCTCGCGCCGCTGTCCGAACCCACCGGCGCGCTGGCGATCGTGGACGCCGCGAACCGGTACGGCAAGGAGCTCACCGTCGTCGCGCTCGGCCCGCTCACCAACCTGGCCCTGGCGATCCGGCTCGACCCGGCGCTCCCGTCCAAGCTCGGACGGGTGGTCTCGATGGGCGGCTCCCCCGCCGGCTTCGGCAACGCCAGCATCAACGCCGAGTTCAACGTCTACGCCGACCCGATCGCCGCCGAGATCGTCTACCAGGCGATCCCGCTCACCCTGATCACCTGGGATCTCACCCAGCGGGTGCGGTTCAGCCACGCCGAGCTCGACTCCTTCTGGGCCGGGGATTCGCCCTCCGCCCGGCTGATGCGCGCCCTGCACGAGCACCGCAAGCAGACCGCCCCCGGTTTCGCCCAGATCCCCGATTTCGGACGGGTGGACCCACTCGCCATGGCGATCGCCCTCGACCCGTCCGTCACGACCGCCGCGGACGTCCATGCCGTGGTGGTCGGCTACGGCGGCCTCGCCCACGGCCTGACCTCCGTCGACTGGCGGGACGCCGAACCAGGGCGGGCACAGCTCACCCTGCCGTCCGGTATCGACCGCGCCCGGGCCATCGAACTTTTCACCGTCTAGCCTCAAGCCCACTCAAGAAAGGACACCGAAGATGACTTCCTCGGTCCGCATCATCCGTCGCGTGCTGGCGGCCGCCGCCGGCATCGCCACGGCCCTCACCCTGACCGCCTGTGGCGGCGGCAGCACCACCCCGGCCCCCGAGCCCTCCGGCTCCGGGGCCGCCACCACCAGCGTCGGCCCGCTGGCAGAGGCCGCCTTCCAGCTGGGCTGGATCCCCAACGTCGAGTCGATGGCTCCGATCGTCGCGAGCGCCAAGGGCTACTTCGACGCCGAGGGCGTCAAGGTCGAGATCCTGCCCGGCGGCCCGGAGGTCACCACCGATGCCCAGATCGTCAGCGGCAACGCGCTGATGGGCACCATGTCGAGCGAGGGCCTGGCCAACAGCATCAAGGCCGGCGCCCCGCTGATCGCGGTCGGCGCGATCTACCAGACCTCCTCCTCGGCGATCGTCACCAAGGCCGACAGCGGCATCAAGGAGCCAAAGGATCTCGAGGGCCGCAAGTTCGGCGTCTCGCAGACGGACGCCCGCGTCTACACCCCGTTCTTCAAGCTGACCGGCGTGGACGAGTCGAAGGTCACCATGGTGCAGTCGGGCTCCGACCCGGCCGCGCTGATCTCCGGCGAGGTGGACGCGATGTCCGGCACCCTGGCCAACCAGCCGATCGCGCTGGCCGCCCAGGGCGTCGAGACCACCGTCATCCGGCTGGCCGACTTCGGCTACAACCGGTGGAGCCACCTGATGGTCGTCCGCAAGGATTCGCTGGAGGATCCGGAGAAGCGGGCCACCGTCGCGGCCATGCTGCGGGCGCTGACCAAGGGCCTGCAGACCTCGGTGGACGATCCGGCCGCCGCCGCGCAGACCGTCTACGACGTCTACGGCGAGCAGCTGGGCCTCGATCTGGAGCAGCAGAAGGCCTCCGCCGTGGTCTGGGCCCAGCTGGCCACCGAGGGCACCAAGGAGCAGGGCGTGATGCGGGTCACCGAGGCCGGCATCGCCGACCAGCAGGCCTTCTTCGACGCGATCGGCCTGGAGATCGACGCCAAGAGCCTCTTCGACCTCACCGTCCAGGACAAGGGATGACAGTCGGACTGACCGCCGAGTCGGTGTCGAAGATCTTCGACACCGACCGGCAGGTCGTCAAGGCGCTCGACGAGGTCTCGCTGAGCGCGCCGGCCGGTTCGTTCATCGCCCTGATCGGCCCGTCGGGCTGCGGCAAGTCCACCCTGCTGCGCATGTTCGCCGGGCTGGACGCACCCTCGTCCGGCTCGGTCGCCGTGCTCGGCTCGGCGCC
>JAPUEM010000152.1:0-2128 GCA_027492575.1 Propionicimonas sp.
GAGTGGACGTTCGGCGCCTTCGCCGGCAACGGCAACCAGGTGCTGGCCTGCTATGTCGGCCCGGCCGGTTCGATGAACGACTGCTACCTGCTCGATCTCGGCGACGCCAGCCCGGCCGAGCAGCCGCCCGCCGTGGTCGGCGCCTGGGTGGAGACCTCGCCCGTCCCGGTGGCGGCTCGCGCCCAGGCGATCGCCACCTGGGTCGGCGATGACTTCCTCATCGTCGGTGGCTGGCAGTGCGACGGTGGGACGGCCGTGCTGTACCCGGAGGGCAACGTGGGTTGCACGACCCGGCCGTCCGCCGCCATGGACGGCGCCGCCTACGACCCCGCCACGAACGAGTGGCGCACGATAGCCGCCCCACCGGTCGGGCTCACGGCCGAGGACAGCTTCGCCGTCATCGGCCGGACCCTGTACGCGATCTCGAGCGCGGCGCAGGGGTTCTGGGCCTACGACGCGGCGACCGATGTCTGGCGTGAGTTGCCGGCCCCACCGGGTGGTATCCACGGCGGCGCAGGCGCCACCGGACTGCTCGCCAACGGCGAGGTCCTGCTGGCTCTGGGCGATTCCGGCCAGTCGGACGCCTGGTACGACCCCACCACGAGCACCTGGACCGAGCTGCTCGCCTACCCCAATCGCGTCTACCCGAACGAGGCCCGCCGCGTCGCCGCCTTCACCGGCAAGGAGCTCCTGATCGGCGAGCCCAGCCTGGGCGAGGGCGCCGGTGACCTCAGGCTCACCTGGAGCGCGTTCGATCTCGACTTCGACGGCCGGCTCGCCACGATGCCGTCCGCGATTGACCTGGGGACCACCGAGGGGCTGACGCGGCCGGTGGTCACCCAGGCGGCGACGGTCGTCCTGATTCCTTCCGAGGACAAGGTGTGGGCCATGTACCGCACCGGCGGGGGTGAGAAGTGGTCTCCGGTCGCCGAGCCCGAGACGGGTGGGGGCCCGCTCGTCCCCGGCCTGGTCGCCGGCAATCAGGTGTCGTTGCGCGGCAACCTCTTCAACCCCGAGACCGGAACCTGGCGCTATCTCGCGGCACTCCCGGACGGGCCCGCGACCAGTGCCGCCCAGGCTGCCAACTCCGACACGGTGCTTTCCTGCTTCACGCTGACCGCCTCGAACGGGCTCGGTTCGCGGTGCTACCTGCTCCGCCTTTAGGTCCTGGCACCGACCCTTCGTCAAGCTCTGTTCCTCGGCCCGCTCACGCGGCCTTCATCGAGAATCCCGCTCACCCGATGCAACAGAATGAGGACTCGGGCGTGTAGATAGTGTGAAAAGTGAGGCGGCCGTGGACGACGTGGCCTCGTTCGAGGACTATGTCGTCGCGCGTTCGGCGGGTCTGCAGCGGTTCGCCTACCTGGTCTGCGGCGACGCCGGCGAGGCCGGTGAACTGGTGCAGTCAGCCCTGGTCGGCCTCTATCCGCGCTGGGCAGAGGTGGTCGAGCGGGGCGATCCGGAGGCCTACGTCCGCCGCAGCATCGTGAACGCGCAGGTCACGGCCTGGCGGCGCCGGCGCCGCGAGTGGCCGACCGGGGATCCGTCCGTCCTCGACCGGGTCTCCCCCGGCGACCTGGCGGCGAAGGTGACCGACGCCGAGCTGGTGGAGAAGCTCTTCGAAGTGCTGGCTCCCCGGCAGCGCGCGGTGCTGGTCATGCGGTTCTACGAGCGGCGCTCGTTCAGCGAGATCGCCCTGGCCTGCGGCTGTGCCGAGGCGACCGCCCGCTCACTCGTCCATCGCGCGCTCGCCGTCCTGCGCGCCCACCTCTCTGCCGGGAGTAGCCATGACTGACCCGCGTGAACCCGAAGCCCTCCCGGGCGGGACGGCCGGACCCGGCCCGGACCCGGACGCCCGGGTCGCCGCCGCCTTCGACTCGTACTTCGCCAAGCAGCTCGCCCCGGTGTCCTTCAAGGCGATGGATCCGGCCGACCTCGTGCCGGTCGGAGAGCTTTCCCGGGCGACCCCGGCCCACCGGCGCCCGGCGCGGCGCGGCCGGCTGGTGTTCGCGGTGGCCGCGGCGCTGCTGCTGGTGGCCGGGATCGGGGTGGCCGGCTGGTGGAACCGGGTCCACACGATCACCGGGGTCCCGGCGCCCACCTCCTCGCCGAGCGGGTCGGCGACGAC
>JAPUEM010000152.1:2228-6522 GCA_027492575.1 Propionicimonas sp.
GCTCGGCCCCGGATGCCGACGGCCGGGAGATCCCGGGCGGGTATGCCGTCCTCGACCTGACCACGCGGGTCTGGCGCCCGGCCGACCTGCCCTCCTTCGACAATCCGCCGAGCGCCGTCGTGGACGGTGTGGCGGCCTTCGAGACCTGGGGAGCCAGGGAGGACTCACCTCCGGCCGTGGCCGCCTGCAGCTTCGCCGGGGTGGGCGGTGCCACGAAGGACGCCTGCGTCACGCTGGAACTGACCTGGGAGCAGGCCCACGCCACCGGTGGGCTGGCCGCCCGCCTGGACGATACCGGCGGCCAGATCGTCCAGCGGCCGCTCAGCACCGGAACCGCGGTCTCGGTGCACCACAAGCTCTTCGACCCCCGCACCGACGTGCTGTGGCAGGTGCCCGCGCTCCCCGGCGTTCACTACCCGGAGAACAGCACCGACGGCGACCTCAACGGAGTGGTCATGGCGGCCGGCGGCGGCAGCCTGTTCTCCTGCTTCGGCTACACCGCGCGACCCGGGCAGCAGACCCTGGTCAACCACGTCGAGTGCTACCTGCTCCCGGTGCCCGACCCGCTGCCCGGCGACCGGCTGCGTTGAGGACGTGCTGATCATTGGCCGAGGCGCCGAGCGATCCCTGAAGTCGCACGTCGTGCGAGTCGGGACGCCTGCGGCTGCGGGGCATCGACAGGCTCAGCCGCCGTACCCTGATCCTGTCGAAGGGTCGTCGACCAGCTTCCCTACAGCGCGGCGAGGGCGGTCCGGATCCGTTTGGCGGAGACCGGGACGGCGGTGCCCAGGGATTGGGCGAAGAGGCTGACCCGGAGTTCCTCCAGCAGCCAGCCGATCTCGGCGACGGGGTCCGGGAGCGGGCCGGGCGGGCAGGCGTTGCAGGCCACGGCGTACTCGTCCTCGAGGTCGGCGATCGTCTCCATGGCCTGGTCGGCGCGGACGGAGGGGCCGGCATCCAGGCGGCGGAGCATGGCCCGCAGGTAGACCGGCAGCCTGGGGTACCAGCGCGCCGGGGTGGCGGCGATGAAGCCGGGATAGACCAGCCCGGCGAGTTGCTCGGCGAGGTCGGCGCGGACCGCATCGGGGGTGGCGGCCAGCCGGGCGGTCACCTCGCCGCGGCGGACCAGGATGTCGCCGGCCAGATCGACGGCGCGCTGCATGGCAGGGGCGACCTCCGCCCGCACCCGGTCGCGCAGCCGGGCGAAGGCGGCCTGGTCACGGATGTCGAAGGGGTCGCCTGCCGCGTCCATGCCGTCCCCGATCGCCTTCAGGCGGGCGTCGGCCAGCAGCGCGGGGACGCTGGGGTACGGCGAGGTGGCCAGCGCGAACTTGGTGTGGTTGGAGAGCCGGGCGACCACCCAGTTGGCGGGGTCGACGGTGGTGAGCGCGATCAGGCGGCGCAGGCCGGCGCGGTGGGCGCGGCGGGCGGCGTCCTCGGCGGCGAAGACCTGGACGCCGACGCGGTCGGTGCGGTCGAGCAGCGCCGGATACCCGACGACCGGCTGCTCGATGCGCTCGGGGAGGGCCCCGAACTCCCAGTCGGTGGCGCCGGCGTGAACCAGGTGGCTGGCGGCGCGGTTCAGCGTCTTCTGCAACTGCCCGCCGAGTTCGGACGCCAGCCGGGTCAGATCGCGTCCGGTCGCGGGCTCCGCGCTGGGCCGGGTGACGGCGAACCGGACGCGCAGGTGGTCGTCCACCGCCTCCGGGGCCCAGGCGTCGGCGGGCACGGCCACGCCGGTGAGCGCCAGGATCGCCCGGCCCAGCGCGAGCGGGAAGGGCTCGGTGCGATCGGCGTCGCGGCCCAGCCAATCCACAGCCCTGGCGGCGGTGTCGGGAGCGGGGACCAGCTGGGTCCGCAACTGCTTGGGCAACCCCCGGATGAGCGCGGTGGCCAGGTCAACCCGCAGCCCGGGCACCTGCCAGGTGAACGGTTCCGGACGCACCCGGCTCAGCTCGGCCAGCGGGACGGTCACGGTGACGCCGTCCCGCCCGGAGCCCGGGTCGAAGGTGTAGCCGACCTCCAACTCCAATCCGTCGGTGCGCCAGGTCGAGGGGTAGCCGGTGGTGTCCGCCTCACCGGCGATCAGGTCGTCCAGGCTCAGGTCGAGCAGGCGGTCGTCCTGCCGCCGGGCGTCGCGCCACCAGCGGTCGAAGTGGGCGACCGAGACGATCTCGGCGGGAATCCGGGCGTCGTAGAAAGCCGCCAGCGAGGCGTCGTCGGTCAGCAGGTCGCGGCGGCGGGTGCGTTCGGCCAGCTCCGAAGCCTGCTCGCGGACGGCCTGGTTGCGCGCCCAGAAGTGGTGCCGGGTGCGCCACTGGCCCTCCACGAGGGCCGCCTGGATGAAGACCTCGCGGGCCACCACAGGGTCGATCCGGCCGTAGGAGACGGTGCGGCCGCCGATGATCGGGACGCCGAGCAGGGTGACCCGCTCGGTGGCCACGCACTGGCCGCCGCGGGCCGACCAGCGGGGTTCGGAGTAGTTGCGGCTGAGCAGGTGCTCCCCCACCTTCTCGACCCAGGCTTCCTCGATCGGGGCGACGGTCCGCGCCCAGAGCCGGCTGGTCTCGACCAGTTCGACCGCCATCACCAGCGGCGGACGGCTGCGTGCCGCGCTGGAACCCGGGTTGATGGCGAACCGCGAACCGCGGGCGCCCAGGTACTCCGGCGGCCCTTGGCGGCGTTTGGCGCGCTGGCCGGTCGGCTGGCCCTTCGGGGGCGCGACGTCCAGCAGCCCGACGTGCGAGAGCAGCCCGGAGAGCACCGCGATGTGCACCTTGTCGAGACCGGCCGGCTCGGCGTTCCGGTTGAGCTTCAGCTCGTCGCAGGCCTGCCGCAGCTGGGTGTGCAGATCCTGCCATTCCCGCACCCGCAGGAAGTTGAGGTACTCCGAGTGGCACATCCGGCGGAACGCGTTGCCGGAGAGTGCGTGGCGCTGCTCGCGCAGGTACTGCCACAGCCGAAGCAGGGCGGCGATGTCGGAACCATCCGGGGTCGGCTCCTGACCACCGGGTTCGGCCACGGAGGTGCCCTGCCTGCCCCGGGGCATGCGGGCCGTGTGCGGGGTGTGCCGCGCCGGCGGCGCGAGCTGGGGTGATGACGCCGACCCAGCCGCGGAACCGCCCAGAACAAGACGCTGGCTCTGCCCGGACCCGGCCTGGCCCGCCGAGGCCGTCGGAAGCGGCGAGAAGAACCGGCGATGGGCCTCATCGGCCGCGGCTTGGGCGTCGGTGGGACGTTCCCGCGGGTCCTGGATGGTGAGGCCGGCGACGATCGCCTGCACCTCCTTCAGGCAGCCCTGACGTTCGGCCTCGACCAGCATCCGGCCGAGCCTCGGGTCGACCGGCAGCCGGGCGAGCCGGCGTCCGACGTCGGTGAGCCGCGGCTGGCCGCCACGTCCGGTGTCGGCCAGGGCACCCAGTTCGCGCAGCAGCCGGATGCCGTCGCGCACCTGGCTCGCGTCCGGGGGCTCCAGGAAGGGGAAGTCGATGATGTCGCCCAGCCGGGCGTCCGCCATCTGCAGGATGACCGAGGCCAGGTTGGTGCGCAGAATCTCCGGCTCGGTGAACTCCGGACGGGCCTCGAAATCCTCCTGCGAGTACAGCCGGATGCAGATGCCCGGGCCGAGCCGGCCGCAGCGTCCGGCGCGCTGGTTGGCCGAGGCCTGCGAGATCGCCTCGATGGGCAGCCGCTGCACCTTGGTGCGCGCCGAGTAGCGCGAGATCCGGGCGTAACCGGGATCGATCACGTACCGGATGCCGGGCACGGTGACCGAGGTCTCGGCGACATTGGTGGCCAGCACGATCCGGCGTCCGGCGTGCGGGGTGAAGACCTTGTGCTGCTCGGCAGCAGAGAGCCGGGCGTACAGCGGCAGGACGTGGGTGAAGCGCAGCTTCAGGCCCTCGATCGCCTCGGCGGTGTCCCGGATCTCCCGCTCACCGGAGCAGAAGACCAGGATGTCGCCGTCGCGTTCAGCGTCCAGTTCGCGCACCGCCCCGCAGACCGCGTCGATCAGGTCGGCGTCGCGTTCCGAGCCGTCGCGCACCGGACGGTAGCGCAACTCGACCGGGTAGGTGCGTCCGGGGATCTCCACCACGGGTGCGTCACCGAAATGGGCGGCGAACCGCTCGGTGTCGATGGTCGCCGAGGTGATGATCACCTTCAGATCCCGGCGGCGCGCCAGCAACTGCTTCAGGTAGCCCAGCAGGAAGTCGATGTTCAGCGAGCGTTCGTGGGCCTCGTCGACGATGATCGTGTCGTAGCGGCGCAGGTCACGGTCGTGGCCGATCTCGGC
>JAPUEM010000153.1 GCA_027492575.1 Propionicimonas sp.
TCAACTTCGCCGGCTCCTCCGATCTGGTCGCGCAGATCCAGCAGGGCGCTCCGGCCGACGTCTTCGCCTCCGCCGACGAGAAGAACATGACCAAGGCCACCGACGAGAAGCTGATCGCCGGCGAGCCGGTGATCTTCGCCACCAACGTGCTGAGCATCGCCGTGCCGCCGGACAATCCCGCCAAGATCACCGGCCTGGCCGACCTCGCCAAGGACGGTGTGAAGCTGGTCATCTGCGCGCCCGAGGTGCCCTGCGGCGCCGCCACCGTGAAGGTCGCCGAGGCGGCCGGGCTCGTCCTGAAGCCGGTCAGCGAGGAGGCCAAGGTCACCGACGTGCTGGCCAAGGTCACCAGCGGGGACGCGGACGCCGGCCTGGTCTACGCCACCGACGTGGCCGGCGCCGAGGGCAAGGTGACCGGGATCGACTTCCCGGAGGCCGCCGGCGCGGTGAACCGCTACCCGATCGGCGCCCTGGCCAACTCCGCCAATGCCGACCTGGCCGCGGAGTTCGTCGCCCTGGTGACCGGCGTGACCGGCCAGCAGGTGCTCGCCGACGCCGGTTTCGGCAAGCCCTGATCGCCGAGGCGGTGCACTTTCTGCCACATAGTGACGACGCGCGACAAATACGTCGCGCAGGACGCATATATGGCAGAAAGTGCACCGCCACGCAGAGGGAATGCCGATCAGAGCGGGTCTGGAAGCATGGACGGGAGCGGCGACCGAGGGCGGCCCGCGGGGCCAAATCTCGAAGCCCCGCGACCCTTCGCGACTCACGCTCCACGCGACGTCAGGGATCGCTCAGAAGCACACGCCGCATAGATCAGCGTTTCCCTGAGCTTGAAGCCGCCCAGGATCGTTGAAGCGCTGCCTTCTGGTGGAGGATTGCCTCACAAGTCGGCGGGCAGGACAGGAGGAGGCCAGGTGACACGGACCGAGTCGACGCTGCCGCGGTGGGTCTTCGTCGTGGCTGCCCTGGGGGCGGGGTTCGTCCTGCTTCCGCTGGCGGCGATGACCACCCGCGTCGACTGGTTGCGGTTCGGCGAGCTGATCACCTCCGAATCGTCGATCGCGGCCTTCTGGCTCAGCCTGAAGACCTCGGGCGCCTCCACCCTGGCCTGCATCGTCCTGGGCGTCCCGATGGCACTGGTGCTGGCCCGCACCCGGTTCCCGGGCCAGGGCGTGGTGCGGGCGTTCGTCCTGCTGCCGCTCGTGCTGCCGCCGGTGGTGGGCGGCATCGCGCTGCTGTACACCTTCGGACGCCGCGGGCTGCTGGGTCAGACGCTGGAGGTGCTCGGCCTGCAGATCGCCTTCTCGACCACGGCAGTGATCATCGCGCAGACCTTCGTCGCGCTGCCCTTCCTGGTGGTCAGCCTGGAGGGCTCGCTGCGCACCCTCGGGCAGCGCTACGAGGTGGTCGCCGCCACCCTCGGCGCCCGTCCGACCACGATCCTGCGGCGGGTGACGCTGCCACTGGTGCTGCCCGGGCTGCTGTCGGGCACCGTCTTGTCCTTCGCCCGCTCGCTGGGCGAGTTCGGCGCCACGCTGACCTTCGCCGGCAGCCTGCAAGGGGTCACCCGCACCCTGCCGCTGGAGATCTACCTGCAGCGCGAGGTGGATCCCGACGCCGCGGTCGCGCTCTCGCTGGTGCTGGTGGCGATCGCCCTGGCCGTGATCGGGCTCGCCACCCGCCGGGCACAGGTGCTGTGATGGGTTGGCTGACGCTGCAGGCGACGGTCGCCGACCGCGGCTTCTCGCTCGAACTGAGCCTGGACGCCGGCGAGCACCTGGCCGTGCTGGGCCCCAACGGCGCCGGCAAGTCGACCCTGCTCGGGTTGCTGGCCGGCACGGTCCGTCCGGATTCCGGTCGGGCCGAGGTGGGCGGCCGCGTCCTGTTCGACACCGCCGCCCGCACCTGGCAGCCGCCGCACGCCCGCGGGATCGCCCTGCTGGCCCAGGACGCCCTGCTCTTCCCGCACCTGACCGTGCTGGAGAACGTGATGTTCGGGCCGCTGGCGACCGGCATCCGGCGCGCGGACGCCTGGCGCCGCGCCGACCACTGGCTGAGAGAGGTGGACGCCGCCGACCTCGCTGAACGCCGCGCCACCGAACTCTCCGGAGGCCAGGCGCAACGGGTGGCCATCGCCCGGGCGCTGGCCACCGAGCCCGAACTGCTGCTGCTGGACGAACCGCTGGCCGCCCTCGACGTCAGCGTGGCCCCGGCGATCCGCCGCCTGCTCGCCCGGGTGCTGGACGGACGCACCACGCTGATCGTCACCCACGACCTGCTGGACGCCCTGGTGCTGTCCGGTCGCGCGCTCGTCCTGGGCGAGGGCGCCGCCGTCGAGGACGGCCCGACCGACCAGGTGCTGCAACGCCCCCGCACCCGCTTCGCCGCCCGGCTCGCCGAACTGAACCTGATCCGTGGGACGGCGGTGGGTGCCGACACCGTTCAGATCAGCGCACTGGCGGGCGAGCCGGCCGCCGAGCAGCTCCCAGGCGCACCCGGGCAGTCCCCGAACTCGGCTCACCCCGTGCTGGTCGAAGAGCTGGGGAGCCGCTCCCCCCTGGTGCTGCAAGGCCTGGCCGCCGAGCCCCTGGTGCCGGGCGAGCCTGCGGTGGCCGCCTTCGCCCCGTCCGCGGTCTCGGTCTATCTCGACCCACCGCACGGCAGCCCGCGCAACCTGGTCACGGTGACGATCACCGAGGTCGAACAGCGCGGCGGCATCGTCCGCGTCCGCGCCGAGGACGCCGCCGGCCACCAGCTGGCCGCCGACGTCACCCCGCTCGCCGCCGCCGAGCTCGATCTCTACCCCGGCCGCGCCGTGGTCTTCTCCCTGAAGGCCACCGCGGTCACCCTCTACCCCGCCTGAGCGCAAGCCGTGGCGGAATCGCCGACCTCGGGACATCGGCCACACCGTGCGTGGGAGTTACAACACCCCGGCCGGCCTCCACAGCAAGGTGTGGCGGAATCGCCGACCTCGAGACGTCGGCCACACCCAAACGCTGACCAACGCAGGCCCCCGAACGATCCCTGAGCTTGTCGAAGGGTCGTGCTGCGCCCACATCACGACCCTTCGACATCGTGAATCAGCGCTTCCCGAATGAGGTCGGCAACATCGTGAGGCACCCGGACGCTCGCGGCGGGCACCGGGGATAGGCTGGCTGGCATGCCTCGGCCGCTGCCCCTCGAACCAGGTCCGGAGCTCTCGGTGGCGGAGTTCTCCCGGTACTCGCGGCAACTGGTGCTGCCCGAGTTCGGCATCGCGGGGCAGCGCCAACTGCGGGGGGCGAAGGTGCTGGTGCTGGGTGCGGGCGGGCTCGGTTCGCCGGCGCTGCTCTACCTGGCGGCAGCGGGGGTCGGGACGATCGGGATCGTCGACTTCGATCAGGTGGAGGTGTCGAACCTGCACCGGCAGGTGATCCACACCGACGCCGCCGTGGGCCGATCGAAGGTCGCCAGCGCAACGGCTGCGGTGACGGCCCTCAACCCGGGCGTCACCGTTCTCCCGCACGAGGTGCGGCTGACCGAGGAGAACGCCGCCGCGATCTTCGCCGATTACGACGTGGTGCTCGACGGCACGGACAACTTCCCCACCCGCTACCTCGCCAACGACACCTGTGTCGCGCTGGGCATCCCGCTGGTCTGGGCCTCCGTGCTGGGCTTCGCCGCCCAGGTCGCCGTCTTCTGGCCGGCCGGCGGCGGGCCGCAGCTGCGCGACCTCTTCCCGAACCCGCCCGAGCCGGGCACCGTCCCCAACTGCGCCGAAGCCGGCGTGATCGGCGCGGTCTGCGGCCAGGTCGGCTCGATCATGGCCGGCGAGGCGATCAAGCTGGCCACCGGCGTCGGTGAGCCCCTGCTCGGCCGCGTCCTGGTGATCGACGCCCTCGCCGGACGCTGGGACGAACTGCCGCTGCTTCCCGGCGAGCCGTCAAGCGACGCTTCCGTGCACGCGAAGCCCGACGGAGAGATCCCCGCCTCCGCGGGGATGACGGAGAAAGACCCAGCAATGGTCACAGCCGATGCGGGGCTAGGTACTGAGATCCCGGGTCGAGCCCGGGATGACGGTGGTCAGGTTGGGCGCGCCAGCGGGGCTCCGGACATGGCTGCCCAACCCCACCACGTCATCCCGGACTTGATCCGGGATCTCTCAACTCGACCACAGGTTGAACTGGTACCCGACGAGGTGCTGTTGCTGGATGTCCGGGAGCCCGCCGAGTTCGCCGAGGGCCACCTGCCGGGGTCGGTCAACCTGCCGCTGCAGCAGGTGCTCGCGGGCGCAGAGATCCCGGACGACCGTGCGGTCATGGTGATCTGCCGCAGCGGGACGCGGGCCAGACTGGCCGCCGCCGCGCTGCAGGCCCGCGGTCACACCGTCCGGGTGCTCGAAGGCGGGCTGGCGGGGCTCAGCGCAACCGGCTGAGCACCTGTTCGATCAGGCTCCGCGCCTGGCTGAAGGTGTCTCCGGCGTCACAGCTGTTCGCCTCGAAGGTCTGCTTGACCTCGCCGGCCGCGGATGCCTCGATGATGATGGTCTGCCCGTCCAGGCAGGCGTCGCCCGTCCGGTCGCCCAGGGTCTTCAAACCGGTGGTGAGGACGGTCCACACCCCGGTCGGCAGTTCATGGCTGGTGGCCTTGCCGTCGAGGGTGTAGGTGGCCTCGGTGGGGGTCACCACCAGCGTGTAATCGCCCGAGGTGGTGCTCGCGTCGAAGGAGACCTGCACCTCGTCCCAGTCGCCTCCCCCGAGCATGGAACAACCGGTCACGGTCAGCACCAGCGGAAGGACGAGCAGAGCCAGGAGACGCTTCATGCAGTGAGCGTACCCAGCCGACCCAGCGAGCAGGCCCCCTCACCCTTCGAGATCGGCCTGGATCCGTCCGCACTCGATGGCCTCCAGCAGGGCGGCGTGGTCGCGGTCGTTCTGCTCGGCGTAGGCCAGCGCGAACCGTCCCATCGCGGCGTCGAAGGCCGTGCCCTCGCCGAGGTAGCCGGCGATCAGGCTGGGCTCGGCGCTCTGGGCGTGGGCGCGGGCGAGCACCGAGCCGCACAGCCGGCCGTAGCTGTCGAGCAGGGCGGCCGAGAGCCGCTCGACCTCCACGCTGCCCTTCATGTCCCGGAACTGCCGGACGTAATAGTGCCGTCCGGCGGAACTCGTCCAGCCCAGGAAGGGGTCGGAGACCGCCTGCATGATCTTCTGCCCGGCGACCACCCGCTCCCCCGCGTGCTCGATGCCGCCATCGCCCGCGTACGGTTCGAGGACGGACACGGAGGCCTCCTTGACCTGCAGGATGAGCGGGCTGCCGGTGGCGTCCACCAGCAACTCGATGAGGCAGCGGGTGCCGACGCTGCCGACCCCGACCACCCGCAGCATCAGGTCGACCGGGTGGAACCGGGGCAGCAGCGCCCGGATGTCCGGGCCGACCGAGTTGAGATACAGATGGGGCACCACCGCGATGTCGGCGGGCCAGGCCTCGGGCCGGACCATCAGCGGAGGCTGCTCCACCAGGTGCAGTTCCCCGTCCTCGGTCATCGTGGCCAGCTTGGCGAGCGCGGTCTCGGAGGTGCGCCGGCTCGCCTTGCGGGTGGTCCGGCTGAGTTCCTTGGCGGCGCCACGCAGATCCTCCTGCGCCGCGCGGTCGAGCAGCGAGGCCGCGCTGACGACGGTGTGGAAGTTGGTCAGCGCGCCGCGTCCGGCCAGGTCGTGCATGGCGCGGCGATAGGCGCCGGCGCTGTGCCGGGCGATCCGTTCGGCGACGGCATCCCCGAAGCCGGACGAGCGGGCCCCCACCGCCAGCGAGGCGGCCAGCCGCTCGACGTCCCATTCCCAGGGCGCGGGCAGGGTCTCGTCGAAGTCGTTGAGGTCGAAGACCAGGTCGCGCTCCGGCGAGGCGTAGAAGCCGAAGTTCGACAGGTGCGCGTCACCGCAGGCCTGGACGCGGACGCCCGAGACCGGGGTCGGCGCGAGGTCATGAGCCATCAGCGCGGCGGCGCCGCGGTAGAAGGTGAAGGCCGATTGCGCCATCCGTCCCCAGCGGACCGGCACCAGGTACTGCAGCCGGCTGGCGTTCTGCGCGTCCAGCAGCGCGACCGGGTCGCGGTCGGTGCGGAACCCGGTGCCCAGGCTGGAGCGCGGGTGCTCCTTGCGCAGACGGCGTCCTTCGGCGTGCAGTTCCGCCGCGGTGGGCGGGCGCCTGTGCTCTCGGTCGGGCATCGGATCTCCTCGGGTCGGCCCAACGATAGAACCGACCTGCCCGTCCGCACCATCCCCGGAACACGTGGGCTTGACAACCTACAACCATATGGTTGTAGATTAGAGCTGTGATCGAGCGGGACGAGGAACGGGCGGACGCGTTCTTCCACGCTCT
>JAPUEM010000154.1:0-2445 GCA_027492575.1 Propionicimonas sp.
GCAAATCCGTGTACACGGGTTCAAATCCCGTCTCCACCTCGGGCGGTTGGCGCAGCTGGTAGCGCGCTTCCCTGACACGGAAGAGGTCATCAGTTCAAATCTGGTACCGCCCACCACGAAGTACCTGGTCAGGCCCCGGTTCGCCGGGGCCTGACCAGTTTCCGGGAACGCGGTAGCGTTATCCCACCATGGGGAAGCGACTCTTTCTGGCGGTCCGGCCACCGGCGTCCGTCATCGACGAACTGGAAGCCTATGTCGGGCCGCGGCGGGATGCCGAGCCGGAGCTGCGATGGGTGCAGCCGGAGCATTGGCACGTCACCCTCTGCTTTCTGGGCAATCGCGTGACCTACGATCTGGAGATCCGGCTGCTGGAGTACCTCGGCCCGGTGGCCGATCGTCGTGCGCCGTTCCGCCTGACCTTGGGCGGCTCCGGGTATCTGCAGCATCCGGGGATGCTGAAGCATCTGCGGCTGGGGGTTCAGGAGGGCGCCCCGGAACTGGAGGCGCTCGCGATGCGCTGCCGTACCGCGGCGGCCCGCTCGGACATCCATGTCGACCCGGGAAGGTACTACCCGCATCTCACCCTCGCGCGTGCCGGGCGTGGCATCGCGGCACGACGTTGGCTGCCGGTGATCGACAGTTTCGGGAGCTTCTCCTGGGAGGTGGACGAGTTCCTGCTGATCGACTCCGAACTGACCGCCGGCGGCCCCCGCCACCGGGTGGCCGAGCGGTTCGAGCTGGCCGGAGATGAGAGGATGCCGCGGTGAAGACGCCCCTCCCGCAGCCCCGTCCGGCCGTCGCCGGATTGCCCAGCTACATTGCCGGCCGCCGGTCGACCTCGGCCGAGACCGCCGCGCTGGCCTCCAACGAGAGCCATGAGCCGCCGCTGCCCGGGGTGGTGGAGGCCATCGCCCAGCACGCACGACGGGCCAATCGGTACCCGGACATGGGCGCCGTCGCGCTGCGTGAGACCCTCGCGGCACACGTAGGCGTCGATGTCGATCAGATCGCGGTGGGCGCCGGCAGCGTCTCGGTGCTGCAGCAGATCATCACGGGCTTCTGCGACGCCGGGGACGAGGTGATCTTCGCCTGGCGGTCCTTCGAGGCCTACCCGATCCTCGCCGCCATCGCCGGAGCCACGGCGGTGAAGGTGCCGCTGCGTCCGGACGAGGGCCACGACCTGGCCGCGATGGCTGCCGCGGTGACCGACCGCACCCGGGTGATCCTGCTCTGCTCCCCGAACAATCCCACCGGCGTCCCGCTCACCACCGATCAGGTCGAGGCCTTCCTGGGTGAGCTGCCTCCCGGAGTTCTGGTGGTGCTGGACGAGGCCTACGTCGAGTACACCGGCGATCCGCGGGGTGCGGCGTCCCTGGCGCTGCTGACGGCCCACCCGAACCTGTGCCTGCTGCGCACGCTGTCGAAGGCGTGGGGGCTGGCGGGGCTGCGGGTCGGCTACGCGGTCGCCGCCCCCGAGATCGCCGAGGCGCTGCGGCGCACCGCCATCCCGTTCGGCGTGAGCGCGGTCGCCCAGGCCGCCGGCATCGCCGCGCTCGCCGCCGCCGACGAGGTGCGCCTGCGGGCGTCCCGGGTGGTCGCCGAACGCGACCGCATGATCGAAAGCCTGCGCGCCGCCGGCTGGCAGACCCCGGACAGCGCGGCCAACTTCGTCTGGCTGCGCGCCGAACCGGAGCTTCACGCCCGGCTGATGGAGGCCTTCGACGCCGCCGACATCCTGGTGCGCGGCTACCCTGGGGACGGCATCCGGATCAGCCTGGCCGATCCGGCGACCAACGACCGTGTGCTGGCCGTCCTGGCCGATCGGCCGGCCTTCGCCGGTCAGTGAGCTCGGCGATCTGGACGATCTGAGCGCCTCCGCGGGCCCCCGGTACGCTTCCGCGACGTGAAGAGTTCGCGCTGGCGGTGGCTGGTGGACGATCTCGTGGAGATCCGGCCGGCGCCGAAGATGCACCGGATCGCGGCGCGAGCCACGGTCGGGGTGCTGGTGCCGCTGCTGGTGCTGTGGGCTTGGGACCGGCTCGATCTGTCGGTCTATGTGACTTTCGGCGCCTTCACCGCGGTCTACGGCGGTGCCTGGCGGACGCCCCACCGCTGGCGGGTGCAGGCCTATCACGGGGCGATCATGTCGGCGGCCACGATCTCCGGTGCGCTGGTCGCGCTCAGCCCGGCCCGTGCCTGGCTGGGCATCCCGCTCACCGCGCTGTGGGCCGGCCTCGCCGCCGCGCTGTCGGATCGGCAGCGGTGGCGTCCACCCGGCCCGGTGCTGCCGGTCTTCGCGGTCTCCACCTGTTCCGCGATCCCCACCACTCCCGAACGGCTGCTCGAGGCGGTTCTCGTGGTGCTGCTGACCGCGGCCTTCGCGGTCGCCATGGGGGCCATCGAGGTGTGGCTGCATGTCCGGGGCCGGCCCTCCGAGGCCCCCGG
>JAPUEM010000154.1:2545-6124 GCA_027492575.1 Propionicimonas sp.
TGGGGGCCATCGAGGTGTGGCTGCATGTCCGGGGCCGGCCCTCCGAGGCCCCCGGCCCGGCCCTCGTCCCACCGCGCGCGGAGCGTCAGCGCGTCCAGCTGATCCGTTGCGGGGCGGTGGTCGCGATCGCCGGCGTGATCGCGACGGCCAGCGGCATCGGGCATCCCTACTGGGCGATGGCCGCCTCCGTCGTCCCCCTGACGGTCTTCACCTTCCGCGGGCAGGTGGTCCGCGGCCTTCACCGGGCCATCGGCACCTTGATCGGGATCGGTTTCGCGGCCGTCCTGCTGCTGGTTCCGCTGCCCAGTCTCGCCGTCCTCTTCGTGATCGCCGCGCTGCTCGCCTGCACCGAGATGATGGTCGTGCGGCACTACGGGATCGCGCTGATCTTCATCACGCCGCTGTCGTTGATGTCGGTCCATCTGGCCAATCCCGAGCCGATCCCGCAGCTACTCCAGGAACGCCTGATCGAAACCCTGATCGGCGTGAGCATCGGCCTGATCGCCGCGATCCTGACCCGCGACCGCACCCCGGCGGTGGCTGCCTAATTCGCGGCCGCCAGGCGCGCCTTCTCGGCCTCCACGTCGAAGTCGGCCTTGGGCCAGTCGATGTCCAGGCCGGCCAGCTTCTCGCGCAGCAACTCGGCCACGGCCCAGTTGCGGTACCACTTGCGGTCGGCCGGGATGACGTGCCAGGGCGCGGCGTCGGTATTGCACAGCTCCAGGGCAGCCGCGTAGGCCTCCTGGTAGGCGGGCCACTTGGCGCGGGCGTCCAGGTCGCCGGGGTTGTACTTCCAGTACTTGGTCGGGTCGTCCAGGCGGGCCTTCAGCCGGGCCAGCTGTTCCTCGAAGGAGACGTTGAGCATGCACTTGATCACCGTCGTCCCGCCCGCGACGAGCTCGGCCTCGAAGTCGTTGATCTCCGCGTACCGCTTGCTCCACTCCGCCTCCGGCACCAGGCTCTCCACCCGCACCACCAGGACGTCCTCGTAGTGCGAACGGTCGAAGATGCCGATCATGCCGCCGGTCGGCAGCGCCTTGCGGATCCGCCACAGGTAGTGGTGACTCAGCTCTTCCTTGGTGGGCGCCTTGAACGACTTCAGCTGGACGCCCTGGGGGTCGACCAGCCCGATCGCGTGCCGCACCACGCCGCCCTTGCCCGAGGTGTCCATGCCCTGTAGGACGATCAGGATGCTCCGCGCGTTCTCGGCGTCGTCGCGGCCGTGGGCGTAGAGCCGCTCCTGCAGGTCGGAGAGCTCCGGGGTCATCGCCGCCATGAGGGCCGGGGCGTCGTCCTTGTCACGTCCGGGGAAGCCGGGCGTGGCCGCCGCGTCGAAGTCGGCCATGGACACCGGACCGGGCGGCACCCGCAACAGCGAACTCAGCGGAGCGGAGGGGGTCGAGGGTGTTGACGCGGCTGCCGCCTTCTTCTGCTTCTTTGCCATGGCGGTAGTCTGCCGAAGATCGGCAACCGGTGGAAGGATGGCGGTCATGTTGCCCAGGAGGACATTGTGAGTCTGCCGATCGCGCTGCCGCTGGAACCGATGCTGTGCCGGACGGCCGCGACCATTCCGTCCGGGATGGCCTACGAACCGAAGTGGGACGGCTTCCGCTGCCTGGTCTTCCGCGACAACGACGAGGTCTCGCTCATCTCGCGCAACGGCCGCGATCTGAGCGTCTACTTCCCCGAGGTGGTCGCCGCGCTGCTGGCCAACACTCCCCCGCGCTGCGTGCTGGACGGCGAGCTGATCGTGATCGCCGGCCCCCGGCTCGACTTCGTGAAGCTCACCGAGCGGATCCACCCCGCCGCCACCCGGATAGAGATGCTGTCCACCACCGTGCCAGCCTCCTTCGTGGCCTGGGATCTGCTGGCCTTGGACGACACGGCCTTGCTGGACGACCCCTTCGCCGAACGCCGCGCGGCCCTGGAGCGCGCGCTCGCCAACGCCGACGCGCCGATCCACCTGACCCCGCTGACCACCGACCTGCCGACCGCCCAGCGCTGGTTCGCCGACTTCGAGGGCGCCGGGCTGGACGGGGTGATCGCCAAACCGCTGGACGGCGCCTACCTGCCGGGCCAGCGCGCGATGACGAAGATCAAGCACAAGCGCGAGGCGGATGTCGTGGTGGCCGGCTACCGGCTGCACAAGAACTCGACCCCCGAGCGCCGGCTGCTGGGCTCGCTGCAGCTGGGCCTGTACGACGACGCCGGCGTGCTGCACTTCGTCGGGGTGTCCGCGGCCTTCCCCGAGGCGACCCGCGCTTCGCTGGCGGAAATGCTCGGGGCGCTGGAGCCGGCCGACGGCGCCGAGCACCCCTGGGCTTCCTTCGAGGTGGCGGGCCGCCGTCCGGGTTCGATCAGCCGGTGGAGCACCGAGCTGAAGGAGACCCACCTGATCGATCCGATGCTGGTCTGCACCGTCGGCTACGAGCACATGGAGGGGACGCGGTTCCGCCACACCACCCGTTTCCTGCGCTGGCGCGACGACCGCGACCCCGCCTCCTGCACCTTCGACCAGCTCGAAGAGGTGGTCTCCTTCGACCTCGACGAGATCCTCGGCCGTTAGGGTGAACCCATGGCGACTCCGGCTATCGAACTCGAGGTGGATGGACGGGCGGTCCGGCTTTCCAGCCCTGACAAGCCCTATTTCGCCGACCTCGGGGTGACCAAGCTCGGTGTCGCCGAGTACTTCCTGGCGGTCGGGCCGGGCATCCTCAACGCGCTGCGCGATCGTCCCACCACCATGGAACGCTGGCCGGGCGGGGTGCGGGAGGACGTGGTGGTCGCCACTCGCGCCGACGCCCGTGGTGAGGCGTTCTATCAGAAGCGGGCGCCCTCGGCGACGCCGGAGTGGGTGCAGACCACGACCATCACCTTCCCCTCCGGACGCACCGCGGTGGAGGTGGCGCCGGCCGACCTGGCCAGCATCATCTGGATGGTCAACCTCGGGACGGTCCGCTTCCACCCGTGGCCGGTGCGCGCCGCCGACACCGACGCCGTCGACCAGTTGCGGATCGACCTGGACCCGCAGCCCGGCTCTGACTTCGCGATGGCGGTCGCCGCCGCGCAGGAACTGCGTCAGGTGCTGCAGGAGGCGGGGCTCACCGGCTTCCCCAAGACCTCCGGCGGCCGGGGTCTGCACGTCTTCGCGCCGATCCGGAAGGCCGACTTCATCGACGCCCGCCACGCCACCATCGCGATCGGACGCGAGCTGGCCCGGCGGATGCCCGACACGGTCACGGTCAACTGGTGGAAGGAGGAGCGCGGCGAGCGCATCTTCGTCGACTTCAACCAGATGGCCCGCGACCGGCTGATGACCTCGGCCTACTCGATCCGTCCGACCCCGTTGGGGCGGGTCTCCGCTCCGGTCACCTGGGACGAGCTCACCTCGGTCGACCCCGGTGACTTCACCATCCTCACCATGCCCGAGCGCTTCGCCCAGGTCGGCGACCTGTGGCAGGAGTTGGAGGACGCCGAGCCCGGTGCCCTCGCCACGGCCCTGGAGTGGTACGAACGGGACGCCGCCGCCGGCGAGGGTGAGATGCCGTACCCCCCGGAATACCCGAAGATGCCCGGCGA
>JAPUEM010000155.1:0-2462 GCA_027492575.1 Propionicimonas sp.
GCTAGGGCCCCGTTGTGTAGCGGCCTAGCACGCCGCCCTCTCAAGGCGGTAGCGCGGGTTCGAATCCCGTCGGGGCTACGTGAGACACCCGTCCCTGCAGGGGCGGGTGTTCTGCTTTCCCGCCCGTGGCAGCCTCAGCGCCGACTGAGGGAGGACTCTCGGGGCATGAACCAGGACAGCCCGGCGCCGGCCACCAGGATCGCGGCACCGGAGGCGAAGGCGGCGGGCATGCCGAGGCTGTCGGCCAGCAGGCCGGCCGCCAGCGGGCCTACGATCGCGCCGACATCGCTGGCCATCGAATGGATCGCGATCGGCTGGCTTCCCGCCCCGCGCGCCGCATCGCCCAGCGCGGCGGTCGGGGCGGTGCCGAGGGCCGCGGCGCCCACCCCGTAGACGCACAGGATCACCACCAGCCAGACCAGGTCGGGCGCGAACGGCAGCGCCAGGGTCGCCGCGCCCGCGACGACGCCGCCCAGGATCATCACCGGACGGCGTCCGATCAGGTCGGTGGTCCGCCCCGCCGGATGCAGCGCGGCGCCCTGCGCGACGGCCGCGATCGCGAAGGCGATCCCCGTCCAGGTGGCGTCGGCGCCCAGCCCGGCCACGATCAGGATCGGCACCAGCGCGGAACGCACCCCGAAGGATTGCCAGCCCTGCCCGAAGCTCAGCAGGCAGGCCGCCTGGAAGCGGACGTCGGCCAGCACCTCGCGCAGCGGACGGGTGATCACCTCGGGCCCGGCTTCGCGTACCGCCGCCGGCTCGTGCAACTGGGTGAAGGCGATCGCCCCGGCGATCAGCAGCGTGCCGGCGTAGAAGAAGAACGGCGCGGTGATCGAGATGCCCGCCAGCAGCCCGCCGACAGCCGGCCCGGCCATGCCGCCGATCAGGAAGCTGCCCTGGTACAGTCCGGCAGCCCGACCGCGCAGCCCGGCGGGCACGCTGGCCAGCAACAGCGCGGTCGCGGAGATGGTGAACATGGCCGAGCCGATGCCGCCGACCGCCCGCCACCACAGCAGCTCCGGGTAGCTGCCCGCGAGGCCGCACAGCGCCGACGAGATCGCGACGATCCACATCCCGATGCCGATGGTGCGGCGATGCCCGATCCGGTCCGAGATCCGCCGGCAGAACGGGCTGGTCGCCAGCCGCATCCCCGCGAACGCCGAGACCACCAGGCCGATCAGCAGGTTCGACACCCCGAACGACCGTGCGAACAGCGGCAGCACCGGGATCATCACCCCGAACCCGATCGCCACGAAGAAGGCCGACAGCGTCAGCATCCACACCACGCGCGGCATGCCGTTCGGCGTTCGTCCGCCGCTTTCGTCGGGGGAAGTCACAGCTGGTGCCACCGCGGTGAGCCAGCGAGCAGCCGGTCCTCGAAGACCGCGGAAACGGCTGGCTCGGGTAGCGGCCCGCGTCCTTCCCTGATCACCGGCCAAGCATTCCACTCAGCTCGTTCGCACGCACATCCGAACGAGCCTCTCGCCAAGAATCCAGTCGAGCGCGGTCTCGATCGCGTTGAGACAGCGTTCGGTCTCGTGCGGTACGTGCTCGTGGGAATAGGTCTCGATGTCAGCGAGGTCTTGCCGGGCGTTGGCGAGCAGTCGGACGGTGTATCTCACGCCCGACGGCGCGCCTTCCACTCGTCGAGCGTGATGTGGTCGTCCGGGTTGGCATCCGCTTCGGCCACGCGCTGCTCCAGGACCGTCCACTGCCCGGCGGGTACGTCGTCGCCCAGCTTGGCCTGGATCACGTCACGGAGCTCAGCCAGTTCGGACGGACTGAGCCTGTCGACCTCCTCCATGAGCGCCGTGTTCACCATGTCCCCATCGTAGGCGGCACGACTGGTGCGCTGTCGCGCGCGGTCAACTGCCCTCTGAGTCAGGGCATGCCGATCACGCGGCGGGTGCCGCTGGGTCGGTGGGGTTGGGGTTGAAATTCAGCCATCTGGTTTGGAGGGGTTCGCCGGTGGGTCCGCGCCAGGCGGGTGGCGGAAGATCGGGCGGGGGTGGCGGTTCCGGTCGGGCCGGGTTGAGGACGTAGCCGTAGTGGCTGCGGAAAGCCAGCCCGTCGATCCGTTCGCAGTCGCCCTCGATGGTGAAGACGCCTTTGTGGTGTTCGTCGTGGTGGTAGCCGCACAGGCAGAGCAGGTTCGAAGGATCGGTCACCCCACCGTCGCGCCAATGGGTCTTGTGGTGCACCTCGAGGTAGGCGGTGGAGTGGCAGCCGGGGTAGCGGCAGCCTTTGTCGCGGTCTTCGACCAGGACTCGCACGCGGTCGGGGACGATGCGCTGCGAGCGGCCCACCCGGACGGGTTTGCCGTCCTTCTTCCAGACGGGGGTGAGGGTGCCGTCGCAGGTGTACCGGTCGGTGAGGTGACGGGGCAGTGCGCCGTGCTTGTGGAGCCAGGACTGGTCGTCGGTGGCGAGGTGGATCAGGACCCGGTAGCGGGCTCGTCGGGA
>JAPUEM010000155.1:2562-7886 GCA_027492575.1 Propionicimonas sp.
AGGACTGGTCGTCGGTGGCGAGGTGGATCAGGACCCGGTAGCGGGCTCGTCGGGATGCGCGTCCGGCAGCCGGCCGTGGCGAGGGAGGCGCTGGGGTCGCGCGTGGTCGCGACCATTGGCGTGGAAGCGGGTCTGGACGCAGCCGGCAGCCATCGCACCGAGACGCTTGCGGAGCTTCCGCACGCCGGCCTGGCCGACCTCACCCTCGAACCGGCCCCCGGCACCAGGGCCTTCGGCCTCGAGTTGCGCGTGGATGAGGATCGCCGCCACGGGTACAGCATCAGCCCGCACAGCGCGAAATTACCACGCTGACAAGCTGAAACACTGGCCACAACCCTCAGCGGGCCCGGCCCGATCTCGGTGCGGATCGGGGTGCTGAACCTGATGCGCAAGCTCTGCGTGGACGACGGCATCTCGATGCTGTACATCACCCACGACCTGGCCTCCGCGCGGTACCTGGCGGACCGGATCGTGGTGATGTTCGCCGGCGAGTTCGTCGAGGGTGGCGACTCCATGGAGCTGCTGGCCAACCCGCTGCACCCGTACACCCGGCTGCTGGTCTCGGCCGCACCCGATCCGGAGCGGACCGGCGGCTACGACCCGGTGGAACGGGCCCAGCTGCGTCGTGAGGTCATGTCCGCCGACTCCTGCCAGTGGGAGGGCGATCCGGACGTGCCCTGCTCGGCGGAGAAGGCGGTCTTCCACAAGGTCAGCGAGCAGCCGGAGCACTGGGTGCGCTGCGGCCGGTACCGTCCGCCCGCCGACGCGCCCGGAACCGCGCTGAGCGCAGCCGAGGAACCGGCTGCCTGAAGGCAGGTGCCCAGCTTGAGCCGGGGGGCGCCCAGGCTGGGCACCTTCGGCGCCGCGCCGTGCGCGGCGCCGTTCCGTGCCCCCCATCCACTGAAAACTGAAAGTTGTCACCGAAAGGCGATCATGTCGCAGTCTCCGGTCCATCCGGATCGCTCCTTCCCGCGGTTGCACCCACGTCCGGCGAAGGGCTGGTTGAACGACCCGAACGGCATCCACTACGCCGACGGACGCTGGCAGGTCTTCTTCCAGTACAACCCGGCCTCGGCCCGTCACGAATGGGTGCACTGGGGCCACGTGAGCTCGCCGGATCTGCTGCGCTGGGAGCAGCACCCAATCGCGCTCGCCCCGCAGACCGGCGCCCCCGACGAGTACGGCTGCTGGACGGGTGTCGCCGTGATCGAGCAGGGCGTGCCGACCCTGGTCTACTCCGGGGTGCGCGACGGCTGGGGCCACTCCCAGGTCATGCTCGCCCCCCGGGAGCCGGACGGCGGCTGGCGGCAGAGTGGCCATGTCTCGGCTCCGATGCCGCCCGGCGGGTCGTTCCCGGTCGTCCGGGATCCGTTCGTCTTCGAGCTGGGCGGCAAGCGCTGGGGCATCCAGGCCGCCTCCACCGAGGCCGGTGAGCCGGCCGTGCTGCTGTACGACGCCTCCGACCTCGCGTCGTGGACGTACCACGGCATCCTGCTGAGCGCGGAGGATCCGGTCGCCGGAGCGATGTCGTCGGTGAACGCCTGGGAGTGCCCGCAGCTTGTCCGGCTCGGCGACGACTGGGTGCTGATCGGCTCGGCCTGGCAGCACGGCAACCCGCAGAACGTCGTCTACCTGATCGGCTCGATGCGGCTGGACGAGAGCACCGGGCTGCCCCGGTTCACCCCCCGTGCCAGCGGGGTGCTCGACGAGGGGCCGAGCCTCTACGCCCCGCAGGCCGTGCAGGCCGGTGGCGCGGACGGCGGTCCGGAGCGGGTGCTGCTGTGGGGCTGGGCCCGCGAACTGGTGGGCGAGGACGTCCGCGCCCGGACCGAGGCCGAACGCGAGACGGCCGGCTGGGCCGGAACCCTCACCCACCCGTGGGAACTCGTGGTGGACGGCGACCGGGTGATCGCGGTGCCGGCCCGCGAGCTGACGGCGCTGCGCGGGGAGCCCGCCGATCCGGCGGAACTGCCCGATCAGGCCGAACTGGTCGTGAGCGGGGTCGGCGCGGCCGAACTGCGGCTGGGCGCTGCGGGGGAGGTCGGTCAGGTGGTCTGGCGCCGGCGGCTCTCCGGCGAGCAGGCCCGGGTGCTGATCGACGCCTCGCTGATCGAGGTCTTCCCCGAAGGCCGCGCCCCCAGCACGCACCGGGCCTACCCGGCCGAAGGGGAGAGCTACCGGCTGGTCGCCGAGCCCGGGGTCCACGCCCAGGCCTGGACGTTGCGCGTCCCGAACTGATCAGCCGGCCGCCGGGGCGGTCGACTCCCGCACCACCAGCCGGCAGGGGAGCAGCACCTTGCCGGACGGGGGTTCGGCGGGGGCCGCTCCCGGCTCGATCCTGGCCAGCACCGCCTCCATGGCGCGGCTGCCCATCTCCACGAAGGGCAGCGCCATGGTGGTGAGCGAGGGCACGGTCGCGTCCGCGATCAGGCTCTCGTCGTCGTAGCCGACGATCGACAGGTCGGCGGGCACCTGCAGCCTCAGCCGGGCCGCCGCCAGGGTGATCCCGACCGCCGCCCGGTCGTTGGCGGCGAGGACGGCGGTGGGCCGCGCCGCGGCGGGGGCGTCGAGCACCCGCATCGCCGACCGGTAGCCCTCCGCGATGCCGAAGCCGGCCTCCAGCACCCAGGGTTCGTGGACCGCCAGGTTCGCCTCCCGCATGGCCTGCCGGAAGCCCTGTTCGCGCAGCGATGAGGCGGGCGAGTCGTACTCGCCGCCGAGGAAGGCGATCCGGGTGTGACCCAGCCCGATCAGGTGCTGGGCGGCGGTGTGCCCACCGGCCACCTCGTCCGGAATGAAGGCGGGCAGCGAGGCCGCGGATTCGGGGGAGTCGGCGGAGGGGTAGCAGTTCGCCAGGGCGGCGGGCAGGGTGAGGAAGGAATCCAGCACCGTGGTCTCGTGCAGGCCCACGGTGAGCCGGATCAGCCCGTCCACGCTGCGTTCCAGCAGGCTCTTGGTCGCGGCGGCGCCGTTGTCGTCGTAGTCCTCGGTGTCGGTGGCGAAGATCATGAACCCGGCCTTGTGGGCGGTCGCATTGGCGCCGGCGATGATCGCGCCGTCGAACGGGCCGGTGACCGCGTTGTTCGACACCAGGCCGATCACCCGCGAGCGCTGGTTGCGCAGGCTCCGCGCGATGTGATTCGGGGTGTAGCCCAGCTGCGCGGCGGCGGCCTGGATGCGCAACTGCGTCTCCTTGGCCAGGAAGCCATCCGCACGGTCGTTGAGCACCAGCGAGACGGCGCTGCGCGACACCCCGGCGAGATTCGCCACATCCTGGGAGGTCGTCTTCCTTGCCACCCGGCGAGTCTACCGGCACAGCGGCGTCTTCCGGATCCAGGCGATCGGCATCCCGACCTCCTGAGTCGCCCGGCCCGATAGACTCCGACTCCCAGGCGAAGGGATGGTGGCGTGGCGAGCGGTACGGGTTCGGATGTGGCAGTGGTGCTGGTCAACCTCGGAACGCCCGATTCACCGGAGCTTCCCGACGTCCAGCGCTATCTGCGCGAGTTCCTGACCGACCCGCGGATCATCCCGCTCAACCCGTGGCTGTGGCGCCCGGTGCTGGAGCTCAAGGTGCTGCAGGTGCACGCCCGCGCCTCGGCCGAGAAGTACGCCTCGGTGTGGCTGCCCGAGGGGTCGCCGCTGCTGGTGCATTCCCGGGCCCAGGGAGCGGCCCTCGCGAACCGGCTGGACGGTATCGCGCGGGTCGAGATCGCGATGCGGTACGGCAACCCCGCCCTCTCCGAGGTGCTGGACGGGCTGCAGGCCGACGGCGTGAACCGGGTGCTGGTGGTGCCGCTGTACCCGCAGTTCTCCACCACCACGGTGGCCACCGTCATGGACGCCCTCGCCCAGCACATCCAGGCCCGGCGGGATCAGCTGGAATACCGCACCCTGCGCGACTTCCACGACGACCCCGGCTACATCGAGGCGATGGCGGCGGTGATCGAGCGCAGCTGGGCGGCCGAGGGCCGGCCCGACTTCGCCGGCGGCGACAAGCTGCTGCTCAGCTACCACGGCATCCCGGTCTCGATGGTCGAAGCGGGGGATCCGTACCCCGGCGAGTGCGAGGCCACCACCCGGCTGCTCCGTGAGCGGCTCGGGCTGACCGAACGGGAATGCCCGATGGCCTACCAGTCGAAGTTCGGCCGCGGCGAGTGGCTCACCCCGGCCACCATCGAGCGGGTCGCCGAACTGGGCGCCGCCGGCGTTCGCCGGCTGGACGTCTTCTGCCCGGGCTTCATCGCCGACTGCCTGGAGACCGAGGAGGAGATCGGCATCCTCAACCGCGAGGAGTTCCACGCCCACGGCGGGCAGCGCTTCGTCCGGATCCCGTGCCTCAACGACGCGCCGCAGTGGCTGGACGCCCTCGGCCGGCTGGTCGCCGTCCACCTGTCCGGCTGGGTGGACGTTCGTGGCAGGCTTGTGGCATGAGCGGTTTCTTCGCCTCGCGCAACCACACCGGCGAACCGTGGTTCCGGATCGGCCGGCTGGAGGTCGGCACGGTGATGGCCGTGACGCTGGCGGTCGCGGTCTCCTGGGTCGCCTACGTGGTCTACCCGCTGCTGCCCGCCCTGCTCGCCTACCAGCCCGGCGCGGTCGCCGGCGGCGCGGTCTGGCGGCTGGCGACCTGGCCGCTGGCCAATTACCTGGGCCTGTGGGGCATCATCACGCTCTTCTTCTTCTGGTACTTCGGCACCGACCTCGAGCAGACCGTCGGACGCAACCGGATGGCCTGGCTGCTGGTCGGGATCTGGGCGGGCCTGACCGTCTCGGCCACCGCGGTGAGCCTGCTGGTCGGCGAGGGCTACGTGCTCGCCGGCATCGACATCATTCAATTCGCGGTGCTGCTGGTGTGGATCGCCGAATACCCCGACCGCCGCTTCTTCTTCAACATCCCGGCGTGGATCCTCGGGCTGGTGCTGGTCGGCCTGCAGGTGCTGCAGGCGCTGGCCGCGCGGGATCTGAGCGGGTTGTTCACTCTGCTGCTGGCCCTGGTGCTGATCGCGCTCGCCGCTCGCCGGGCCGGCCTGCTCAGCCACTACCGGTGGCTGCCGGGGGCGCCGCGCACCCGCCGGCCGAAGGCGGCCAAGCCGTCACGGACGAGCCGGGCCACCATGAAGCAGGCCAGCCGCACCGTCTCGGATCGGGAACGGCTGGACGAACTGCTGGATCAGATCAATGACCAGGGGATCGGCAGCCTCACCGACGCCCAGCGCAAGGAGCTGATGCGGCTGCGGGAGCGTCTGCGCCGAGGCTGATTCTTCTTAGCCTTCGCCGCCGGTGCGGCGCAGCACCTCGGAGAGTCGCTCGGCGCCGGCGAT
>JAPUEM010000155.1:7986-40353 GCA_027492575.1 Propionicimonas sp.
AGCCTTCGCCGCCGGTGCGGCGCAGCACCTCGGAGAGTCGCTCGGCGCCGGCGATCACGGCCGGGGCGTGCAGCCGTCCGGGCTGGCGGGAGAGCCGCTCGATCGGGCCGGAGACGCTGACCGCGGCGATCACCTTGCCGCTGGGGGAGCGGACCGGGGCCGACACCGAGGCCACGCCGGCCTCGCGTTCGGCGACCGACTGCGCCCAGCCGCGGCGCCGGACGGTGGCCAGCGCGACGGCGGAGAAGGAGGCGTTCTGCAGGCCGCGCTGGATCCGCTCCGGATCCTCCCAGGCGAGCAGCACCTGGGCCGCCGAGCCGGCGGCCATGGTCAGCTGGGAGCCGACCGGAATGGTGTCGCGCAGGCCGGACGGACGCTCGGCCGCTGCCGCGCAGACGCGGAACTCGCCCTGGCGGCGGAAGAGCTGGGCGGATTCACCGGTGATGTCGCGCAGCCGGGCCAGCACCGGGCCGGCGGTGGCCAGCAGCCGGTCCTCGCCGGCCGCCGAGGCGAGCTCGGTGAGCCGGGGGCCGAGTACGAAACGTCCCTGCAGGTCGCGACTGACCAGCCGGTGGTGTTCCAGCGCTACGGCCAGCCGGTGGGCGGTCGGACGGGCAAGGCCGGTGGCGGTCACCAGGCCGGCGAGAGTGGTAGGGCCCTGTTCCAGGGCGGTCAGCACCAATGCTGCCTTGTCGAGTACCCCGACACCGCTAGAGTTGTCCATAGACTGATACTGCCGTCTCGTATCATGAAATGCAAGTCTGATACGGTGAGGTCTGTTAAGAAGAGCCGCCAAAAGCGGCCGACGACACCTGTGGGAGATCCGATGGGGAAGACACTCAGCGACAAGGTATGGGAGAACCACGTCGTGCGCACCGCGCCCGGCGAACCGGATCTGCTGTACATCGACCTTCACCTCGTTCACGAGGTCACCAGCCCGCAGGCCTTCGACGGCCTGCGCCTGGCCGGCCGCGGCGTCCGCCGCACCGATCTGACCCTCGCCACCGAGGATCACAACACCCCCACCCTGAACATCCTGGCCCCGATCGCCGACCCGGTGAGCAAGCTGCAGGTCGACACCCTGCGCGCCAACGCCGACGAGTTCGGCGTCCGCCGGCACAGCCTGGGCGACAAGGACCAGGGCGTCGTCCACATCATCGGCCCGCAGCTGGGCCTGACCCAGCCCGGACTGACCGTGGTCTGCGGCGACTCGCACACCTCCACCCACGGCGCCTTCGGGGCGCTGGCCTTCGGCATCGGCACCTCCGAGGTCGAGCACGTGCTGGCCACCCAGACGCTGCCGCAGGCCCGTCCCAAGACCATGGCGGTCAACGTCAACGGCGAACTGCCCGAGGGCGTCACCGCCAAGGACATCGTGCTCACCCTGATCGCCAAGGTGGGCACCGGCGGCGGCCAGGGCTACGTTGTGGAGTACCGCGGCAGCACCATCGAGAACCTCTCGATGGAAGGCCGCATGACGATCTGCAATATGAGCATCGAGTGGGGCGCCAAGGCCGGCATGATGGCCCCGGACGAGACCACCTTCGCCTACCTGAAGGGACGTCCGCACGCCCCCGAGGGCGAGGACTGGGATGCCGCGGTGGAGTACTGGAAGACCCTGTACACCGACGCCGACGCCGTCTTCGACCGCGAGGTGAACATCGACGCCGCCACGCTGACCCCGTTCGTCACCTGGGGCACCAACCCCGGCCAGGGCGTGCCGCTGGGCGGCGCCGTCCCGGCTCCGGAGGACTTCTCCGACCCGGTCGACCGCTCGGCCGCCGAGCGGGCGCTGACCTACATGGATCTGCGCGCCGGCACGCCGATGCGCGACATCCGCGTCGACACGGTCTTCCTGGGCTCCTGCACCAACGGCCGGATCGAGGATCTGCGGCTGGCCGCCTCCGTCCTGGCGGGCAAGAAGATCGCCGACGGCGTGCGGATGCTGGTCGTCCCCGGCTCGGCGCGGGTGCGGCTGCAGGCCGAATCCGAGGGCCTGGATCAGGTCTTCCTCGACTTCGGCGCCGAATGGCGGGCCGCCGGCTGCTCGATGTGCCTGGGCATGAACCCCGATCAGCTGGCTCCCGGTGAGCGCGCCGCGTCCACCTCGAACCGCAACTTCGAAGGCCGCCAGGGCAAGGGCGGACGCACCCACCTGGTGTCCCCGCCGGTCGCCGCGGCGACCGCGATCCGCGGCACCCTCAGCTCCCCGGCCGACCTGTAAGGAGATCGCGAGATGGACAAGTTCAGCACCCACACCGGGGTCGCCGTCCCGCTGCGCGCCAGCAACGTCGACACCGACCAGATCATCCCGGCCGTCTACCTCAAGCGGGTGACCCGCACCGGCTTCGAGGACGGCCTCTTCGCGGCCTGGCGCAACGACCCCGAGTTCGTGCTCAACCAGGCCCCGTACACGCCAGGCTCGATCCTGGTCGCCGGGCCCGACTTCGGCACCGGGTCGTCCCGCGAGCACGCCGTCTGGGCCCTGCAGAACTATGGCTTCAAGGTCGTGATCGGCTCCCGCTTCGGCGACATCTTCCGCTCCAACTCCGGCAAGGCCGGCCTGGTGATCGCCGTGGTCGACCAGGAGGTCGTGGAGAAGCTGTGGGAGATCGCCGAGAGCGAGCCGGGCATCGAGTTCACTGTCGACCTGCACCACCGCACCGTCGAGGCCGCCGACAACGTCTTCTCCTTCGAGATCGACGACTACACCCGGCATCGCCTGCTGGAGGGCCTGGACGACATCGGCCTCACCCTGACCCACGTCGACCTGATCGAGGCCTACGAGGCGAAGCGTCCGGCCTTCCTGCCGCGCACCCTCCCGGCCCGCACCGCCGGCTGACTCCGTCCAGGCCGAGCCGGTAGTCTCTCGCCAACGCGCGACGAGAGGGGCATGCCGTGGGAGAGCTTGAGCCTGCGACCGCGGTCGCCCGCCTGAAGCTGCGTGACGCGAACCCCACGCCCGTCCAGCCGGCCTACCGGCGGATGGCGGGGTTCGTCGGCTGGTTGATGCGCCGCCTCACCAAGCAGGATTGGGACGACGCCCCCGACCTGCCGCGTTCCGGCGGCGTGGTGGTCGTCGCCAATCACATCTCCAACGCCGACCCGCTGGTGCTGGCCCAGTACGTGGTCTGGCAGGGCCGCTGGCCGCGATTCCTGGCCAAGATCGAGGTCTGGTCGATGCCGATCGCCGGCTGGGCGGTGAAGGCCACCGGGCAGATCCCGGTACGCCGCGGCGCGCACGACGCCTCAGACTCGCTGGCCGCCGCCAAGGAGGCGCTGGCCGCAGGGGAGTGCGTGCTGGTCTACCCGGAGGGCACCATCACCACCGCTCCCGGCGGCTGGCCGATGACCGGACGCACCGGCGCCGTCCGGCTCGCGCTGGCGACCGGGGTGCCACTGGTGCCGATCGGCCAGTGGGGGGCGCAGAAGCTGCTCGGCGGCAAGAAGCCCGCCTGGCCCCGGCTCATCCCCAAACCCACCATGACCCTGCGCACCGGCCCGCCGGTCGACCTCTCCGATCTCGCCGGACGCGAGGACGCCGAGGCCGTCGCGATCGCCACCGACCGCATGATGGCCGCGATCACCGCCGTCGTGGAACGGATCCGCGGCGAGTCCGCGCCGTCCGAACGCTTCGACCCGCGCGCCTGACGGGCTGGGAGTCAGCCAGCCCGACCATCGCTATTGGAACCCGACTGACTCACCCAACCACCGTCATCCCGGACTTGATCCGGGATCTCGAGTCCCCACGTGCTTACGTAGGAGATCCCGGGTCGTAGCCCGGGATGACGTGGCTAGGACGGGCGTTCGGCGACGAGGGTCCGACCCTTCGTCAGGCTCAGGGATCGTCGTGAGGATCAGGTGTCTGCGAGGAGTTGGACTGCGTTGCCGATGCCGAGCCGGGCAGCGTCCAGACCCAACCAAGCGGCGACCCCGGCTCCGATGTCGGCCAGTGAGTCCAAGTCGGGGGCCAGCCGGGGGGTTCCGGACTGGTCTCCGCCCCGCACGGCGAGCACGGGGGTGAACTCGCGGGTGTGGAAGGGGTGGCCGATGGTGGGGTCGTTTCCGTGGTCGCCGGTGACGACCAGCAGGCCGTCCGGGCCCAGTTCGGCCAGCAGCGCGGGCATCGCCGCGTCCACCTGTTCGAGCAGGGCGGTGTAGCGGGCGGCATCCTGCTGGTGGCCGGCGAGGTCGGTCTGCTGGACGTTGGCCACGGTGAGCCCGCCACGCCGGACGCCAGCGCCGGCGTGGGCGAGCACCCGCTCGGTCTCCACCCCCGGGCGGTAGTCCGCGCCACGGGCGACCAGGATGTCGGCCGCCTTTCCGACCAGGGTGACCGGCAGGCCGGCGAAATCGGCCAACTGCGGCAGTTGCCGCTCGTGGTCGATCTCGACTCCGAGGTGCTGCACCTGCAGGCCGCCGAGCCGGTAGAAGCCGCTGGCGGGGGTGTCCAGGCCGATGGTGCCGTCCGCACCCGTCCGCACCGAGGCGGCCAGCGGCCGGTCGGAGTGGCCGCCCACGGCGATCACCCGGGCGACCGGGGCGTGCTCGCGCACCAGGGTCGCGATCGCCAGGATCTCCTCCCAGGAGAGGTCGTCCAGGCTGGCCGAGACGTTCCAGTTGAGCCCGGGATCGGCCTCCAGGTTGTCGTGGACGAGCGCTGCCCCGTCCACCACCAGCAGGGGCTGGTCTCCCTCGAAGAGTTCCACGCTGTGACCCGCCGCTTCGAGGACGGCGGTGAGTTCGGGGAGGCGCTCGCCCACCCGGCACATCACCACGTGGGACATGTCGGCGCCCATCATGGTCTGGTGGCCGGCGAAGGTGTCCGCGCCCGGGTAGCCCAGCGCCGATCGCCGCGCGCCGGCCGGCCGGCCCGATGAGCCGGAGAGCTCGAGGTCCGGACGCAGCGCGGCCAGCCCGATGCCGGCCAGGTTGGGCAGGGCGATCTCCCGTCCGCGCTGCTTCCGCGACCAGCTCACCAGCGAGCCGAGGGTGTCGGCCCGGAGGTCTCCGGGTCGCAGCGTCCCCGCGTCCGGCATGGCGCCCACGCCGAAGCCGTCGACGACCAGGATCAGCGCGCGACGCGCGGTCATGAGGCGAAGCCGGAGCCCAGGCTCCAGCCGGCCGGCAGTCGCGGCTCGCCCGCCCCGACCCGAAGCTCCGAGAACGGCGCCGGGCGTCCGTTGGCGTCGAAGAAGCCTTCCAGCACCGGAGCGTCGCCACCCAGCCCGGAGACCACGGCGACCAGCGAGCGGGTCACGAAGATCTGGGTGCGGAAGGCCATGACGACGCCGTCGCCGACCTGAACCGGCGCCTCGGGGGCGATCCGCCGGTAGTAGTCGATGAACTCGGCCGGCTCCTCGCGGACGGCGGCCGGCACATCGCCGGCGGCGGTCCGGACCACGGCGTTGAGGGCGTGCGCCCGGTCGTAGAAGCCACCCCCGAAGACTGATGGTCCGGTGCCGTCCTGGTGGGCGATCTCGGTGACGTAGACCATCGCCGGCACCTCGGCCAGCGCGTCGTTCACCGCGTGGTACGGGGTCGTGCCGGTCAGCGCATGCCCTGGCTCGGCGTGGGTGGCGCCCAGCCGGGCGAGCTCGCCCAGGGTGGCCACCGAGGAGAGGCTGGGCAGATCGACGATCGGCCGCTCCAGGCCCTCCGCCCGCAGGGCGTCCGCCGCCGCCAGGACACGGCCCAGGGTCGCGGTCGGGATGGGACGCTGCTCGGCCTCGGAGAAGAGGACGCAGGCGAAGCCGGTGACCCCCGCCACCCGGACGCCCGGGATCTCGGCCGCCGCCCGGTGGATCTCGGCGACCTGCTCCGGGCCGAAACCGCCCTCCTGGCCGGGGTAGACGTCCTCGGGCGCGCCCGCGATCCGCAGCATGACGTCCTGGACGAAGCCGGCCCGGGCGGCGACCGCCCCAACCGCACGCAGGTTCTCCAGGTCGTACACGGTGACCGCGCTCGGCCGGGCGGCGAGTGGTCGGTGGGCGTCAGTAGGCGGGGAAGCGGCGGCCGGCCAGGACGTCGTCCAGGACGGTGTGGACCTGGTCGAGGTCGAGGTCGTCGAAGAGGGCCTTGGGCACCCGGTTCGAGCCTTCGCGGACGGCCAGCACCGCGTGGGTGCTGCGCGCGGTGTCGGGCAGTTCCTGCACGGTGACCGCGGCGTGCAGGTGCTGGTCGATCTCGTCGACGTTCCAGACGGTGGCGTCGATCCGTCCGGCGGCGAACTCGTCGTCCAGCTGGGAGTAGAAGGTGTCGACGAAGGTGACGTCCCGGCCGCCGAAGACGCTCTCGACCAGGTGGGTCTGGTCGGCCGAGGCGCGGTCGATCGCCACCCGCAGGCCGGGGGTGGTCAGCTCCAGGCCCTGCGCGAGGACGATGCCGTGGGCGCCGACGTAGGTGGCCGGCCCGAGGTCGGCCAGTTCCCGGACCGGGAGTTCGTCGCGCTGCAGGTCGAAGGCCAGGCCCGAGGTGACCGCGATGTCCATGCTGCCCTGGACCAGGGCGTTGAGCCGGCCCTTCGAGCCCCGCTGGTAGAGCAGGTCGAACGGGATGCCGAGCTCCTTGAAGGCCGACAGGAAGCCCGAGGCCAGGCCTTCGTACCGCCGCGAGTAGGGCAGCGGCATCGACATGGTGAGGGTCTGCAGGCCACCCAGCTCCCACAACAGCGCGCGGTCGGCCGCGTCCAGGGTGGTGCCCGAGCGGCCATGCGAACTCGTGCGGATCGCCCCGGATTGCTCCAGTAGCTGCAGGCCGGCCTGCACCGTCCCGTTGCCGAAGCCGAGTTCGACCGCGATATCCCGGGCCCGCGGCAGTTGTTCGCCGACGGGCAGGGCCAGTAGCTGCCGCGAGAGCTGCATCGCCGCGAGCCCGTTGCGCGACATGAAGGGCGCCATGTCCACCGTCATGCTCATACAATATCCGGGATATTGGTTATTTACAAGAGGGCGGGTTGCGCAGGCTCGCCCATGGGAAGCGGGTAGTCTGCTGGGCGAACGTCGAGAAGGGGCCAGATGACCGCGCCACGTCCTACCGTCGCCCTGATCTTCGGGGGGGCCAGCTCCGAACACGAGATCTCCTGCCTCACCGCGGGGGGCGTGCTGCGCGCCATCGACGGCTGCGAGGTGGTCGCGATCGGGATCACCGGCCAGGGCGACTGGGTGCGGGTGCCGCTGGAGACGGTGGCCGGCTACCAGGTGACGGACGGGGCGCCGCTGCCGCGGGTGGCCGACGACCTGCCGCGGGCGGTGCTGCTGCGCGGGCCGGACGGTCCCCAGGTGGCCACCCGCGACGGCGACCGGCTCACCGACCTGGTCGGCATTGACCTGGCCTTCGCGCTGCTGCACGGCCCCTACGGCGAGGACGGCACCATCCAGGGCCTCTTCGAGATGCTCGGGGTGCGGTACGTCGGCGCCGGGGTGGCTGCCAGCGCGATCGGCATGGACAAGGACCTGATGAAGCGGGCGATGTGGTCGGCCGGGCTGCCGGTCGGCCGCTGGATCGCGATCAACCCCGGCCACTGGCAGCGCGATCCGGAGCGTTGGACGGCGGCGGTCGCCGGCCTGGGCTACCCGGTCTTCGTGAAGCCGGCGCGGGGCGGGTCGAGCCTGGGCATCTCGCGGGTCGATTCGCCCGAGGGGCTGGCCGCCGCGGTCGAACTCGCCCTTCAGTACGACCCCAAGATCGTCGTCGAGGCGGGCTTCGTGGGCTGCCGGGAGATCGAGATCGCCGTGCTGCAGGGACGGGACGGGCAGCCGCCGCGGGCGTCCGTGCCGGGTGAGATCGTGCTGCGCCGCCGCGACATGTTCTACGACTTCGAATCCAAGTACCTCGACGATGACGACGTCAGCCTCGACGCCCCGGCCAAGCTGAGCCCCGAGCAGGCCGAGCAGGCCCGGGCGCTGGCCGCCCGCACCTTCGACGCGATGAATGTCGAGGGGCTGGCCCGGGTGGATCTCTTCCTCAACCCGGTGGGGGAGTTCTTCGTCAACGAGCTCAACACCATGCCGGGCTTCACCCGTACCTCGATGTTCCCGCTGCTGTGGCAGGCCACCGGGCTGGGCTACTCCGCGCTGGTCCGCGAGCTGATCGAGCTGGGCCTGGCCCAAAGGCCGGGGCTGCGCTGATGGGCACGGTCGGCGACATCGGCGAGTTCGAGCTGATCGCCGAGATCACAGCCCGGCTGCCCACCGCCCCCGGCGTCCTGGTCGGCCCTGGCGACGACTGCGCGGTCTTCCTGCCGGACGGTCCGGTCGCGGTCTCCACCGACACCATGGTCGAAGGCAGGCACTGGCGTCCGAACTGGTCGGGGCCGGGCGATGTCGGCCGCAAGGCGGTGGCCTCCGCCACCGCGGATCTGGAGGCCGAGGGGGCCCGTCCGATCGGGCTGGTGATGAGCCTGGCGCTGCCGGGCGACACCCCGGCCGAGTGGGTGCGCGGGTTCAGCGCCGGGGTGCGCGCGGAGTGCGCCAAGGCCGGCATCCTGCTGCTGGGTGGCGACACCACCGGCGCCGAGCAGATCGTGGTGACCGCGACCGTCTTCGGCGACCTGGGCGGACGGGCTCCGGTCACCCGGGCCGGTGCGCGTCCGGGCGACGTGGTCGCGATCCGCGGCCGACTGGGCTGGGCCGAAGCCGGACTGGCCGTGCTGAACCGCGGCTTCCGCTCGCCGGCGGCCGTGGTGAACGCCCATCGCGTCCCGGAACCGCCCTACGGGCAGGGAGTCGTGGCGGCGCTCGCCGGGGCGACCGCCATGATCGACGTCTCGGACGGGCTGCTGGCCGATCTCGGGCACATCGCCCGTGCCTCCGGGGTGGTCATCGACCTCGACCCGGCGGCCTTCGACATCGCCGAGCCGCAGACCGCGGTCGCGGCGGCCTTGGGCGGCAAGGACCCGCTGGCCTTCGTCCTGACCGGCGGCGACGACCACGCCCTGGCCGCCTGCTTCGCACCCGCCGACGTCCCCGAGGGGTGGCAGGTCGTCGGGTCGGTCTCGTCCGGTGATCCCGCCGTCCTCGTGGCCGGCGAGCCGTGGAACGGCTCTCCCGGCTGGTCCCACTTCGGCTGACTGGCGACGGTCTTGTCATTCCGGCGAAGGCCGGAATCTCAGGTGGAGAGATCCCGGCCTTCGCCGGGATGACGATGGGGTGGCGGTTCCCGGCGTGGCCCTCTGGGCTGCACTGCCGCTGTGGTCTAGGCTGCGATCCATGGCGACCCGCGCGTCTTCCCCCTCGCGGAGCCGTAGCAGCGCGTCCACGCGTCCAGCGACGGCCTCCCGAGCGTCCGGAAGCAAGAAGACACCAGCCCGCAGCGGTTCCGCGCGCGGGAGCACCAACGAACCCTCCGGCCTGAGCCGCTTTCTGCGCGCGATCGGGCACGGCATCGCGAGCTTCTGGCGCGGTCTTGCGCTGGTCACCGGGCAACTCGCCCGGGCGATCGGACGCTCCGCCCGCGACCTCGACCCGGCGCTGCGCCGCGACGGCGCCGGCCTGGCGCTGCTGATCGTCGCCATCCTGGTGGCCGGCGAGTTCTGGTTCGGCCTGCCCGGCACGGCCGGCAGCTGGATCCGGCTCGGCGTCACCACGTTGGTCGGCAGCTTCGGCTACGCCGTCCCGGTGATCGCCGCCGCCATGGCCTGGCGGACGCTGCGCCACCCCGACCGAAATGGCCCCGGCGGCCGGCAGGCGATCGGCTGGACGGTCACCCTGCTGGGCGTGCTCGGCCTGATCCACATCGCCCACGGCGTGCCGCGCGGCTCCGAGCCCGATCTGGTCCGCGAGGCGGGCGGCTTCCTGGGCTTCTTCTCGTCCTCCTTCCTGGTCGATCTGGTGTCGGTCTGGCTGGCCGTCCCGATCCTGGTCCTGGTGGCCGGCTTCGGTCTGCTGGTGGTGCTCGGCATCCCCGTCCACGAACTGGGGGAGCGGGTCGGCGCGGCCCGGGCCAAGCTCGTCCCCAAGAAGCCCGAGGAACCCACCGACTACGCCCGCGACGAGGCCTTCGTCACCCCGCTGGTGGACGACCCGAAGCCCACCCTCGACCCGGACATCGACCCGATCGACCTGGAGGAGACCCAGCCGGTCGATCCGCCGCTGCCGATCGTCACCGCGGGCAAGCCGAAGAAGGCCGAGCCCGAGGCCCCGGTCATGTCGGACGCCCCGCTGCGCGCCGCGCAGCTGCCGCTGTCGGGCGACATCGTCTACACGCTCCCGGATCAGGCCGTGCTCAAGCCCGGCTCGCTGCCCAAGGCGCGCAGCCAGATGAACGACCAGATCGTCGCCCGGCTCAGCGAGGTGCTGCGCCAGTTCGAGATCGACGCCACCGTCACCGGCTACACCCGCGGCCCGACCGTCACCCGCTACGAGGTCGAACTGGGCACCGCGGTGAAGGTCGAGTCGGTGACCCGGCTGGAGAAGAACATCGCCTACGCGGTGGCCTCGGCCGACGTCCGCATCCTCTCGCCGATCCCCGGCAAGTCGGCGATCGGCATCGAGATCCCGAACGCCGACAAGGAGATCGTCTCGCTCGGCGACGTGCTGCGCTCCAACCGGGCCCGCAACGATCACCACCCGCTCACCATCGGGCTGGGCAAGGACGTCGAGGGCGGCTACGTGGTGACCAACCTGGCCAAGATGCCGCACCTGCTGGTGGCGGGCGCGACCGGCTCGGGCAAGTCGAGCTTCGTGAACTCGCTGGTCACGTCCATCCTGATGCGCTCCACGCCCGACGAGGTGCGCATGATCATGGTCGACCCGAAGCGGGTGGAACTGACCAACTACGAGGGCATCCCGCACCTGGTCACGCCGATCATCACCTCGGCGAAGAAGGCGGCCGAGGCGCTGCAGTGGGTGGTCCGTGAGATGGACGCCCGCTACGACGACCTGGCCGCCTTCGGCTTCCGGCACGTCGACGACTTCAACAAGGCGGTGCTCTCCGGCCAGGCCCAGCCGCTGCCCGGCTCGGAGCGGGTGCTCGCGCCCTACCCGTACCTGGTGGTGATCGTGGACGAGTTGGCCGACCTGATGCTGGTCGCCCCCCGTGACGTGGAGGATTCGGTGGTCCGGATCACCCAGCTGGCCCGGGCCGCGGGCATCCACCTGGTGCTGGCCACCCAGCGTCCCTCTACGGATGTAGTGACCGGTCTGATCAAGGCGAACGTCCCCTCCCGGCTGGCCTTCGCGACCAGCTCGCAGGTCGACTCCCGGGTCATCCTGGACACGCCCGGCGCCGAGAAGCTGGTCGGCCAGGGCGACGGGCTCTTCCTGCCGATGGGCCAGTCCAAGGCGCTGCGCGTCCAGGGCGCCTGGGTGACCGAGGCCGAGATCCGCGCGGTGGTCAAGCACGTCACCGAGCAGCAGGCCCCCGCCTACCGCGAGGACGTGACCGCCCCGGCCGATTCCGGACGGGCGGTGGCCGAGGACATCGGCGACGACCTGGAACTCGTCCTGGAGGCCGCGCAGCTGGTGGTGAACCTGCAACTGGGTTCGACCTCGATGCTGCAGCGCAAGCTGCGGGTGGGCTTCGCCAAGGCCGGCCGGCTGATGGACATCCTGGAGACCCGCGGCATCGTCGGACCCTCCGAGGGCTCGAAGCCGCGCGAGGTGCTGGTGAAGCCGGACGACCTGGACGAGGTGCTGGCCAACCTCCGCGAAGGATAGCGATACGCTGACCGGACCATGACGGCGCAACCAGCAGTGCACATCGCCTCACTGGGCTGCGCCCGCAACGAGGTCGATTCCGAGGAACTGGCCGGCAGGCTGGCCGCCGGCGGCTTCACCCTGGTGACCGAGCCGGAGGCGGCCAATGTCGTGGTGGTCAACACCTGCGGTTTCATCGACGCCGCCAAGAAGGATTCCATCGACACCCTGCTGGCCGCCGCCGACCTGAAGGACGCCGGCACCGTCGCGTCCGTGGTGGCGGTGGGCTGCCTGGCCGAGCGCTACGGCGCCGACCTGGCCCGCGAACTGCCCGAGGCGGACGCGGTGCTGGGCTTCGACGACTACGCCGACATCGCCGGACGGCTGCGCTCCATCCTGGACGGTCACGCCCACACCCCGCACGCGCCGCGGGACCGCCGCGCCCTGCTGCCGATCAGCCCGGTCGCCCGTCCGGCAGCGGCCGCGCGGGTGGCCGTCCCCGGTCACGCGGTCGCGGCTCCGGCCAGCGGTCCGCCCGTCCCTCGGCGACGGCTGGACGGCGGCCCGACCGCGCCGCTGAAGATCGCCTCCGGCTGCGACCGGCGCTGCGCCTTCTGCGCGATCCCGAGCTTCCGCGGCTCCTACCTCTCCCGGCCGATCGACGAGATCGTCGCCGAGGCCCGCTGGCTGGCCGCCGACGGCGTCAAGGAGGTCGTGCTGGTCTCGGAGAACTCCTCCTCCTACGGCAAGGACCTGCCGGGCAACGACCTGGTCGGCCTGCTGCGAGCGCTGGACGGCGTGGACGGCCTGGAGTGGATCCGGATCTCCTACCTGCAGCCGGCCGAGGTCCGTCCCGATCTGGTGGCGGCCATCTGCGACCTGGAGCGGGTCGTTCCCTACTTCGATCTTCCCTTCCAGCACGCCTCCGGGCCGGTGCTGCGCCGGATGCGCCGGTTCGGCGACGCGGATTCCTTCCTCGGCCTGCTGGACCTGATCCGCACCCGTGATCCGCTGGCCGGGGTGCGCAGCAACGTCATCGTCGGCTTCCCGGGTGAGACCGAGGCGGACGTCGCGGTGCTGACCGAATTCCTGGCCGCCGCGCGCCTGGACGCGGTCGGCGTCTTCGGCTACTCCGACGAGGAGGGCACCGAGGGCGCGACCCTGCCCGGCAAGGTCTCCGAGGCCGAGATCGCCGACCGCGTCGAGCAGGTGACCGCGCTGGTGGACGAACTGCTGACCGAGCGGGCGGCCGAGCGCGTGGGCGACGAGGTGCGATTCCTGGTCGAGGAAGGCACCGGCGCCGGCCACGCCGGACGGATCGCGCAGCAGGGCCCGGAGACCGACGGCGCCGCCACGATCCTGGGCCTCGATATCGAAACGTTACCTGGGACGCTCGGTTGGGGTAGGGTCACGAGCACGGACGGGGTGGATCTCGTGGTGGAGGGGCAGCGATGACGCAGCAGCCGGACGGTGAGCGGGGGATTCCCCCCTGGCTGCCGAACGCCCTGACCATCCTGCGGCTGGTCCTCGTCCCGGTCTTCGTCTGGCTGATGTTCGCCCACCCGACCGTCTTCGCCTGGCGGCTGGCTGCCACCGTCGCCTTCGGCATCGCCATCCTCACCGACCTCTTCGACGGACGGCTGGCCCGCCGGTACGGCCTGGTCAGCGACTTCGGCAAGATCTGGGATCCGATCGCCGACAAGGCCCTCACCGGCGCCGCCTTCATCGGGCTGAGCATCCTCGGCGAACTGCCCTGGTGGGTGACCATCCTGATCCTGGTGCGGGAGTGGGGGATCACCTGGATGCGGGTGCGGATGCTCAAGTACGCGGTGATGGCGGCCGCCCCGGGCGGCAAGCTCAAGACCGTCCTGCAGTCGATCGCCCTGCTGATGTTCCTGCCCTATCCGATCGGGGAGACCGCGCAGACCCTGCCGTTCTGGTTCTGGCTGGCCTGGCTGGTGATGGGCGCCGCGGTGGTGCTCACCGCGGTGACCGGCGCCCAGTACGTCCTCGAGGCGATGCGGCTGCGCGCCAAGGCGCTGGCCGAGCGCGGCCAGGCCGGCTGAGGGAACAAGACGACACCGGCGTGGTGTTGTATCAGCGTCCAGACCCTCGACGGATCGACAGGTAGAGTTCATTCATGGTCACCACGCTCGGCGAACGCCCGGTGCTGATGCGCGAAGCGCTCGGCGAGACCTTGCGCGAACTGCGCCGGACGGAGAACCTCACCCTCCGCGAGGTCTCCGCGAAGGCGCGGGTCAGCCTCGGTTACCTCTCCGAGATCGAGCGCGGCCAGAAGGAAGCCTCCAGCGAACTGCTGAACGCGATCTGCGGGGCGCTGAACGTCCCGCTCGGCAGCCTGCTGCGGCAGGTCGGCGATCAGATCGAAGCCCGCGCCAGCGTCACCACGCTGCCGGTGCGCCGCCAGACCGTCGCGGCCGCCTGAGCCCGAATTGCGCGAAACCGAGTTGTGGACGCGGCTGCGCGCCCTGCTGGGTGACGGCTACGCACCGGTCTGGGCCGATTCCGTGGTGCACGCCGATCTCGGCGGACGCACCGTCACCCAGGCTCTCGCCGACGGCCTCGCCGTGCGGCGGATCTGGCTCGCGGCCTGCGTCATGCTGGACGTCCCCGAGGCGCAGCGCTGAAACCGTGAGGTGGGAAATGTCGGCAACGGCCGCCGGCACCCCCTAGGCTTCATACTCGACCGCCCCAGCGCTGCGCGCGGGGCGGCTTGAGCAACTCGAAAGGATCCGCCGTGTTCAAGACCTCCAGGCTGGCCGCCGTCGCCGCGCTGGCCGGCCTCACTCTCACCGCCTGCGCCGGTGCGCCCGCCACCACCACGCCGGCGGAGTCGCCCGCCGCATCGCCGGACGCCTCCCAGGAACCGGCCAAGACCTACAAGATCGGCATCACCCAGATCGTCACCCACGAAGCGCTGGACGCCGCCCGCGAGGGCTTCAAGGCCGCCCTGACCGATGCGGGCGTGCAGGCCACCTACGACGAGCAGAACGCCCAGGGCGACCCGTCGGTGGCCGCCAGCATCGCCGGCACCTTCGCCGACGGCGGCTACGACCTGATCCTGGCCATCGCCACCCCGACCGCCCAGGCCGTGGCGCAGAAGATCGCCGACGTCCCGGTGCTCTTCACCGCCGTCACCGACCCGGTCGGCGCCGAGCTGGTGGCCTCGCTGGAGGCGCCGGGCGCCAACGTCACGGGCACCTCGGACGCCAACCCGGTCAAGGAGCAACTCGAGCTGGTCAAGCAGGTCGTGCCGGACGCCAAGACCGTCGGCGTGGTCTACAACAGCGGTGAGGCCAACTCGGTCACCCAGATCAACTGGCTGAAGGAGATCGCCCCGACTCTCGGCCTGGAGATCAAGGAGGCCGCCGCGCCGACCTCCGCCGACGTGCAGCAGGCCACCGAGTCGCTGGGCGACGTGGACGCGATCTACGTCCCGACCGACAACACCGTCGTCTCCTCGCTGGACGGGCTGATCGGCGTCGCCGAGACCAAGCAGATCCCGGTCTTCGGCGCCGAGGCCAGCACCGTCGCCGGCGGCGCGATCGCCACCTACGGCATCTCCTACTTCGAGCTGGGCCGGCAGACCGGCGAGCAGGCCGTCCGGATCCTCACCGAGGGCGCCGACCCCGCGACCATGCCGGTGGAGACCCAGACCAACCTCGAGGTCTACCTCAACCTCGGTGCCGCGCAGCGGATGGGCGTCACCGTGCCGCAGGAGCTGATCGACCGGGCCAAGCCGGAGAACATCACCCAGTAATCACGCCGCGCGGGCGGGGGAGACCCCGCCCGCGCCGTCCGACAAGGGGACGTCCATGATCACCGCCATCGATCTGGGCCTGATCTACGCGATCATGGCGCTCGGGGTGTACCTGACCTTCCGCATCCTGGATTTCCCCGATCTGACCGTCGACGGCAGCTTCACCACCGGTGGCGCGATCGCGGCGGTTTCGATCGTCAACGGGCTGGATCCATGGACGGCCACCCTGCTGGCCTGCCTCGGCGGCCTGATGGCCGGGGCGATCACCGGCCTGCTGCACACCAAGGGCAATATCGACGGCCTGCTGGCCGGCATCCTCACCATGATCGGGCTGTACTCGATCAACCTGCGGATCATGGGGACGGCCAACGTCTCGCTGCTGCGCGCCGACACCTTCTTCTCGGGGCTCCGGGCGCAGAAACTGCTCGGCACGACCTGGGTGAGCCCGGCGATCCTGGGGTTGGTGGCGCTCGTCGTCCTCGCCCTCATCGTCTGGTTCCTGCACACCGATCTCGGTCTGGCGATGCGCGGTGTCGGCGACAGCCCGGAGATGATCCGTTCCTTCGGCGTCTCCACCGACGCCCAGAAGGTGCTCGGCCTGGCGCTCTCCAACGGCCTGGTCGCGATCGCGGGCTCGATGATCGCCCAGTACCAGGGCTTCGCCGACGTCGGCATGGGCATCGGCATGATCGTCGCCGGGCTCGCCTCGGTGATCATCGGCCAGGCGCTGATCGGACGGCTGACCGTGCTGCGGGCGGCCCTGGCAGTGGTGGTCGGCTCGGTGCTGTACCGGCTGGTGATCCAGATGGCGCTGTCGGCGGGCCTGAACCCCAACGACATGAAGCTGATCTCCGCGGTGCTGGTGGTGCTCGCCCTGGTCCTGCCGCAGTGGAAGGTCTTCCACAAGGTGCCGGCGGCCTTCAGGCGCCGGCCGGAGGCGTCCGGGGTCGCGGAGGCGGCCGACGCCGAACTCGTTCCGGCCGAGCGAGAGGAACGCTGATGTTGCGACTCGAGAAGATCAACAAGACCTTCTTCCCCGGCACGGTCAACGAACGCCGGGCGCTGGTCGACGTCGACCTGCATCTGGAACCCCGCGACTTCGCCACCGTGATCGGCTCGAACGGCGCCGGCAAATCCACCATGCTGAACGCGGTCTCGGGGTCGATCCGGTCCGACGCCGGCAAGGTGATCATCGATGGACGCGACGTCACCCGGCTGACCGACTTCCAGCGGGCCGCCTACATCGGACGGGTCTTCCAGAACCCCTCGGCCGGCACCGCCCCGCACATGACCATCGAGGAGAACCTCGCCATGGCGCTCGAGCGCGGCAAGCGCCGGATGCTGCGCCTGGGGGTCACCAAGGCCAAGCGGGAACGCTTCCGGCAGGAACTCACCGTCCTCGAACAGGGCCTGGAGAACCGGCTGCACGACTGGGTCGGCCTGCTGTCGGGCGGCCAGCGCCAATCCCTGTCGCTGCTGATGGCGACCTTCTCCCAACCGCAGATCCTGCTGCTGGACGAGCACACGGCCGCGTTGGACCCGCAGCGGGCGGCTCTGGTGACCCGGCTCACCAAGGAACTGGTCGAGGAACATCATCTGACCACGCTGATGGTCACCCACAACATGAAGCAGGCCCTGCAACTGGGCAACCGGCTGATCATGATGCACGCCGGGAGGATCGTCCTGGACGTCCGCGACGACGTCAAAGCCGGCATGGAGCCCGGCGACCTGATGGCCGAGTTCCAGAAGATCAAGGACGCCGAACTCTCCGACTCCACCCTGCTGCAGTAGGCGCGCGTCCCCGGCCGCCGACGCCGGCCGGCCAGCTTTGGCCGCCCACTTTCATCGAGGGCCTGCCTTAACTATCGAGGGCCAGCCTTGAACGCTGGCCCTCGGTGGTTAGGGCTGGCCCTCGATGATGAGGGGGAGAGCGGAGAGCCGCGACACGCCGGGAAACACTGCTCGATTTCGAACAGGCGTTCGGCTAGCCTGTGGACGACGTCAAGGCCGGGGAAGCCGGTTATCCACAGGATTCGGAAAGCGTTGGCACAACTGTCAGTGCCGGTTCCTATGGTGTGGGGCAGTGTCGAGGAAAGGACAGATGATGGCGGTAGCGGATCGCGCCAAGGCGCTCGAGGCGGCGCTGGCCCAGATCGAGAAGCAGCATGGCCGGGGCTCGGTGATGCGGCTCGGGGAGGAGACCCGGCAGCCGATCGAGGTGATTCCCACCGGGTCGGTGGCGCTCGATGTGGCGCTGGGCATCGGCGGCCTGCCCCGGGGCCGGGTGGTCGAGATCTATGGGCCCGAATCCAGTGGCAAGACGACGGTGGCGTTGCACGTCATCGCGAACGCGCAGGCCGCCGGCGGCATCTGCGCGTTCATCGATGCCGAGCACGCGCTCGACCCCGATTACGCCGCCAAGCTCGGCGTGAACACCGATGAACTGCTGGTCAGCCAGCCCGACAACGGCGAGCAGGCGCTCGAGATCGCCGACACCCTGGTGCGTTCCGGCGCCCTGGCGCTGATCGTGATCGACTCGGTGGCCGCGCTCACCCCGCGCGCCGAGATCGAGGGCGAGATGGGCGACAGTCACGTCGGCCTGCAGGCCCGGCTGATGAGCCAGGCGCTGCGCAAGATGACCGGCGCCCTGTCGACCGCGGGCACCACCGCGATCTTCATCAACCAGCTGCGCGAGAAGATCGGCGTGATGTTCGGTTCGCCCGAGACCACCACCGGTGGCCGGGCGCTGAAGTTCTACTCCTCGGTGCGGTTGGACGTCCGCCGCATCGAGACCCTGAAGGACGGCTCCGACATGGTCGGCAACCGCACCCGGGTCAAGGTGGTGAAGAACAAGGTCGCGCCGCCCTTCAAGCAGGCCGAGTTCGACATCATCTACGGCCAGGGCATCAGCCGCGAAGGCGGCCTGATCGACCTGGGCGTGGAGTGCGGTCTCATCCGCAAGGCCGGCGCCTGGTTCACCTACGACGGCGAACAGCTGGGCCAGGGCAAGGAGAACGCCCGCAACTACCTCAAGAGCAACCCCGAGGTCGCCGACGAGATCGAACGGCGCATCCTCAGCCAGCTGGGGATCGGCGCCGAGCAGGTGCCCGAGGGTATCGATCCGGAAACCGGAGAGGTCGCGTTCTGACCGTGTCCGAGACGGCCGAGCCCGTCCAGGATGCCCCGGGCGATCCGGTGGCGGTCGCCCGGGAGATCGCGTTGCGCCAGCTCACCGTCCGGCAGCGGACGCGGGCCGAGCTGGCGCAGGCGATGACCCGCCGCAACGTTCCGGAGGAAGCCGCCCGGCAGGTGCTCGACCGGTTCACCGAGGTCGGTCTGCTGGACGACGCCACCTTCGCCCGAGACTGGGTGGCGGCGGGGGATCGCCGGCTGCGCGGCGGCCGGGTGCTGGCCTCCGAGCTGACCCGCAAGGGGGTCACCGACGAGTTGATCGAGCAGGCGCTGGCCGAACGGGCGGACGACGCCGATCTTCAGGCGGCTCGTGATCTGGCCCGGCGACGGCTGCCCGGCCTGGCCCGGCTCGACCGGCAGACCCGCTACCGGCGGCTGTGCGGCCTGTTGCAGCGCCGCGGCTTCGGCTGGGGGGTGATCGCCCAGGTGACCCGCGAGGTGCTCGACGAGGCGGAGGATCAACCCTGGGTGCAGGACGAGACCTGAGTTGCTTGCGGAACCGTTACGACAGGCCTAACCTGCCAGCAAGGTGCGTCATGACGACACCATTGCTGAGTGATCTGAACCGGGGACTGATAACCCCACTGCAAGGCGTTTCGGAGCTTCTCCGGGACGCCTAGGCGGCGCTGGCCGCGAAACGGCTCAGCTTTGGTGCCTCGTGACGGGCCACGGACCCGGTACGAGGAGGACGCCATGGATGCCATGCAGGTTCTGGTGATTGCCATCGTCGTGCTCGGGGTGGCGATGCTGGCGCTTGCGATCGGGTTCTTCGTCAACGTCCGGATGCAGCAGCGCAACGTCCACCAGGCCGCCCGGCGGGCGGTCGAGGAGGTGCGCCGCAGCAGCGCCCTGCAGTTGCCCGACCTGCGTCCGAAGTCGGCCCGCAAGCCGCGTCCGGCCGAGGAAGCCGAGGAGGCGCAGGCCCCCGAGAACCGCAAGCCGCGCAAACCGCGTGCCGCCCAGGTCCGGCGGCAGGAGCAGCAGGCCGGCCAGTCGCCGCAGGAGCCCGGCCCGGCCGGCCGGCTCACCGCCGCGGACGAGGCGCTGCTGGCCGGCGAACGCGAGGCGCTGGCCGCCGAGGAGGCCCGGCTGCGCGGGCTGAGCGCCGAACTCGACCGGCGCAGCACCGAACTTCAGGCTGCCGAGGCCGCGCACACCGAGCGTCTCGCGCAGCTGGCCGGCACCACGCCGTCCAAGGCCCGCGCCGATCTGAGGGCGCAACTCGAGCACGAGGAGCGGCTGCATGCCGCCCAGCTGGCCCGCGAGATCGAGGCCGAGGCCCGTCGCACCGCCGAGGATCGGGCTCGCCAGATCATCACCGGGGCGATCCAGCGGCTGGCGGCCGAGCAGACCACCGAGTCGGTGGTGGCCACCGTCCCGTTGCCCAGCGACGAGATGAAGGGACGGATCATCGGCCGCGAGGGCCGCAACATCCGCGCCTTCGAGCAGGTCACCGGGGTGAACGTCATGATCGACGACACCCCCGAAAGCGTGCTGCTCTCCTGCTTCGACCCGGTGCGCCGGGAGACCGCGCGGCTCACCCTGACCGAGCTGGTGGCGGACGGACGCATCCACCCGGCCCGCATCGAGGAGGTGCACCAGCGCAGCCAGCGGCAGATCGAGGAACTCTGCCAGCGGGCCGCCGAGGATGCCCTGCTGGAGATGGGCATCACCGACCTCGACCCGGGGCTGGTGCCGTACATCGGCGCGCTGCGCTACCGCACCTCCTACGGCCAGAACGTGCTCGCGCACCTGGTCGAATGCGGTCACATCGCCGCCATGATGGCCGCCGAACTCGGCCTGGACATCCAGGTCTGCCGCCGGGCGGCGTTCCTGCACGACATCGGCAAGGCGCTCACCCACGAGATGGAGGGCTCGCACGCCGCCATCGGCGCCGATCTCGCCCGCCGCCACGGCGAGCATCCGGAGATCGTCCACGCGATCGCCGCCCATCACAACGAGATCGAGCCCACCACCGTGGAGGCCGTGCTGGTGCAGGCCGCCGACGCGATCAGCGGCAGCCGTCCCGGCGCCCGGCGCGAGAGCCTGGAGATCTACGTCAAGCGGCTGCAGCGTTTGGAGGAGATCGCCCGCGCCCACGCCGGGGTCGACAAGGTCTTCGCCATGCAGGCCGGCCGCGAGGTGCGGGTGATGGTCGCCCCCGATCAGGTCAGCGACGCCGAATCCCAGGCCATCGCCCGCGAGATCGCCAAAGAGGTCGAAGGCGAACTCACCTACCCCGGCAGCATCAAGGTGACCGTGGTGAGGGAGTCCCGCGCGGTAGCGCTGGCACGATGAACCCACGGTCATCCAACTCCCTTCTTCGTCATCCCGGCGAAGGCCGGGATCCCCACCACCCGCTTGAGGACTCGTCTGGCACCGGGTCCGAGAGGTAGAGTCCCGCTGTCCCGCGAACGATGAAACTCCATGAAAGCTCCGACCGCATGACCCGCACTTACGAAGTCGTCACCTACGGCTGCCAGATGAACGTCCACGACTCCGAGCGCATCTCCGGAGTGCTGGAGGACGCCGGGTACGCGCGCGCCGCCGAGGGCGATCAGGCCGACGTCGTGGTCTTCAACACCTGCGCGGTGCGGGAGAACGCCGACAACCGGCTCTACGGCAACCTCGGCCACCTCGCGCCGGTGAAGGCCTCCCACCCGGGCATGCAGATCGCAGTCGGCGGCTGCATGGCGCAGAAGGACAAGGACGTCGTCGTCCGCAAGGCGCCCTGGGTGGACGTGGTCTTCGGCACCCACAACCTTGGTTCGCTGCCGGTGCTGTTGGAGCGGGCCCGGATCGCCGAGGAATCCCAGGTCGAGATCCTCGAGTCGCTGGAGCGGTTCCCGTCCACGCTGCCGACCCGGCGGGATTCCGCCTATTCGGCCTGGGTTTCGATCAGCGTGGGCTGCAACAACACCTGCACCTTCTGCATCGTCCCGGCGCTGCGCGGCAAGGAGACCGACCGGCGCCCCGGCGACATCCTGGCCGAGATCCAGATGCTGGTCGCCGAGGGCGTCCAGGAGATCACCCTGCTGGGCCAGAACGTGAACAGCTACGGCGTCGAGTTCGGCGACCGGCAGGCCTTCGGCAAGCTGCTGCGGGCCTGCGGCGGCATCGATGGGCTGGAGCGGGTGCGCTTCACGTCCCCGCACCCGGCCGCCTTCACCGACGACGTGATCGCGGCGATGGCGGAGACCCCGAACGTGATGCCCTCGCTGCACATGCCGCTGCAATCCGGCTCGGACACCGTGCTGAAGGCGATGCGCCGCTCCTACCGCAGCGCCAAATACCTCGGCATTCTCGATCGGGTGCGGGAGGCGATGCCGCAGGCGGCGATCACCACCGACATCATCGTCGGCTTCCCGGGCGAGACCGAGGCAGACTTCCAGGCCACCCTGGACGTGGTGGAGGCCTCCCGGTTCGCCGCCGCCTTCACCTTCCAGTATTCGATCCGTCCCGGAACCCCGGCGGCCACCATGCCCGACCAGGTGCCGCGCGAGGTCGTCTCCGAGCGCTATGACCGGCTGATCGACCTGGTCGGCCGGGTCGCGCACGCCGAGAACCAGGCCCTGGTCGGACGCCGCATCGAGGTCATGTTCGCCGACGGCGAGGGGCGCAAGGACGCCGCCACCGCGCGGATGTCGGGCCGCGCCCGCGACAACCGCCTGGTGCACATCCGGGTGCCGGAAGCCGCCGAGGACCGTCCCCGCCCCGGCGACTTCGCCGAGGTCGAGGTGACCTACGCCGCCCCCCACCACCTGAACGCCGACGCCGGCCTGCTCACCCTGCGCCGCAGCCGCGGCGGGGATGCCTGGCAGGCCCGCCAGGCCGCCCCTGCGGACGCCCGTCCCATGGTGGGGCTGGGCATGCCGAGCCGCTCCAGGTAGGCAAAGACCAGGGGGCCGGCATCCCGCCGACCCCCTGGGTTCGTTGTCAGATCGCGACCAGCGCGACTCTCACGAGGACAGGTTCTCCACCTGATCCTTCAAGAAGCCCTGCGCCTGATCGACCTGTGCCTCGAACTTGCCGCCAGTTGCGTTGTCAACAGCGTCACCGACTGCGTCGATGCCCTGCTTGACCTCGTCGGAATGGCCGGCAACGGCATCCTTGATCTGTTCAACGATATCCATGCGACCTCCTCTCTCTCACCAGCGCCAGAAGGCCGTCTTCAGGCTGTTCAACATTTCTACCCCACGAACGCGCCGGAGGGAAGAGGCCGCCCAGAAACGGCACAATAGGTCGAGTGCGAGGTGAGCTCCCGGTGCTGGTCGTCAACGGCCCCACTGCCAGCGGCAAGACGGCCGTGGCGGTCGATCTCGCGCGCCTGCTCGCGGCGGACGGTGTCCCTGCCGAAGTGGTGAACGCCGATTCGATGCTGGTCTACCGCGGCATGGACATCGGGACGGCCAAGCCGACCCTTGCCGAGCGGGGCGGCGTCCCGCACCACCTGATCGACATCGCCGAGGTGACCGAGACCGCCAGCGTGGCCGCCTTCCAGGGGCTCGCCCGGGCGGCGATCGCCGACTGCCGGGCCCGCGGCGTGCTGCCGATCGTGGCCGGCGGTTCGGCCCTCTACATGCGGGCGATCCTGGACGAGTTCGACTTCCCGGGCACCGACCCGGCCGTCCGGGCGCGGCTGGAGGCCGAACTTGACGAGGTCGGCGCGGCCGCCCTGCACGCCCGGCTCGCGGCGCTGGCGCCCGAGACCGCGGCCGGCATCCTGCCGGGCAACGCGCGACGCGTCGTCCGGGCGCTGGAGGTGATCGAGCTGACCGGCTCCTACCGTCCGGTGCTGCCGCGGAACAGCTACGCGATCGACGACGTGCTGCAGTTCGGGCTGGAACTCGACCGGGGCGAGATGGACGCCCGGATCGAGACCCGGGTCGACCGGATGTGGGAGCAGGGCTTCACCGACGAGGTGCGCGGGCTCATCCCGCGCGGGCTGAAGGACGGGAAGACCGCCTCCCGGGCGCTCGGCTACCGGCAGATCCTCGACTTCCTCGACGGCCACTGCAGCGAGGACGAGGCCCGCGAGGCGACCAAGGCCGGCACCCGCCGGTTCGCCCGCAAGCAGCTGGGCTGGTTCCGGCGCGACCCGCGGATCCGCTGGGTGACCGCCGGGCCGCGGGCCACCGAGTCAATCCTGTCCGAGCTGCGGGGTAGGCTCGGGCAGGCGGTAGGGAGTAGTGATGCGTGAGCTTGCGTTCGTGAAGGGCCATGGCGCCCGCAACGACTTCGTGCTGTTCACCGACCCCGATTCCCGGGTCGAGCTGAGCGACGCGGAGGTCGCCGCGGTCTGCGATCGTCGCGCCGGGATCGGCGCCGACGGGGTGCTGCGCGCCGTCCGCGACCCGGACGGCGAGTGGTTCATGGATTACCGCAACGCCGACGGCTCGATCGCCGAGATGTGCGGCAACGGGCTGCGGGTCTTTCTGCGCTACCTGGCCGACCAGGGGCTCGTCCACGCCGAGCAGGTGACGGTGGGCACCCGGGCCGGGGAACGCACCGGAACCTTCCTGCCCGACGGACGGATCGCGGTCACCATGGGCGCCGTGCGGACCGACGACGACCGTCCCGAGGTATGCGTCGGGGCCGGGCGCTGGGCCGGGATCCCCGCGGACGTCGGAAACCCGCACGTGGTGAGCGTGGTGGCGGACGAGGTGGAACTCAACTCCCTCGATCTGTCCTCCGCGCCCGAGGTGCCCGAGGGACGGTTCCCGCAGGGCGTCAACGCCGAGTTCGTGGCCCGGCTCGCGCCCGGCCACGTCCGGATGCGGGTGCACGAGCGCGGCTCGGGCGAGACCTGGGCCTGCGGCACCGGCGTGGTGGCGGTGGCGGTGACGGTGGGTGGCGCGACCCCCGGGGGAGGCCCGGTGCGGGTCAGCACCCCCGGCGGCGACCTGGAAGTGCAGCTGCGACCCGACGGCGAGGCGGTGCTGACCGGGCCCGCGGTGCTGGTGGCGCGCGGCGTCCTTGACCTGGAGGTGATCGGCTGATGACCCAGCCCCTCGATATCGACGACGAACTCGACTTCGACGGCGAGCAACTCGACCTGGCCGAACGCAACTCGCTGCGCCGGGTGGCCGGCATGTCCACCCAACTGGCCGACATCACCGAGGTCGAGTACCGCGAGCTGCAGCTGGAGCGGGTCGTCCTGGTGAGCGTGTGGGCGACCGGCAGCCAGGTGGACGCCGACAACTCGCTGGCCGAACTCAAGCTGCTGGCCGAGACCGCCGGCTCGGAGGTGCTGGACGGGCTGGTGCAGAAGCGCAGCCACCCCGACCCGGCGACCTTCATCGGCAGTGGCAAGGTCGAGGAACTGAAGCAGGTGGTGCGGGCCACCGGCGCCGACACCGTGATCTGCGACGGCGAACTCGAACCCGCCCAGCTGCGCAACCTGGAGGATCGGGTCGGGGTCAAGGTGGTCGACCGCACCGCGCTGATCCTCGACATCTTCGCCCAGCACGCCAAGAGTGCCGAGGGCAAAGCCCAGGTCGAGCTGGCCCAGCTGCAGTACCTGCGGCAGCGGCTGCGCGGCTGGGGCGGAAACCTCTCCCGCCAGGCCGGCGGACGGGCGGCGGCCGGTGCCGGCATCGGTGGACGCGGCCCGGGCGAGACCAAGATCGAGATCGACCGGCGCCGGATCAAGACCCGGATCTCCGTGCTGCGCCGGCGCCTGCGCGAACTGGACGCCGTCCGCGACACCACCCGGTCGCAGCGCCGGCGCAATCAGGTGCCCTCGGTCGCCATCGTCGGCTACACTAACGCCGGCAAGTCCTCGCTGCTCAACCGGCTGACCGGTGCCGGCGTCCTGGTCGAGGACGCGCTCTTCGCCACCCTCGACCCGACCACCCGCCGCACCGCCACCCCGGACGGCCGCGAGTACACCCTCACCGACACCGTCGGCTTCATCCGCCACCTGCCGCACGACCTGGTCGAGGCCTTCCGCTCCACCCTGGAGGAATCCACCCAGGCCGATCTGCTGCTGCACGTGGTGGACGGCTCGGACGCCGACCCGTTCGGCCAGATCGCCGCGGTGCGCGAGGTGCTCTCCGGGATCGGAGCGGCGACGATCGCCGAACAGCTGGTCATCAACAAGATCGACCAGGCGCATCCGGACGCGCTGCTGGCGTTGCGGGGCGCCCACCCGGACGCGGTCTTCGTCTCCGCGCGCACCGGCGAGGGCCTGGACGAGCTGCGGGCCCGGCTGGAGCAGCGGCTGCCCCGTCCGGAACTGGAGGTCGAGGCGCTGCTGCCCTACGACCGCGGCGACCTGATCAACCGGATCCACCAAGCCGGCGAGTTCCTCGCCACCGAGCACACCGCCGAGGGCACGCTGGTCCGCGTCCGGGTGAATCCCGACCTGGCCGGGGAACTGGCCCGCTACGCCACCCAGGAGCCCTCCTGACCGAGCAGCCCGGTCCGGCGGTGGGTGGTCAGGGGGTGCTGACCGCCGCGGTGGCGGCCATCGGCGGCACGCCGCGTCCGGGGCAGCAGGAGATGGCCGCCCAGGTGGCGCGCACCATCGAGACCGGGGAGCACCTGCTGGTGCAGGCAGGCACCGGCACCGGAAAGTCGCTGGGCTATCTGGCGCCGGCGCTGGCCCATCTCGCCGAGCACCCCGACCAGCGGATCGTGATCGCCACGGCCACCCTCGCCCTGCAGACCCAGTTGGCGGTGAAGGACATTCCTGCCGCGGTGGCCGCCTGCCAGGAGGTGACCGGGCGGAAGGTCTCGCACGCCGTTCTCAAGGGGCGCAGCAATTACGCCTGTCTGCATCGGGTGCGTGACGGCGTCGGCGCCACCGCCCAGGACACCCTGCTGGGCGGAGCCGAACTGGTGGAGACCGTGGTGGCCTCCGGAGCCGACGCCACCAGCGTGCTGGGTGCCGAGGTGGTGGCGCTGCGGGAATGGGCTGAGGAGCAGGCGGCCGGCGGCGGCCTGGCCGACCGCGACGATGCCCCCAGCCACTCTCCGACGGCCTGGGCGCAGGTGTCGGTGCCGGTCCGGGAGTGCCTGGGTGCCGCCAAGTGCCCGTTCGGTTCGGAATGCCTGGTGGAGAAGTCCCGGGAACGCGCCCGGGGCAGCCAACTGGTTGTCACCAACCACGCCCTGCTGGCCATCGACGCCATGCACGGCGGCACCGCGCTGCCCGAACACCAGCTGGTGATCGTGGACGAGGCCCACGAGCTGGTCGCCCGGGTCACCGGCGCAGCGTCCCATGAACTCAGCCCGCAGGGGGTCGAGCGGGTGGCGAAACGCTGCCTGCCCTGGCTGTCGGACGACGTGGGCGCCGCCTTCCTGGACGCCGCGGACACCCTGCAGATCGCGCTGGACGAGACCGAACCGGGACGGGTGGAGGATCCGGATTCGGCGATCGTCGCCGCCTTCGCCACCGTGCGGGACGCCGCCCGGGCCGTGGTCTCCGGCATGACCGGCAAGGACGACCCCGACGCCACGCAGGCGGCTGCCGCCGCCAAGGAGGTCTTCGACGTCGCCGGCCAGTTGGCCGCGCTGGCCGGGCACGACGTGATCTGGGTGGGGGAGCGGGAACGGTTCGGACGGCAGGCCTACCAGGCCCCGCTCAGCGTCGCCGGGCTGATCGCCGAGCACATCCTGGGTGAGGTGCCCGGCGTCCTCACCTCGGCCACCCTCAAACTGGGTGGCGACTTCGACCCGGTCGCCCGCAGCGTCGGCCTGGGCCGCGAGGGTTGGCACGGGGTGGATGTCGGCTCGCCCTTCGACTACCGCCGCCAGGGAATCCTGTACGTCGCCCGCCACCTGCCGCCGCCGCACCGCGACGGCATCGGCGCGGAGACGCTCACCGAGGTCGCCGAGCTGGTCTGGGCCGCCGGCGGCCGGACGCTGGGTCTGTTCGCCTCCCAGCGGTCGGCCGAGGCGGCCGCCCGCTACTGCCGCGCCGAGCTGCCCAAGGCGACCATCCTGTGCCAGGGCGACCGGGCGCTGCCCGAACTCACCCGGCAGTTCATCGAGGATCCGGCGGCCTCCCTGTTCGGCACTCTCTCGCTGTGGCAGGGGATCGACGTCCCGGGCGACACCTGCGAGCTGGTGATCATCGACAAGATCCCGTTCCCGCGGCCCGACGATCCGTTGATGCAGGCCCGGCAACGGGTGGTGGCCGAAGCGGGCGGCAACGGCTTCATGGCGGTGGCCGCGACCCACGCCGGGCTGCTGCTGGCCCAGGGCTCCGGACGGCTGATCCGCACCCTGACCGACCGCGGCGTGGTCGCCGTCCTCGACCCGCGACTGGTCACCGCCCGCTACGGCAGCTTCCTGCGCGCGTCGATGCCCGACTTCTGGACCACCACCGACCGCGAGGCCGCCATCGGCGCACTCCGCCGCCTGCAGGAGACCAGAGCCGCGTCCGAAGCCTGATCCAGGATCTGCGACGGCGAGGTAAAGGGTTAGGCTAGCCTCACCTAAGAAAACGCCGATTGGCCGCCAACGACTCCTGAGCGTGCACAGGATCCGTGAGCTCGCACACGATCCCTGGGCTCGCACACGATCCCTGAGCTTGTCGAAGGGTCGTCGATGGTGGCAACGACCCCTCGACAAGCTCAGGGATCGTTGAGTCGGCCACCTGTACCAGGAGAACCCGTTGACCGTCAGGACGCAGCCGAGCCCGGCCGCCGCGCCGGTCGATCCGGGCACCCGGCGGCGGGTCGCGGTGGCGGCGGGCGGGGCTGTACTGCTGGGTCTGCTCATGCTGGCGAGCCTCTTCATCGGCTCCGGCGACATCCCCATCGCGGACGTCTGGCAGGCGCTGCTGGCCGATTCCGGGAGTTCCACCGACCTGATCGTCCGGCAGTTCCGGGTGCCGCGCACCCTGCTGGCGGTGGTGGTCGGCGCGGCGCTCGGCCTGGCCGGCGCGGTGATCCAGGCGATCACCCGCAACCCGCTGGCCGACCCCGGCATCCTCGGGGTGAACGCCGGCGCCTACACCGCGGTGGTGCTGGCGGCGGCCGGCCTCGGCCCGGCGCTGTCGGTCACCCACGTGGCCGCCGCCCTGGTGGGTGCGCTGGTGGCGTCCGTGCTGGTCTATGCGATCGGGACGGTGGGGCCGGCCGGCGGCACCCCCACCAAGCTGGTCCTGACCGGGGTGGCGCTCGGCGCGGTGCTCACCGGCATCAGCTTCGCCGTCACGCTGATGCGTCCGGAGGTCTTCGACCGGATCCGGCACTGGAGCGCCGGTTCCCTGCAGGGCCGCCAGTTCGACACCCTGTGGGCGGTGCTGCCGTTCATCGCCGCCGGTGCGCTGATCGCCTTGGCCCTGCCGCGGGCGCTGAATGCCCTCTCGCTCGGCGACGACGTCGCGGTGGCGCTGGGCTCCCGTCCGGCGCTCACCAAGCTCGGCGGACTGGCCGCGGTCGCGCTGCTCTGCGGGGCGGCGACCGCCGCCGCCGGGCCGATCGCCTTCGTCGGCCTGATGGTGCCGCACGGCCTGCGCGCCCTGGTCGGGCCGGATCAGCGCTGGATCGTCCCGCTCAGCCTGCTCGCCGCCCCGATCCTGATGCTGACCGCGGACATCGTCGGCCGGGTCGTGGTCTCCTCCGAACTGCCGGCCGGCGTGGTGACGGCCTTCGTGGGCGCCCCGGTGCTGATCCTGCTCACCCGCCGGGCGCCGGGGAGGTCGCTGTGAGCGCCACCTCACTCGACCCGGAGGCCACGGAGCTCGGCTGGCCGGCCAACCTCAAGCCGGTGCGGCTGGGCTCTTTCAGCGGGCTGATCGACCTGCGGGCGACGATCTGGACGGCCGTGGCCGCGCTGCTCGCGCTGGCCGTCGGCTTCTACTCGCTCACCGTCGGTTCCGCGGGTCTCGGGCTTTCCGAGGTGCTGGCGGCGCTCTCCGGTTCGGCGGACGTGGCCACCACCCGGATCGTGGTGGAGTGGCGGGCCTCGCGGGTGGCCTTCGCGCTGCTCGGCGGGGCCGCGCTGGCCATCGGCGGCGCCGTCTTCCAGTCGATCACCCGCAACCCGTTGGGCAGCCCCGACATCGTCGGGTTCAGCACTGGTGCCTACACCGGTGCGCTGCTGGTCGCCCTGGCGGGCGCCAACGGCTCGCTCGCCACCTCGCTGGGTGCTCTGGGCGGCGGGTTGCTGACCGGCTTCGCCGTCTACGCCCTGGCCTACCGCCGCGGCGTGACCGGCTCGCGGGTGATCGTGGTCGGGATCGGGGTGAGCCTCTTCCTGGGTGCCTTCAACACCTGGGTGCTCACCACCATGAGGCTGGAACAGGCCATCTCCGCGGCCAGCTGGGGAGCCGGCTCGCTGAACGACGTCGGCTGGGTGCACGTCCTGCCGCTCGCCGTCGGCATCCTGCTGGCGCTCCCGGTGGTGTTGGCGCTGAGCGCGGACATGCGGGCGCTGGAGCTCGGCGACGACGCCGGCCGCGGGCTGGGGGTGCGGGCCGAACCGGTCCGGGCCGTCCTGCTGCTGGTCGGCATCGCGCTGGTCGCGCTGGTGACCGCCTCGGCCGGGCCGATCGCCTTCGTGGCCCTGGCGGCTCCCCAGCTCGCGCTGCGGATCACCCGGACCGCGGGCGTGCGGATCCTGCCGGCAGCCGCCTTCGGCTCACTGCTGCTGGTCACCAGCGACCTGATCGCCCGCACCGTCATCGCTCCGGCACAGCTGCCGGTGGGCGTGGTCACCCTCTGCCTGGGCGGCGCCTACCTGGTCTGGCTGCTCGCCGGCTTCGGAAGAAAGGCTCGGCTATGACCACCCAGGAATCCCGACTGCGGGCCAGTTCGCTCAGCACCGGCTACGGAGAGCGCCGGATCATCGAAGGGCTGGAGCTGCAGGTTCCGGATGGCTCGTTCACCGTGATCATCGGCCCCAACGGCTGCGGCAAGTCCACTCTGCTGCGCTCCCTGGCGCGGCTGATCAAGCCCCAGTCCGGCGCCGTCCTGCTCGACGGCGTCGACATCGCCACCACCAAGACCAAGGAACTGGCCCGCACCATCGGGCTGCTGCCGCAGAGCTCGATCGCCCCCGAGGGGATCACGGTGGTGGATCTGGTCTCCCGCGGCCGGCACCCGCACCAGTCGGTGCTGCGCCGCTGGGGCGAACAGGACGAGGCCGCCGTCCGCGAGGCACTGCGGCGCACCCGGCTGACCGACCTCGCCACCCGGGTGGTGGACGAACTCTCCGGCGGCCAGCGGCAGCGGGTGTGGATCGCCATGGCGCTGGCCCAGCGGACCCCGCTGCTGCTGCTGGACGAGCCCACCACCTATCTGGACATCTCCCACCAGATCGACGTCCTCGACCTGTGCACCGAACTGCACCGCGAGGGACGCACCCTGGTGGCCGTCCTGCACGACCTCAACCAGGCCGCCCGCTACGCCACGAACCTGGTGGCGATGAAGCAGGGCCGGATCGTCGCCCAGGGCCCGCCGTCGGCGGTGGTGACCAGCGACTTCATCCATGACGTCTTCGGCGTCGCGGCCCGGATCGTCCCCGATCCGGAGACCGGGACGCCGCTGATCGTGCCGCGGGCGCCGTCCGCCGCATCCACCCCCACCCCACCCAATACGGAAGGAACTCCATGAAACTCCGCATCGCGGCCCTGGCCGCAACCCTGGGCGCACTGCTGATCGGGGGCTGCGCGCCGAGCCCCACCGCCTCACCCACCTCCGCGGCGCCGGCCGAATCCACCCCGGCGAGCTCCGCCCCGGCCGAGGCCGGCGGCCTGCCCGCCACCGTCGACACCCTCTTCGGGCCGGTCGAGGTGCCGGCTCCGGCCGACGGCGAACTGACCGTCGTCGCGCTCGGCTGGTCGGACGCCGAGGTCGCGCTCGCCCTCGGCGTCGCCCCGGTCGGGGTCTACGACTGGCAGGGTTTCGGCGCCGAGAACAAGGGCGTCGGGCCGTGGGCCACCGCCTTGTTCGGCGAGGTGACTCCCACGGTCATCGCGAACGTCGGCGACGAACTGGACTACGAGACCATCCAATCGCTCAACCCGGATCTGATCCTCAGCACCCGCTCGGCCGGTGACGAGGCCCAGTTCACCCGGCTGTCGACGATCGCGCCGACGGTCTTCGCGCCGCCCGGCACCGGCGCCTTCGCCACCGGCTGGGCCGACCAGACCCGCCAGGTGGCGCAGGCGCTCGGCAAGACCGCCGAGGGTGAGGCGCTGGTGAGTTCGGTGGAGGCGCAGATCACCGCCGCACGGGACGCCAACCCGGGCTTCGCGGGCAAGACCGCCGTCACCGGCACCAAGTTCGGCGACGCCTACGGCGCCTACATCGCCGGCGACGCCCGCTGGGACGTGATCGAGGCGCTCGGCTTCGTCCAGAACCCGCCGGTGCTGGAACTGGAGACCTCCGGCTTCTTCGCCCCGGTCTCCGCCGAGCAGATCGGAGTGCTGGACGCCGACGTGGCGATCCTCTTCCCGATCGGCTTCACCCTGGACGAGCTCAAGGCCGATCCGCTGATCGCCTCGTTGAAGGTGGTCCAGGAGAATCGCGCGGTGTACCTGGCCAGCGATGACGAGCTGACCGCCGCGTTCAGCGCCGCCAGCCCGCTGAGCATCCCGATCGCCGTGGCGGGGATCGTCCCGCAGCTGGCCGCGATCGCCGGCTGAGAAACGACTGCCGGCTGAGAAACCAGCGAATCGTGCGCCCCGGCCCGAACCGCGGGGGGGCGGGTAGCTGGGTGACTACCCGCGCCCCCCCCCCCCCCACCTAGCCCCGGAAGGTGGCCGGGTGGGCGGCCTCGGGGGGGGGGGCCGGGGGGGGG
>JAPUEM010000156.1 GCA_027492575.1 Propionicimonas sp.
GAGCAGGTAGGCATCCTCGCCGGGCGCGACGAAGTTCCCGCCGACGACCATCGCGTCGGCCATCGCCACCAGGGCCTGCTGCCGATTCACGCCGCACAGTCTGCCGCGCCGGTCAAAGCATCGGACGAGGGTGTCCAGCGCCGGCCCTATCCTGAGGTTCCCCCGGAGGAGGTAGGTGGATGAGCCGACAGCAGGCCGAACCTGGAACGTCCCGGTCGCGCGCGATCCGACCGGCGTCTTCGATGAGATCCTGACCCTAGGAGGTCTTCCATGCCTGTGGTCCGTGCCGAGGTGGTCGTTCCGGTCGATCACGCGACCGCGTTCGCCGTCTCGCAGACCACGGGTCCCGTGCGCCGGCGCTGGGATCGGTTCATCCGCGAGCAGCACTTCCTGGACGGTGCGACGACGGCGGCCAAAGGCGTCCGGACGTTCACGCGGCACCGCTTCGGGTTCACCATGATCAGCCGCTACGTCTCCTTCGATCCGCCCACGAACGTCGGCATGACGATGGAGCGCGGGCCGTGGTTCTTCGCCAAGCTGGGTGGCGGCTGGCGGTTCACCCCGGTCGGCGACGGCACCTCCACCCTGGCGGTGTGGAAGTACAACTTCAGCTGCCGGCCCCGGTGGCTCGCCCCGATCGCGGAGTGGGTGGGCGGCCGCGTCCTGGACGCCGAGATCCGCCGTCGCATCGCCGGCTTCGCCGAGGGCTGCACCGACCCCCAGGTGCTCGCCGCCGTCCGGCCGTCGCAACCTTGACCCCCGCCCAGCCGAGGCCGACCGAGCCGCCACCGTCCTGGGGAAGACCGGAACCCGCGCAAGCTCACCGGACGGGCACACGAATCGCACAGGATTCCCACAGAGCGGGTTGGTGAACTCTCTTCATCGGGCCGGAGAGCCCCTACGGAAGGAAGACGATGAAGAACCGCACGAAGCTCGTCGCCGGGCTACTCGCCTCGGTGCTCGTATTCGCCGGCTGCGCGATGACCGACGCCAGTTCCAGCGACGTTCCGGTGGCCGGTTCCGCCACCACGGCCACCACCGATCCGACGGCGACCTCCGGGACGACGACCACCGCGGAGACGACCGCGTTCACCGTCGACGTCGACTGGAGCAGCCTGCCGACAACGGACGTCACGCTCACCGACGACGGCCTGGTCATCACCGAAGCCGGCACCTACGTGCTCACCGGCAGCACGACCGGGCAGGTGCGGGTGGAGAGCGACGGCTCCGTCCGGATCATTCTCGACGGCGTGACCATCGCCAGCAGCGAGGGTGCCGCGATCCAGGTCGACAGCGCCGAACTGACCGTCCTGGAACTGGCCGAGGGAAGCGTCAACACGGTCTCGGACGCGGCGACGCGAAGCGACGAGGAGATCGACGGTGCGGTGTACTCGTCCGACGATCTCTACCTCACCGGCAGTGGCACGCTGAACGTCACCGCCGCTTTCGCCGACGGCATCGTGGGCAAGGACGATCTGTGGATCGATTCGGGCACGATCAACGTGACCAGTGTCGACGACGCGATCCGCGGCAAGGACTCGCTGACCGTCTCGGGCGGCACGATCACGATCGACGCGACCGGCGACGGCATGAAGTCCAGCAACGACACCGACCTCGGCAAGGGGCAGCTCACCATCACCGGCGGCGAGATCACCATCACCACCGGCGACGACGCGATCAAGGCCGAGCAGGCGCTGCGGATCACCGGGGGAACCATCGACATCGTGGCCTCCGTCGAGGGGATCGAGGCGCCGGTCATCGTGATCGCCGGCGGCGACATCAGCCTCAACGCCTCCGACGACGGGATCAACGCCGCGGCCTCGGAGATCGTCACCGAGGGCCTCAGCATCACCATCAACGGTGGCGACCTCAGCATCGTCATGGGCGCCGGCGACACCGACGCGATCGACAGCAACGGCGACCTGACCATCACCGGCGGCACCCTCGACATCACCGCGCAATCCCCGTTCGACTACGACGGCACCGGCACCCTCACCGGCGGGACGATCACCGTCAACGGCCAGCAGGTCACCGAACTGTCGAACCAGATGATGGGCGGCGGCCCGGGGGGAGGCGGCGGCCGACGGTAGCCGACGACCTCGGATCATGACGGGCTGGGCACCTGAAACGGGTGCCCAGCTCTTTGTGGTTTCGGCGGCCAACCCGTCCGGGCACGGACCGCGTAGACTGACCCCACCAGGTCTGGCGTCCCTCCGTCCGGATTCTCGTCACAGAACCCGGTGGAAGGTGAGTCCACCATGCCGCCCCTCGATACCTTGGCGTCCCCGCCCGCACCCTCGCGGCGCGAGTCGGTGCGCGCTCAGCTGACCGAGCGCACCAAGTCTTTCACCCACCTTGCGCAGACCGTCCGCGAATCCGGCCTCAACGGCCGGACGCGATGGTTCTACCTGGCGCTCTTCGCCGGGCTGGTCGCTGCCCTCGGCGGCGCTGTGACCGGTCTCGTGCTGCTGCAGGATTCCTGGTTGCAGCTGCTGATCGCCGCCGCGCTCGGCATCATCTTCACCCAGTTCGCCTTCCTCGGCCACGAGGCGTCCCACCGTCAGGTGCTCGCGTCCGGCCCGGCCAACGATCATCTGGGACGCATCCTGGCCACCTTCTTCGTCGGCATCAGCTACGCCTGGTGGATGAACAAGCACACCCGCCACCACGGCAACCCGAACAAGGTCGGCAAGGACCCGGATATCCGGCCCGGCACACTCTCTTATCGGACGGAGGACGCCGCGGCCAAGACCGGAGTGATGGCCTGGATCAGCCGCCGGCAGGGCTGGCTCTTCTTCCCGCTGCTGCTGGTCTTCGGCCTCGAACTGCACCGGGCGTCCATCACCGGGCTGTTCGCCCGCCGCCGGATCGAAGGCCGGGCGCTGGAGTTCGTCCTACTCGCAACCAGGACCGCGATCTACCTCGGTCTGCTGTTCTGGCTGCTCCCGTTCGGCATGGCGTGGGCCTTCCTCGGCGTCCAGCTCGCGGTCTTCGGGCTCTATATGGGCTCCACCTTCGCCCCCAACCACATCGCGATGCCGATCGTTCCCGCCGACGCTCGGCTGGATTTCCTGGACAAGCAGGTGCTCACCTCCCGCAACGTCCGGGGAGGCTGGTGGATGACCGCCCTGATGGGAGGCCTGAACTACCAGATCGAGCACCACCTGTTCCCCAACATGCCCCGGCCGCACCTGCGCCGGGCCGCCGCCCTCGTCCGGAGTCACTGCGAAGAGCAGGACGTCAGCTACACCCAGACGTCGCTGCCCGCCGCGCTGGTCATCGTCATCCGCTACCTCAACGAGGTCGGGCTCGCCGCGCCGCAGATGTTCCGGTGCCCCACCCAGGCTCGGATCGGCTCCTTCTGACGGAGTGTTCACACGGATTCAGACCAAGCGCCTGGCATCATCCAGGTGAATGATGGCGGCGTCGCCGGCCGCCTGCGCTTCTCACCTCGAAGAGCCTCCCCCTGTCGAACGCTCCTCTTCCTAGGACAGTGCGTTGATCGCGGCGATCGCGCTTGATCGGGCGGCGGAGAGTATGTCCGCATCGGTGAACTGCTCGTTCGAGGCAGCAAGGATGGCGGCGTTGATGCTGAGCAGTGCCATGCGGAGTCGAAGGGCCGTGACGGCGCTGTGGTCGGGCAGCATCTCGGTGAGGGCCTGTGCGAGTTGCGTGAGTGTCGAACTGATGCGGTCGCCGGCGTCGTGAGCGATGGACTGTGCCAGAAGCGGATTGGCCGCCAGGAAGCGGAGGCCTTGCAGCTTCTCCTCGGAGAACGACTCGACCCAGCGCAAGACCGCGTCATGGACGAGGTGGGGACTCCTCGGCTGCTGCCGCAACCAGTCCAGTAACTCCTCGGCCTCGTTTCCGCGTCGGTCGAACAGCGATCGCACGATGTCTTCTTTGCCCGCGAAGTGGTAGTACAGCGATGCCTTCCTGATGCCGAGCAGGTCCGCGATCTCTCGCATGGATGTTGCCTCGTAGCCGCGGGAAGTGAAGAGGTCGAGAGCCACGCGCTGGATCGCGGCGCGGGTCTCCTCCCCGCTGCGTCGCCCCCCTGTCGTTGTCGCGCTCATGCTTTCCAGCCTACCGCATGGTAGGCTGGCCTACCGACCGATAGGTAGATGGACTGCCGCGGGTGGTCGAGCGGCACGCACAGGAGGAACCGATGAGCGAGTACACCGTCACCCGCGACTATCCCTATCCGATCGAGGAGGTGTGGGCGGTGCTGACCGACCCGGAGTATGTGGCGCAGTGGACCACCACCGGGCAGGGTGGGCGACCCGTTGGGTTCGCCCCGGTGCCGGGCACCTTGTTCCGGTTCGTCGGCAAGCCGACGATGGGCTGGGCCGGCGTCGTCTACTGCGAGGTCAAGGAGGTCGACGCTCCTCGGTCGCTGAAGTACGCCTGGAAGGGCGACGAAGACTCCGACGACGTGACCGACGTCACCTACCGCTTGGAGGGGATTCCCGGCGGCACCCGCTTCACCTGGGAACACACCGGTTTCACCGGAGCCGGTGGCTTCGCCATGTCGAAGCTGCTCAGCAACGTCCGGAAGAGGATGCTCACCGAGGGCGTGCCGCCGGTCTTGGCGGCCTATCATGCGACACATTCGCGAACGTAGTGGTCGCGGATGCCGCCCGGAGACAGGTTCCGCGTGGCCGGCCGACAGTCCGCGACGAGTTCTCACCCCCGCGACTGGAGTTGCAGCCCTGTGAGTAGCAGGTCGAGGCCTGCGTGAAACTGGTCGCGGTCGTCGTGGACGGCGAACTCGTCGACGATGTGGTGGATGAACGGATAGTCGGCCGCTTCCAGGGCACGCCATTCGGCGGTCGCGGCAGCGAGGTACGCCGCGCGGTCCATCTCGCCTGAGGTGACGACTGCGGGCGGCTCCTGGCCCATGTCGGCTGCGGTGCCGATGACGAAGCCGACGATGGCCGATGTGGCGTGGAAGCTCTGACGGGGAGTGAGGCCGAGGCGCATCACCTGTTCGCCGAGCTTCTCATACAGCCGCAGCGAGTGGACCTGGCGCCCGGTGTCGCGCATGGCGTACGCGCCGAGCCACGGGCGGTGGACGATTGCGTCGAACAGCGTGACTGCGATCGTGCGCAGGTCGTCGATCGGGTCACCCTCGCCGACGTCGGCCACGGCGTCCAGCACCCCGGCGAGCACCGAATCGGCCGCCAGGTCGAGCAGTTCGTCGCGCCCCGAAACGTACCAGTACACACTCGCCGGGCCGCCACCCAGGCGCGCTGCGAGCGCGCGGATCGTGAGGCCCTGCGCCCCTGTCTCATCGAGGATCGAGACCGCTCCGGCGAGCACCGCGTCAAGGGAGTGGGAGGCGCGCACACGCTCGCGCGCGCCTCGGCGCCCGTGCTTTCGCGGCTCAACCATGACCCCCATTCCATCACATCGCGGCCTTCCCGTTGCGCCTGATCGATCAGCGTTCTATTCTATCGACCATCGTTCGATACACGAACATTGTTCGACTCAGGAGTTGACATGAGCGTCGCGCCCCTCACCGCACCACGCACCTATCCGTCCCTGAAGGCCGCATGGATACCGCTGGCCGCGCTCTGTCTCGCGTTCTTCGTCGAGATGGTCGACAACACCCTGCTCTCGATCGCGCTGCCCACGATCGGCCGGGACCTCGGCGGCGACACCACATCGCTGCAGTGGATCGCCGGCGCGTACTCGCTCACCTTCGGCGGGCTGCTGCTGACGGCAGGGTCGATCGCCGACCGGTTCGGCCGCCGTCGCGTGCTCCAGATCGGGCTCGCACTGTTCGGCGTCCTCAGCCTTGGGGTCCTGCTCGTCACGGCGACGAGCGAGCTCATCGCGCTCCGCGCGGCACTCGGCATCGCGGCGGCCGCGATGGCACCGATCACCAACTCCCTCGTGTTCCGCCTCTTCGACGACGACATGCTCCGGATGCGGGCGATCACCATCATGATGGTCGTCGGCATGTCCGGGTTCGTGGTCGGACCCCTGGTCGGCGGCACAATGCTCACCCACCTGCCCTGGCAATGGCTGC
>JAPUEM010000157.1:0-2018 GCA_027492575.1 Propionicimonas sp.
TCGGAGGAGTACCGATTCGAGCCCTGCGGTGAGGTGGTAGCGCAACCGTCAGGGGTGGTTACGCTCCCGTTGAGCGCAGACCGTCAGGGGTGGTCGCGCTCGCCCTTCCGCCGGCGCATGGTGGCACCGCGCACAGCAAGACCCATGACGAGCAGGGCAGCGCCCCACACGAGGATCTGGGTGTCGCTACCGGTGTGGGGAAGCGACGGCGGGGGGAATGTGTTGGTCACGTCGACAGCGTTCTCCGTCCCATGCAGGTCGTTGAGCGCGCCATCGGTTGACCCTCCTTCGGTGGAATCGTCGGTGTCGGTGACAGTGACCGTGGCGCCGCTGGGGACGTTCGTCTCCGTCACGACGCAGTCCACGCCGGCGAGCACGGTGATCGTCTTGCTCTCACCATGCTTGAGCGAGAAGGACGCGTCCTCCGGAGCCAGCGGGTACTCCACGTCACCGGCCGAACCGTGGTAGATGCAGGCCAGCTCGAAGTCGTAGGAGGCGCCGGACTTGCCCGGGCCCTTGACGATCTTCGTGACGGTCAGCTCCGCCAGTTCCAGGGTGTTGGTGACCTCGACGGCGTTCTCGTCGCCCTCGATGTCGGCCAGCGCACCATCGGTGCCACCGTCGGTGTTCGTGATCGACACCGTCGCGCCCTCGGGCACGTCGGTCTCCACCACCTCGCAGCTGACGCCGGCGAGCACCGTGATGGTCTTCGACTCGCCGCCCTTCAGGCTGAACTTCGCGTCGGCCTCCGCCAGCGGGTACGGCACGGGCTGACCGTCCACCGGGTAGGTGCAGGACAGTTCGAAGTAGTACGACTCACCCATGTCCGGGCCGTCGACAACCTTCGAGACGGTGATCTGCGCCTGGTCGAACCGGTTGGACGCCGACAGTTCGAGCTTCTGCAGCGGGGCGTCCTTCTCGAGCTTCTGCACGATGGCCGCGTTGTCGTAGCCGTCGTAGTTCAGCGTGACGCCGTCAGCGCCCTGGGTCTTGGTCTCCTCCAGCCAGCAGTGGGTGCCGGCCGGCAGCAGGGCGTCGTCCAGGGTGAGCGTCTCGCCGCCCTTGATCAGGTGCTTGTCGCTGTAGACCACGCCGCGGACGCCGTTCACCTCGACCTCACAGGTCACCTGAACCTCGAACTCGAGATCCAGGACGAAGGGATCGTCCTTGGCGTCACCGGTCAGCACCTTGGCGAGCTCGACGGTGCCGGCGGAGAAGACATTCTCCAGGCAGAAGATCACCGTGGTGTCCTTGTCGACGATCACGCGGATCTCCGGCGCCGGGGTCTCGTCCGCGCCACCGTTGTCGGTCTCGGTCACGGTGCACTCGGCGCCGACCGGGATGCCCTCGATGTCGGTGTACATCTGGCCGGAGCCGTCATCGACGATCTCCACCGACTTCTTGAACGCGTCCGCCTTGCCGTTGAACGAGCAGACGATGTCGAACTTGTAGACATTGCCCTCGGTCATGCCGGCCTCCTGGCCGGCACCGGTCACGTCCTTGTAGAGCCGGAGCTTGCCCAGCTCGAAGGTGTTGGTGACGGTGATCTCGAGTTCGCCGTCCTCGGAATCGAGGGTGAGGCCGTTGGCCGGATCGACCACGACGGTGGTCGCGCCGCCGTTGACGGTCTCGTTGGCGACACAGGCCGATCCGAACGGAGCGGTGAACTCCTTCGACTGGCCGGCGGTGAAGGATTCCGTCTTCGGGTACCCCGCGACGGTGGCGCCGTTGAAGGTACAGGTCACCACGATGGTGAACGGACCGGTTCCGAAGGCCGCGCCGGGACCATCGACCACCTTGGTGACCGAGAACTTCGCCTGCGGGACGAGGGCCAGGTCGAGGGTCAGGTTGGTGAAGTCGTCACCGGTCATCGGCGGCAGCCGCAGACCCTTGACGTTGTCGCCGAGCGGCTCCAGACCCTGGATCGGGTCGGCGTCGGTGTCGGCGTCGAGCTCCAGCAGCCCGGACGACCGCACCGCACCGCCGGTGCCGGCGATCGCGTGGTGGTCGCCGTCCTC
>JAPUEM010000157.1:2118-5827 GCA_027492575.1 Propionicimonas sp.
TCGGTGAACTTGCCGTCACCGTTGAGGTCGAACCAGATCAGGTCGCCGAGGCTGAAGCCCACGACCCGCACCGACACCAGGTTGGAGGTCAGCAGCTGGTACTTCTGGCCGTTCTTCAGGGTGTCGGAGAAGGCGGTGAAGCGGTTCGAGTAGAAGTCGCCCGCGCTGTTGCCGGTCTGATCGGTGGTGAACTTGATGACCAGGCCCGACTTCGACGCGTCCGTGGCCACCGACAGCGGACCGGCCGCCACGAACTTGAACGCGGTCGCGTTCGCCGTGAAGGTGGTCGACCAGATCGCCGGGTTGGTGTCGTCGTTCAGGTTCTGCGGGACGCTGGCCGGAGCCACCGTCGTGTAGTAGAACGTGCCGGCCAGCGGGGTGGTGCCGTTGAACTCGAACGCCTGCGGCGCCGCCTTCAAGGTGTTCTGACCAGTGAAGTCCGAAGGCGGGTTGCGGTTCACGCCCGCGCTGTTCGTCGCGTCGCCGTTGTACGGCAGCACGTCGATGATCGTCGGCGCCTGGATGCCCAGGGTGTCGCCGAAGTTCTTCAGCCGCAGCGTGTACTCCTGCTCGTCGTCCTGCAGATCGAGGTTCTTGTCCACCGACTTCTTGAGCTGCAGCTCACCGCTCTGCTCGAGCTTGATCGTGTGGTCGTCCTTGTGCGCCGAGACCGGGACGATCCCCGCCGCCGTGATGTTGGCGTTATTGACGACGAAGGTGTTGTTCGGCGCCAACGTGTCGGTGGTCGTGGCGATCTTGATGACCGGCAGATCCTGGTTCGGCGTGCGGGTGCCCAGGTTCCAGACCAGCGTGGTGGTGCCGTCCGGATTGGCGGTCACGGTCGGGGCCGGAATCCCGGGGTTCAGCGCTGCGGTGGCCGCTTCGTCGAAGATCACGTACTCGGGGAGCACGTCGGTGATCGTCACGTTGTTCACGGGTGCCGCGGGGCTCGCGATCGCCGTCAGGGTCGAGGCGACCTCCCAGATCACGGGCTTGCCCGCGATCGCCGAGCCGGTGATGCCGTAGTCGGCTACGCCGGAGGCGGGGACGCCGTCCACCTCGCCCGCGATGGTGCGCTTCTGCAGTCGCATCTGCGCGCGGACGACCGTCCAGCGGTCACCCTGGACCGAGCCGTTCTCGCCGGTCTGATGGACGCCGGCTGTGTCACCAGCGCCGGGGATGTAGCTGGCGGCGGACCAGTTGCTGTTCCAGCCCGAGGTCTTGACCGCGCCGTAGTTCACCGCGACGGTGGCCGCCGGGATCGGCTCGCCCGCGTGCGGGCCGCCGTGGTAGGTCTCACGCTGCTCGAAGGTGAGGTACCAGCGCTCGCTGATGCCCGGCTCGATGGTGTAGCCGTCGGCCGTCCGCGCCCACACGACATTGGTGTCGTCCGAGGGCGTGTCGGACCAGGTGACGGAATCCGAACCGCAGACCGTGTTCGCGCCGTTGGTGGCCTGCCGCTGCTTCGACCAGTCGCCCTCGTAGCGATCGTTGGCGGTGTCGAAGACGCCGGTGTTCGGGTCGTCGGGACTGAGATCCACGTGACCGTACTTCACGATCCAGTCGGCCTGGTGGGCCTGCTGCTCAGCCTTCGTTGGGTTGGCCACGTTCGTCTGGGTGCGGAGAATCACGGAGTACAGACCGTCCTCGAACGCGCCGGACGAGGAGGTATCCCGGTTCAGCGGGACCAGCTTCAGCATCGTGCTGTCGAAGACATCGCACATCTGGGCGTTCGCCCACGGTGTGGCGGTGTTGGTGAGGAACTGGATGCTGGTGAAGGCCTGACCGGGCTGCACCAGCGAGGCGCCTTCGTGGCTGCCCCCACCGTTGATGTAGCCGTAGCTGTAATTCCATCCGGTGGTCACATCGGTGAAGTACTTGCCCCAGTTGCCCGGCCCGATCCGCTTGGTGTGCGGGCCGACTACATTGTTGGAGCGCTTGCCGTCCTCCATGGTGTCGCAATTCGTCGCCTGGTCGCTGGTCGGGCCCGGGTCGCAGTAGCCCGGCTCGAAACCGCTGCCGTAGTTGCTCGCGCCCGAGGTGCCGACCGGGTCGAAGTCGCCGACCCGGTTGTAGATGCTGAACTCGCCCACGCCGTCGTCGGCCGCGCCCTGGGTGCGATCGAGCTCGGAGATCGGGACGAAGACCTGCACCCGGTAGGAGGCCACGTAGTACGGGCCAGCCGCCAGCGAACCGCCGGAGAGGGTCGCCGTCGGGTAGCTCAGCCCGGAGGTGTCGATGCCGTTCATCGACAGCGTGTAGCTGCCGGTGTCGGCGGCGGTGCGGGAGCCGATGGTGCAGGTGCCCGAGTCACGGACGCTGTTCGCCGCAGTGGCGACGCCACCGCCGGTGCCGATCTTGCCGTAGACGAGGCCGTCGGCCACCTGGCCGGAACGCGGCGCCGGGGAGGGGATGCAGTTGGTGATGTACCACTTCAGGTCGGTGATCGGCGTGCCGATCGCCTCGCCGTTCGGCCCCACCACGCTGCGGACCGCCCAGAAGCTCTCCTCCATGGTGACCGGCTGCTGGAAGGCCTCGACACCCACCTTGCGGTCGGTCGAGATCTGCACGGTGTAGTAGGAGTACATGCCGTAGGTCTGCACGCCGTCGATGGTCTGGTAGCCGTAGTAGCCGCCGGCCGCGTCACCGTTGATCTTCTCCACGTCGTAGCGCGGAGCGGCGGTGATCTCGATCGGCGGGCCGTCCACGGCCTCCGAGGGCTGCGCGGTCGCGGTGCCCTGCGGGTCCACGGCGTAGGCCCGCGCGGTGGTGGTGAAGTGGGTGCCGTTGACCGAGCTGGCCATCGGCTGCACGGCGGTCGGCAGAATGATGCCGGCGCGATCTTCGCCCATCGAGCCGAGGTAGCAGCTCAGCGTGATGCTGGTGGTGCCGGCGGGCGGGATGGTCCCGGCCTGGATCGTGTTGCCCGAGGGCTGCGCGACGATCGTGCTCTTGGCCGCATCGCAGACCGCGGGACGGTTGGCGAAGTTCACCACGGCGCCCGGCTCCATCTCGATGGTCTGCTCGACGACCACATCGGTGAAGCTGGATCCGAGGGACTCCTCCGAGTCGGCGGTCAGCGTCCAGTTGAAGGAGACGATGTCGGCCGAGCGCACCCGGTCGTTGGCCATCCCGGAGTCGTTGCCCGGCTCGGAGTCGTTGGCGTCGAAGGGACCGGTGCCGGTGCGGATGGCCTTGCCGCCGAGACCGTCGGGGTCGCCGGCGAGGGCCAGGTCGAGCGCCCAGGTCGGGTAGATCAGCGCGTTCAGCTCACCGGGCGCCGCGGACGGGGCCGCGGCCGCCTTCTGCGCGCCGCCGGAGCGGGCGAAGTCGTTGTCGGCGCTGGTGGCCGTATGGGTCGCGTAGGCGTTGCCGTTCACCCCGGCCGCGTCGATGCGGACGGTGTAGGGGCCGGTGGCATCCGCCGGCTCGGCCGGGATCGCCCAGGAGCCGTCCGCGGCGGTGGTGGTGCTGGCCACCTCGGCGCCGGTGGAATCGATCACGGTGACCGTCACGCCGGCCACGCCCTGGTCGACCTTGCCGGGCGCGCCGGTGGAGTCGAGCGTGCCGTTCTTGTCGGCGTCCACGATGACGACGCCCCACGCGAAGTCACCCAGCGCCATCGGCATGATGCCCCGCGGCTTGGCCGGAGCGGGCTCCTCGGTGGGCTCCTCCGCGTTCGGGTCAGCCTCGTCCTCGGACGGGGAGC
>JAPUEM010000158.1 GCA_027492575.1 Propionicimonas sp.
GCCGGATCATCGTGCTGCGCTACTTCGCGGATCTGCCGGAGGCGGAAGTGGCGGCCTGCCTGGGGATCAGCGTCGGAGCGGTGAAGTCGGCCTGCTCCCGAGGGCTGGCCTCCCTGCGCCGCAGCATCAGCGAGACCGAGGAGGAGACATGAGCAACGAAGAAGAGCGGCTGCGCGCCGGCTTGCAGGACGTGGCGGGAGCGGTCGAACCCCAGGTCGACCTGGGCGCGGTGGTCCGGGACGGAGACCGGCTCAGGCGGGCGCGCCGCGGCCGATGGTCGCTGGCCGGCGTCGCCGGGGTGGCCTGCGCCGCCCTGATCGTCGTCCCGCAGTTCGCCTCCGCTCCGGTTCCCGCCGTCCCGCAGCCCGCGACCACCGCACCCACCTCTCCCCCGCCGACGACGACCCAGCCCACATCACCACCCACGCCGGCGGAACTGACCGTGCTGACCTGCCGGGACGCGTACACCACCTCGACGGAAGGCACTGGGTCGGGAGAGTTCACGGCCTCCGGCGTCAAGTTCCTCTTCCTGGGCGAATCCGGTTCCACCGCCTACCCGACCGAGGACGCGGGCTTCCCGCGCAACCCCGGCGGCTACTACTCGAAGTCCCCGGTCTATCTGGCCGAGGGTGTGACCTGGGCGCTGATCACCGTGTTGGAAGGCGACGCGACCCTGGTGTGGACAGACTCCTTCTACCCGTGGGACTTGGCCGACTTCGAAGCCACCACAGTCCGGCTGGAATCCTGCGACGGCTCGTTCACCGGCTTCCTGGGCGGCATCCGCTCGGCCAAGCCCAAGGATTGCCTGACCCTGGCCATCAGCAGCAACCTGCACCCCGAGGCCGAACGCTACCGAGTGGCCATCGGCAAGGACGGCTGCTGACAGATCCCACCAGACGCCAACACAAGTGGCGCATTGACCGCCCAGGTGACCATATTTGATGCTTGGACTGTATCTTTTATTTTGATACCCTCAAAGTATGAAGTCCGGAGAAGCTCTGCGCGCGCTGGCCGAACTGACTGCCTACCAGTGGGGCATGGTCACGTCGGCTCAGGCTGGCGCGCGCGGAGTCACTCGTCTGGATCTTTCCCGGCTGGCTGATGCGGGCCACCTGGAGCGGCTCGCGCACGGCGTCTACAAGGACACCGGCACCCCCGGCGGCCCGTTCGACGACCTGCGCGCGGCGTGGCTCAGCACCGAACCCAGGCGCCTGGCGCACGAGCGACTTCGGGATCGGCAGAACGGCGTCATCTTCGCCGGGCCCTCCGCAGCACGCCTCCATGAACTCGGTGACCTTCAGGATCGTCGACACGAGTTTGTCAGTCCCACCCGTCGACAGAGTCAGCGCAAGGAGATCCACTACCGTCAGCGCCAACTCGACCCGCGCGACATCGCCGTCGTCGAGGGCCTGCCCGCCATGTCGATCGAGTGCACCATCGCCGATCTGCTCGATGCCGAGGCCGACACAAGCCATGTCGCTGACGCCCTCCGCGACGCGGCCTACAAACACCGACTCGATCTCGACCGCCTTCGCGAACTGCTTGCTCCCTACGCGAAGCGTGAAGGCCTCTCCGAGGGGGACGGTGCCGCGCTGCTCGACAAACTCAGAGAGGTTGCCGGTGTCGACCCAGAGGCACTCGCGACCCGGATCGCGGCTGCTCAGGAGGTCGGTTCTCGCGTCGCCGCCAAGTACCTCGACCAGTACGAAGACCTCCGCCTCGATGATGTTGTCGCGGCAAAGACCGCGATCAGGGCTCTGCACGATGCCTCCTGGCTTGACGAGGAGACCCGAATCCAGGTGCTGTCCAAGGTCTATCCCCCCGCCATCGAGAAGACGCTGGATGCCGTGCAGCGCATGCTCTCCGACTCGGAGAGCCCCGACGAATCGGCCAGACGGCGACCGACCGTCGACCTCGTCTTCCCGCCAGAGGCCCTGCAAGTGATCATCAACCTGGTGGAAGCGACCGAGAGTGCCTGAGCCATACGCCACTCCACGCGCCGTCGACTACCGGACGGTCGATCTGGCAAGCAACCTTGTCACCCAGTTCATCGAACCAGCACTGTCCGGCGACGCCGAAGGAAAGACCTGGTCCCCGGGGTCTCTCGCTTGGGTCTGACGCCACGAATCGGGGTCGTCGCGGGGGCGTTCAGGGTTGTCCCCCATGGTGAGGGGGCGATGGGCGGGGAAGGATGGACGACATGAACCTCCCTGCCCGCCGGACCCGCGAGAACGCGGTGATCACCGGCGTCTGCGCCGGCCTGGCGCGGCGGTGGGGAGTGGACGCGAACCTGCTGCGGATCGCGCTGATCGTGCTGGCCTTCGCCTCCGGGCTCGGGCTGGTGCTCTACGGCGTCGGCTACCTGGTGCTCCGGACGGACGACGCGACTCCCGCCCCCATCCACCGGATGCTGCCGTTCACCCGTGACTGGCCGACGCCGGTGCTGGTGCTGGCACTGGCCGCCGCCGGCTTCGTCGGCTTCGGGATGGTCGGCGGCTGGTCCGGGGTCGGGGTGCTGCCGGTGCTGGTGGCGTTGGCCATCTGGTACTCGGTCAGCCGGCGGCGTCAGGGTTCGGTCGCCCCGGCCGATCCGACCGCCTTCGAGCGGGCAGCCGAGGCCTGGCGGCTCCGGCTGCTGGAGCATCAGGCCGCCTCCGGCGCGGAATTGGCGCTGCCTGCGCCCGCGTCCACCTCGTTCGTCGCGTCCGTCCCGCCGGGCCCGGCGCCCACCGAGATCGCCCGCCGTCCGCGGCGGCGCAACAACCGGCTGTGGTGGCTGGCGCTGGGTCTGATGGCGATCGGCTGCATCGTGGTGGCGGCGCTCACCCCGCACGGCCCTGGCTACCACATCGCGGGGCTCGATTACCTGGCGGTCATTCTGGTCAGCCTGGGCATCACGCTGCTGGTGTCGACCTGGCGGGGGCGGCCGGTGCTGATGGGCCTGGCCACGGTGCTGGTGATGATCGCCACCGTGCTCACCTGGGGCCTGCAGTCGCCGGGGATGAACTTCCGGGTCGCCGACACTACGCAGACCTTCAGCACCGCCGCCGATCTGCCGGCGGAGATCTCCGCGACGGCCGGCGCACTCGACCTGGATTTCACCGACCTCACCCTCCCCGCGGACGCCACGCTCGCGATCGAACTGGGCGCCGGGGACGTCGTCCTGCGGCTGCCCCAGAACGTGAACAGCGTTGTGACGTGGAATGTCGGCCTCGGCGATGTGAGTCTGCCGAACGGCGAATCCAACGGCGGCACCGGCCTGGTGAGCGATCTCGAGAACCGGTTCGACGCGGACGCCCCCACCCTGCACATCGCGGTCAAACTGGGCGCCGGCAGCCTGGAGGTGCGGTCATGAAGCTCGACATCGCGGCCTTCGGGCTCGGCTGCCTCGCCCTCGCGGTCGGCGGACTGGCGCTGTGGGCCTGCTACTCCCAGATCAACTGGCTCGCCGTCAGCCGCGCCGCCCCGATCCTGCTGATCGTGATCGGCATCGCGATGCTGATCCTCTCCAGACTCCGTACTCGTCCGTAATCGAAAGGAAACCCATCATGAAAACTCCCCTGACCCGTTCCCGCTCCGACAAGTTCCTCGGCGGCGTCTGCGGTGGTCTCGCCACGTCGCTGGGCATGGAATCCAGCATCGTGCGGATCATTGCCGTGCTGCTGGCGATCTTCACCCAGATCGGCTGGGTCGCCTACCTGGTGCTGTGGGTCGTGCTCCCCGTCGAGGGCGGTGGCCCCACCGGCTTCGACGAGGCCAAGAAGCTGTTCACCCCGAACAACCCGTCCCGCGACACCGACATCCCCAACGGCGACGACCTGCGCTGACCCCGCAACCCCGGCGTTCCACCCCACCGAACGCCACTCTTCCCGCTGACCGCCACTCTTCGCGTCGAGCGCCTGGCCCCAGGGCCAAGCCCTCGGCGCCAGGGGTGGCGGTCGGCGTGTCAGGTGGGGGTCACTCCCACTCGATGGTGCCCGGGGGCTTGCTGGTGATGTCCAGCACCACCCGGTTCACCTCGGGGACCTCGTTGGTGATCCGCGTCGAGATGCGCTCCAGGACGTCGTAGGGCAGGCGGCTCCAGTCGGCGGTCATGGCGTCCTCGCTGGTCACCGGACGCAGCACGATCGGGTGGCCGTAGGTGCGTCCGTCGCCCTGCACCCCCACCGAGCGGACGTCGGCCAGCAGCACCACCGGGAACTGCCAGATCTCGCCGTCCAGGCCGGCGGCGGTGGTCTCCTCACGGACGACGGCGTCGGCGGCGCGCAGGATGCGCAGCCGCTCGGCGTCCACCGCGCCGACGATCCGGATGCCCAGGCCAGGGCCGGGGAACGGGTGGCGTCCGACGATCTTCTCGGGCAGGCCCAGCTCGCGGCCGACCTCGCGGACCTCGTCCTTGAAGAGCTCGCGCAGCGGCTCGACCAGCGAGAACTCCAGATCCTCCGGCAGGCCGCCGACGTTGTGGTGGCTCTTGATATTGGCCGCGCCCTCGCCGCCGCCGGATTCGACCACGTCGGGGTAAAGCGTGCCCTGCACCAGGAAGCGGACGGGGGCGCCTTCCGGGGCGGACGCGATGAGCTCGCGCTCGGCGGCCTCGAAGACCCGGATGAACTCGCGTCCGATGATCTTGCGCTTGGCCTCGGGGTCGGTGACCCCGGCCAGGTGGCCGAGGAACTGGTCGGTGGCGTCCACCGTCTTGAGCACGGCGCCGGTGGCCCCGACGAAGTCGAGTTCGACCTGCTCGCGCTCGCCGGCCCGCAGCAGGCCGTGGTCGACGAAGACGCAGGTCAGCTGATCGCCCACCGCCCGCTGGACGAGGGCCGCGGCGACCGCCGAGTCGACCCCGCCGGAGAGCGCACAGATCACCCGGTCGCCGCCGACCTGGGCGCGGATCTTCTCGACCTGCTCGTCGACGATGCTGGCGCTGGTCCAGGTCGGACGGCAGCCCGCGATGTCGTAGAGGAAGTGCTCCAGCACCCGCTGGCCGTGCGCGGAGTGCAGCACCTCCGGGTGCCACTGGACGCCGGCCAGCCGGCGCTCGACCGCCTCGAAGGCGGCGACCGTGGCCCGCGGCGAACGAGCGGTCACCAGGAAGCCCTCGGGGGCGGCGGTCACCTCGTCCCCGTGCGACATCCACGAGGTGAGCGACTCCGGCAGGCCGCGCAGCAGGGTGCCAGGCTCCAGGACCGAGACGTTGGTGCGGCCGTACTCGCGCTGACCGGTCTGCGCGACCGTGCCGCCGAGCGCCTGGGCCATCGCCATGAACCCGTAGCAGATGCCGAAGACCGGCAACTCGTGGGCGAGCAGGTCGGCGTCCAACTGGGGGGCGCCGGGCTCGTACACCGAACTCGGCCCGCCGGAGAGGATCACGGCGGACGGACGCTTGGCCAGGATGTCGGCGACGCTGGCGGTGTGCGGCACGATCTCGGAGTAGACGTTCGCCTCCCGGACGCGCCGTGCGATCAGCTGGGCATACTGGGCGCCGTAGTCGACGACCAGCACCAGATCGTGCTCACGGGTCATGGGCGGCAGTCTATTGGCCCTGACCGGCGGGCTCCGCCACCCTCAGTTCCTCGGCCACCCACTCCACCCCGCCCCGTGATCCGCTGCCCCACCCGTGATCCGCTGCCCCACCCGTCATCCCGCTGCCCCCCACCCCGTCATCCGCTGCCCCCCATCCGTCATCCCCGCGAAGGCGGGGATCTCGAAGCAGAAGGGGATTCCCGCCTGCGCGGGAATGACGGAGCAAGGGGCGCGTCACGATGGAGCAAGGGGCGCGTCACGATGGAGCAAGGGGCGCGTCAGGACCCCAGCAGCTT
>JAPUEM010000159.1 GCA_027492575.1 Propionicimonas sp.
GAGGGCTTCATCTTCAAGGGCGGCTCCGGCGCCGGCCTGAACCTGTCGCGGATCCGCTCCTCCAAGGAACTGCTCTCCTCCGGCGGCACCGCCTCCGGCCCGGTCTCCTTCATGCGCGGCGCGGACGCCTCCGCGGGCACCATCAAGTCCGGCGGCGCCACCCGCCGCGCGGCCAAGATGGTCGTGCTGGACGTCGACCACCCCGACATCGAGGAGTTCGTCGAGACCAAGGCCCGCGAGGAGGACAAGATCCGCGCCCTGCGCGACGCCGGCTTCGACATGGATCTGGGCGGTCGTGACATCGTCAGCGTCCAGTACCAGAACGCCAACAACTCGGTGCGGGTCAACGACGAGTTCATGCAGGCCGTCGTCGACGGCACCCCGTTCGGGCTGCGCGCCCGGATGACCGGTGAGGTGATCGAGGAGGTCGATGCCCGCGAACTGTTCAACAAGATCGCCAAGGCCGCCTGGGAGTGCGCCGACCCGGGCATCCAGTACGACGGCACCATCAACGCCTGGCACACCAACCCCGAGACCGGACGGATCACCGCGTCCAACCCCTGCTCGGAGTACATGAGTCTGGACAACTCCTCCTGCAACCTGGCCAGCCTGAACCTGATGAAGTTCCTGCGGACCGACGACAGCTTCGACATCGAGAAGTTCACCCGCGCGGTCGAACTGATCATCACCGCCATGGACATCTCGATCTGCTTCGCCGACTTCCCGACCGAGGCGATCACCCGCACCACCCGCGACTACCGCCAGCTGGGCATCGGCTACGCCAACCTCGGCGCCCTGCTGATGGCGCTGGGCCGTGGCTACGACACCGAGGCCGGACGGGGCCTGGCCGCTGCCATCACCTCGCTGATGACCGGCGTCGCCTACCGGCGGTCGGCCGAACTGGCCGGGGTGGTCGGCACCTACGCCGGGTACGCCCGCAACGCCAGCGCCCACCAGCGGGTGATGCGCAAGCACCAGGCCGCCAACGATGACTTCCGCCGGGCGGACGCCCTGGACGGCTCGATCCACGACGCCGCGACCACCGAGTGGGAGCAGGTCGTGAACCTGGGCGCCAAGAACGGCTTCCGCAACGCGCAGGCCTCGCTGTTGGCGCCCACCGGCACCATCGGCTTCATGATGGACTGCGACACCACCGGCATCGAGCCCGACTTCTCGCTGGTGAAGTTCAAGAAGCTGGTCGGCGGCGGCTCGATGCAGATCGTCAACCAGACCATCCCGCGGGCGCTGCGCAAGCTCGGCTACACCGACGAGACCGTCGAGGCCATCGTGGAGTACATCGCCGAGCACGGTCACGTCGTCAACGCGCCGGGGCTGAAGTCCGAGCACTACGAGGTCTTCGACACCGCGATGGGTCAGCGGGCGATCAAGCCGATGGGCCACGTCCGGATGATGGCCGCGGTGCAGCCCTTCCTGTCGGGTGCGATCTCCAAGACCGTGAACCTGCCGGAAACGGCCACCGTGGAGGAGATCGCCGACGTCTACCTGCAGGGCTGGACGCTCGGCCTGAAGGCGCTGGCGGTCTACCGCGACAACTGCAAGGTCGGCCAGCCGCTCTCCGACGCCAAGAAGACCGAGGAGAAGGCGCCCGCCGCCGCCCCGGAGGCGAAGATCGAGTACCGGCCGCGCCGCACCCGGCTGCCGAAGTCGCGCAACGGAAAGACCACCTCCTTCTCGGTGGCCGGCGCGGAGGGCTACATGACCTCCGGCCAGTACGACGACGGCCGCCTGGGAGAGGTCTTCCTCAAGCTCGGCAAGCAGGGCTCCACCCTGGCCGGCGTGATGGACGCCTTCAGCATCGCGGTCTCGATCGGCCTGCAGTACGGCGTGCCGCTGTCGACCTTCGTCCAGAAGTTCACCAACCTGAAGTTCGAGCCGGCCGGCATGACCGACGACCCGGACGTCCGGATGGCGCAGTCGATCATGGACTACATCTTCCGCCGCCTGGCGCTGGACTACCTCACCTACGACGAGCGGGCCGAACTCGGCATCTACACCGCCGGCGAGCGGGCACGGTACGTCGAGACCGGCTCCTACCTCTCCGACGAGGACGAGGCGGGGCTGATCGAATCCGAGGCGCTGAAGAACGACGCCGGCGACGATCTGCGGATCGATGAGGCCGGCCCGGTGCAGCCGGCGCTGGTCGCCGCCGATCCGGTGACCAGCACCGCCGATGTGCTCGCCAAGCTCACCGGATTGAAGGTGGACGCGCCGCTGTGCCTGACCTGTGGCACGAAGATGCGGCCCAGTGGCTCCTGCTACGTCTGCGAGGGCTGCGGCTCAACCAGTGGTTGCAGCTGACAGGTAGGGGGAAGGCGCGCGCCGCAGCATCGAGGGACTTTTCGTCCATGGGACTCTTCGTCCCCTCGGGGAAGTCGATGCTGCGGCGCGTTTCCCATGCCCGGGTAGGCGGCCGACTCTCTGTCATCCCCGAGTCCGACTTTCCGTCTCCCCGCGCAGGCGGGGATCTCGTCAGCCTTCCGCGCGGCTCCGCCGGACATGCCAGCTGATGAACCCCGCGTAGCCGCCGACCAGCGCAACCGCGGCGCCGATCGCCAGCACCGGAGAGAAGGCGAAGAGCCGGCCGAACATGTCGACCCCGGCGACGCCGATCACCGAGTACAGCAGCGCCCACAGCACGCAGCCCACCACCAGCGCGGGCAGGTAGCGCGCCGGACGCATCCGGGTGGCGCCAGCGGCGAGGTTGGCCAGGGTCTGGAAGCCGACGGTCAGGAAGGAGAGCGCCACCACCGGGGCGCCGTAGTCGTTGATCCGGGTCGTGGCGCGCTGGTAGCGCTCACCGGCCATCATCCGGGCGATCCGCGGGCTGCGGCGGGCGCCGGCGGCGGCAGCCCGGCCGAGCAGGTAGGTGGCGCCGGCGCGGCAGAAGACGATGAGGAACATGGCGCCGACGATGACAGGGAACGGCACGTCCCACTTGGTCGGATCCACGTACTCCTACTTCCGTCTCGGCCTGGTCCGCCCGCGTCCGGCGGATCGCGGCGGTGCGCACTCCCGAAACGGTACGCCGCCCGTCCGCGGGGCGCCACCGGGACGGAACTTTCCACCGCGAACCGCGCGATCAGCGTAGGTTGGGAGCCGAAGGAGGCTGGTGATGGATTTCGATCTCGACCGCAGCATCGACGAGGCCTGGGAGGGGTTCACCGACCGGCTCGCCGAGGTGGTGTCGGTGATGGATCCCGGTGGTGTGCTGACGCTGGGCTCGCTCGGCTCGCCGAGGCGGGGACAGTCGCCGTTCGTGGTCTTCAGCTGCCTGCCGGATCGCGGGCTGCTGGTGGCGGCTGCCGGCAACGAGGAACTCGGCGAGGGCTACCAGCTCGACCTGGCCGCCTTGCAGCAGCTGGCCGACCTGGGCTGGGAGCCGCCCTCGGTCGATGGGCCGCACCCGGGGCCACGTCACTGGATCGAGATCCCGCAGGAGGAGAGCGAGGTCGCCGCGGCGCGAGCCACGACGGTGCTGCGCGAGGTCTACGGGGTGCAGCATCCCGCCTTCCTGGCCGCTGATCAGCTGGCCGAAGTGCTGGCTCCGCCCAGTCCGTCCGAGGTCTCCGCCTTCCACCACGAGGATCTGCAGGCCGTGGTTCCGGCGTCCCCGGCGGAACTGGAGGCGATGGTGCGCTCCGAGCTGGGTCAGGTGCTCGGCTACGAGCCGTTGACCGACGCCGACGGTGACTTCGCGATCCGGGTGGGTTCGGCGATGGTCTTCGTCCGCTGCACCCCGGACGCCCGCGAGGTGCTGGTCTTCTCACCGCTGGTGCACGACCTGGAGGGCCGCGGCCGGGCGATGGAGGTGCTCAGCGACCTGAACACCCAGGCCCGCTACGTCCGTTTCCTGCTGATCCGCGATCGGGTCTTCGCCAGCATGTCGGTGCTGGCGCACCCGTTCGTCCCGGCCCATCTGCACCAGGCGCTGCAGACCATGACCGTGGTCGCCGACGAGCTGGACGGGGAACTGGCCCAGCGGCTGCGCGGCCGAACCTCCTTCGGCGATGCCGGTTTCGATGACGCGGGCCAGCCGGATTCGGTACGGTAGCCGCAATGGACGCCAAGGCTCACAACACCGCGTTGTCCCCGCAGGAGTGCCGCCAGCTGCTGGCCGGGCACGACCACGGGCGGGTGGCATGGTCGACCCCTGAGGGTGTTCTGGTGGTGCCCGTCTCGTACACCCTGGTGGGGGACCGGATCGTCTTCCGGACCGCCCCCGGCACGGTGCTGGCCGGACTGCTCACCCCGCAACCGGTCGGCTTCGAGATCGACGATCTGGACGGCGAGACGCAGACCGGGTGGAGCGTGCTGGTCCGCGGCACCAGCGGCCCCGGTGAGCCCGGCGAGGGTGATGCCGCGACGCCGTGGGCGCCGGGGGATCGTCCGATCGCGGTGGCCATCGAACCATCGGCCTATTCCGGGCGCGCCATCGCGGCCGGCTGAGGAAGGAGCCTTCGGATGTTGCGCGACTACGACGGGCCGGCCCGGGTGATCGTGGGGTACGACGGCTCGGCCGAGGCCCATGCCGCGCTGCGCTACGGGGTGGCCGACGCCCTCGAGCGAGGGGCCGACCTGGTTCTGGTGAACGCCGTCGACGACATGGTGCTGGGCAGCGCCTGGGGCGTCGTCTTCGACGTGGAGACCATCCGGGAGGCCGCCCGCCGGCTGCTGCGCTCCGCCGCCGAGCAGGCGGTGGCGCTCGGCATGCCGTCCGATCGGTTGCGGCACGATGTCGAGCTGGGCGGCCCGGCGGCCGTGCTCGCCCGGCACAGCGAGGCGGCCTCGCTGATCGTGGTCGGACGCAGTTCGACGGCGGGGGAGCGTGCCTTCGTCGGCTCGACCGCCGTGGGGCTGGCCAGCACGGCGCACTGCCCGGTGGTGGTGGTCGCGACCGACCACGTGGAGCGCGGTGAGCGCCGCGGCTGGATCGGCGTCGGGGTGAGCACCGCGGCCAAGGGCGAGGCCGCCCTGGAATGGGCGCTGCGGGAGGCCCAGCGGCACGGCGGCGGGGTCCGGGTCATCAGTGTGGCCAAGGCGGCCGCGGGACGCTGGTTCGGCGGCGGCTCGATTCCGCCCGAGGTGCGCGACGAGCTCCTGCGGGTGACCAAGCAGCGGGTGGCCGAGCTGGTCGCCCCGCTGGCGGCCGCGCACCCGGAGGTGCCGGTCGAGATCGACGTCTCCTACGGCACCCCGATGGACGTCCTGGTGCCGAAGACCGAGGAACTCGACCTGCTGGTGGTCGGCGATCACCCCGGCTTCCCCAGCTACACGATCGGCGGCACGACCCGTGGCCTGATGGCCCACGCGCACTGCCCGGTCGTGACGATCCTGGCCGACGGCCACGCCTCCTGATCCGGGATGACGCCTGCCCCACCTCGCCTGGAGTTCGATCCGGCGCTGCCGATCAGCTCCGAGGTGGAGACCATCCGCGGCCTGCTCGAGCGGCACCAGGTGATCGTGGTGGCCGGCGCGACCGGCTCGGGCAAGACCACCCAGTTGCCCAAGATCTGCCTGCTAGCCGGACGCAAGCACATCGGCCACACCCAGCCGCGCCGGATCGCCGCCCGCACCGTGGCCGAGCGGATCGCCAGCGAGCTGGGCGAGCCGCTGGGGGAGACCGTCGGCTACCAGGTGCGGTTCACCTCGAAGACCTCCCGGGCCACCCGGCTGAAGGTGATGACCGACGGCATCATGCTGGCCGAGATCGGCCACGACCGTGACCTGCGCCGCTACGACACGATCATCGTCGACG
>JAPUEM010000160.1:0-23564 GCA_027492575.1 Propionicimonas sp.
CCACCGGGCGCGAGCTCCAGGGCCAATGGCTGTGTCCTCTGCGCCGTGGTGCGGCGGCGCGGGGGGGGGGGGGGGGCGGTGGGGGGGGGGGGGGGGGGGTGGGGGGGGCGCGGGGGGGGGGGGGGCGCGGGGGGGGGGGGGGGCGGCCGCCCCCCCCCCCCCCCCCCCCCCCCCCCCCCCCCCCCCCCCCCCCCCGCTGCTTCTGACGCTCAGCTCATGGTGAGGTTCGGGTTGCCGGTCACCGGGTAGGTCACGTCCGAGATCATCATCTCGGTGACCTTCAGCGTGCCTCCGGAGTTCTCGACCAGGAGCCTGACCGAGAGGTTCTTGTAGCCGCTCTTGACGAACCGCACCCAGTGGTAGCCCTCGCCCAGGCCGGTCAGAGCGAAGCCGCCGCCGCTCTCCGAATCCAAGACCTGGACGATCTCTCGCGCGCTGGTCTGCGCGGTCAGCACCGCGATGTCGACGCCGCTCAGCTTCGTCCCGCTCTTGTTCTGCACGGTGCCGGTCAGGGACGCACCCTTGATCAGCTGAACCGAGGCCACGGTCGTCTGTGCGCCGGCCGCGGAGAAGGAGTAGACCGTACCCTCGTTCCGGGTCTGCGACCCCACCGCGACACCCGATCGCGCCCAGGCCGAGGTGAGACCGGCGGAGCCGAGGTAACTGACCTTGACCCGGTAGCTGCCCGGCCGCACCAAGGCGGTGTAGGAGCCATTGGAGGCGAGGTCGACCTGCTTCACCATCTCGCCACCGGTGCCGTAGATGGAGACCACCACGTCCTTGTACTGCGAGCCGGAAAGGCCGGTGACCGACCCCTTCAGGATCCCGGTCGGGATCCGGGTCTTGGCGATCTGGTAGGCGGATCGGTCGCTCAGCTGCTTCCCGGCCGCGTCCACCACGTAGACCCGCACGTAGTAGTTGGTGTTCGAGGTGAGGCCGGTCAGCGAGACGCTGGTATCGGTGGTGTCCTTGGACTTGGCGCTCGTCATGTTCTTGTTGAGCGCGTATTGCACGCGGTAGGAGTAACCGGCGGGCAGCGCGGACGGGCGCAGACCGGCGAGCTGCTTGACCTCGGTCGGCTCCGCCGAGCCCTCCGGCGCCGATTCCACCGGGGTGCTCGGAGTCTCGGACGGGGTGGACGGCTCCGCGGGCGTACTCGGGTCCGTGGACGGAGCCGTCGGCGTGACCGGCTCCTCAGGCTCCTGCGAGGGCTCCGCCGATGGCACCTCCTCGGACTCCTCCGGGAGCTCCACCTGCATCGGCGACATCGCCGTGTCGCTGAACTGCGGCGGGGCGACCCAACTCACCGTGACACTGCTATGCAGCTGGTCGCTGATGCGGACGCCGGTGGGCGCGGGGATGTCGTAGTTGGAGGTCGTGACCTTGATCTCCTTCGAAGCCGGGCCCATCAGCACCAGCGGCGTGTAGCCGTTGTCGTTGAAATCCGGCTGCTGGACGGCTGCCGAGATCGCGTACTGGGTGTTCTTGGCCAGGCCGGTCAGCGTGAGCTCCTCCACCTGACTCCAGACGTACGAAGCGGTCTTGGTCTTGGTGTTGTAGGCCCGGATCCGGTAGCCGGGAGCGCCCGACACGTTGGTGAAGCTGAGTTCGACCGACGAACTGGAGATGTTGTTGGCCACCAGGTTGGTCGGCTTGATGTTGTAGATGTACTTGGTCTTGCCGCTCACCTTGGACGACCACGTCTGCACGACCGTGCCGCAGTCACCAGCGGCGTCGGCACAGGCCCGCACCCGCAGATAGTAGGTGGTGCTGACCTTCAGCCCCTGCACCGCGTAGTAGGGAGTAGCGGCAGCCGCGCCGGCACCGGTGACCTTCTTGGTGGTCGTGCTGGCGCTGGGGAAGGTCGACTTGGTCGAGTACTGCACCTGGTAGGAGCCGGCGCCGCTCACCTTCGTCCAGGTCAATCGGACGACGTCGGCGCCGAGCACCGTCGCCTTCGCGCCGGTGACGGCGGCCTGCGCCGGGGTGGCGGCCAGCAGGCTGGCGCCGGCGACCACGACCGCGGCCAGAGCTGCCACAGCACGCCGGGTGCCGCGCCACGTCCGGCGATTCGAACCGTTGCTCATGGTCACCCTCACTTGCACTTCTTGGCGGTCTGGGAGAGCTCGTACCAGCCCTCCATATAGGTGCCGTAGGCGCGGCGGATGTCGTCCCGATACTCGGCGCTGGCCCGTCGGGCATCGAGGATCAGGGTGTGCTCCTCGCTGTAGCGCAGGCCGGAGGTCGACATGTTCTGGGTGCCTGCGTAGATCCGGCCGTTGTTATTGGTCTCCGGGCCGATCAGGATGACCTTGGTGTGCATCGGCACGGAGGTGCACTCGGCCGGGATCTTCGCGTTCTTCAGCAGCTTCACCACGGTCTTGGAGATGGCGGTGGCACCGCCCTGCTGGGTCAGCAGCATCTTGATGTCGCAGCCTCGCTTCTTCAGGCTCGCCAGCGCCTTGACCATCTTCTCGGCCTTGGAGTCGGTGAGCTTGAACATCGCGATCCGGATCCGCTTGTCGACGGTGCAGTCGACATTGTTGAAGGCCGCGATGTACGGGTCGGTCACCGTCGAGGGCTGCGGCGAGAAGATCACATAGCTGCCGCGGCCGTTGTCAGTGGTATGCGGGTTCAGCGCATCCACCCAGATCTTGCGATCCTTCTTCAGGTTCTTCTTCAGCACATCCGGGAAGCCCGAGTTGCTGCTGCAGCCGGTCTTGGCACAGTTGGCCATGCCGTCGTAGCGGACGCTGAACTGCTCCTGCAGCTTCCGGTCGCCGTAGACGACGATCAACTCCTGCTGGTAGTTGCGGGTCTGCGAGCGAGCGAAGTTGCCGGAGGTGGAGATCAGCGCCGGCTTGGCCTCGGCCGTTCCGCGGGCCACGACCGCGTTGGCCTGGGACGGGGTGGCGCTACCGCTGACCCGATCCCAGATGGTGTCGGAGATCGTCACGAACTTCTCGTGGTTGATGGCGTACGGGAAGGTCGTGGTCCCGTTGGTGTTGAAGCAGCCGTTCTTGCACCACTCGATCGGGCGGGCCTTCGAACCGAAGCCGGTGAACTTGGCGATGTCGATCAGCCGCTGGTTGATCAGCCGCTTGGCGGAGCCGGGCGTGATGCCCCCGCCGTCCAGCACGATGCCGATCTTGACGCCACGGTACTTGGCGACGTACTCCAGCGCGTCGTAGATCACCTCGGGATCGCTCTCGGGCCGGCTGCCCATCGCGTTGGCGTTGGACGGGTCGTCCGGGGTATCCCGCAGGCCGGGTTGCTGCAGAGTGCCGATCGCGCGGATGAAGTACATCCCGATCTTGATCTCGGAGTTCTTGGCCGCGCCGCAGATGATCTGGGCGACCTTCTTGACGTAGTCCCACGGCTCCTGGTTGATCGGGTCGTAGTACCCCCGAACCTCCATGTCCTCGATGTTGAACCACACCTCGAAGGACCGCGGCGGGGAGGTCACCGTCGGGCAGGCGCCCGTGGTGGGCACCGCGATCCCGCCGCTGTTGTCAGAACTGAAGTCGGCCGCGACGGACGAGGTCGCTGTCGCCAGCCCCGACCCGATCAAGCCGATCGAGAGCAGAAAGGCTGCTGCCGCTCGACCCCAGCGCGGTCGCCAGGAACCTGGATGTGTCGATGCCGATGGGTGCACGCGCACGCTGTATCATCCTTCCGTCTGGCTGGGCCGCGCCTCTATACACAGCCCGCCTCCCCCAGCCGGGGTGCCGTCATCCCTAGGTAGAATAGCCCAAAATTCAAGCGATCTCCCCTTTCAGCCGGCACGGCCGGCTCCGCCACGACCGAGAGGCATACCGTGAAGAGATACTGGACGGGGATTCTGGCAGCCCTGCTACTCGCACTGTCGAGCCTTGTCAGCGCCCCTTTGGCGGCCGCTTCGGATGCCTTGATGGCCAGTGATCCGGCACCCCGTGAAGAACTCTCGGCAGCCCCCGGCGGAGTCACCCTGGCGTTCGACCGGGAGATCGCACCAGGCACCGCGAAGGTGCTCGTGCTGAACCCGGACGGACGCAACGTCGTGGTCGGCGATCTGGACTACTTCGGCTCGTCCATCGCCCTGCTGCTGGCCGACAAACTGCCCAAGGGGACCTACACCGTGCGGTACCGGATCGCCGGCGCCAAGGGCCAGCCCGAGGGCGGCTCCTTCCAGTTCTCGATCGGACCGGGCAAATGGACCCAGCCGCTGCCGGACGAGTCCTGGTCGGGCATCGATCAACTGCCGCCCGATCTGGCCGAGCCCGGCGAACTGCCGGAAGCGACTCCGTCCCCGGACGCCACCGGATCCGAGTCGCCGCCGGTCGAGTTCGAAACGCCCACCGCGACCCCCAGCGAGGCTCCCTCGCCCACGCCGTCGGAATCCCCCGCTCCTACCGAGCCCCCGACCACCCCGCCCGCCGAAGGCGGCGATTGGTGGCCGTGGGCCATCGGTGGCGCGATCCTCGTCGCCATCGGGGCTGGCGCCTGGCTGGCAGCCCGCAAGCGCAAGTCCGACGACGAAGGCTGAACCGCTCTTCGACCGACGCAGGGGAACGCACCGAGACCCCCGCCTTCAAGGGGTGCGGCGGAGACCCAAGGTGGCGGTGGTAACTCAGCGGGCGCTCAGCGCCACGCCGGGGTACGGGGTGTTGCCCTGGTAGCTCCAGACCAGGTCGGCGGCACGGAACGGTGCCTTGACGGCATAGACGTTCATGCCGGTGTTGTCCTCATCACCGGAGCCGGCCAGCACGATCACGTCGGTGTTGCCGGTGCGCGGGCGAACCACGGCCACCGCCTCGCCCAGCGCGCCACCCTCCGAATCGGTGTTCTCCAGGGTCATCGTGGTCAGCCGGAGCGAAGGACATGCGCGGGTCCGCTTCAGCGGCACCGTCCAGACCGCGCCCGAGGTCCATTTCCCCTGAGTCTTCATGGATTCGGACGGCGCGCCGACCACGAGACCGACGGCGCCCTCGCAGAGCCTTCCGATCGCCACCGCCGAGCCGAAGCCGTCGCCGGCCTCGTTGCGGCCGGGGACGCCTGAGCTGTTCTGATCCACCGCCGTCCTCGGCTTCAGCCTGCCACCGGAGACGGCGAACACCTGCACCTTTCCGGCGCCCTTGTTCTCACCCGGGATGCCGACCGCCACCAGGCCGTGGCCGATCGCGACGGATGCGCCGAACCGGTCACCCCGATCGGCCTTGCCGGGCACGCCCTTGGAGTTCTGGCCGTAGCCGACCCCCTTGAAACGCTGTCCCCCCAGGTAGGTGAGGTGGACGATGTTCCCGGCGTCCTTGATGCGGCCGATGTCCTCGCCGGGCACACCGACGATCAGATCGGAGCCGGACGCGGCCAGCGCGGCACCGAACTCATCGCCGGCCTCCGCCGTGCCGGGCACGCCCGGGGACGCCTGGCTGATCCAGAACGGCGGGGACGCCGGATGTCCGTCCGAACCCAGCGGATAGGCGGCCAAGGAGCCACCTGGCACACCCGCCTGCTCGCCGCCGACCACCAGCAGCCGCTGCGGGGCGGTCAGCAACGCCAGCGACCAGCCGAACCCGGTCGCGCCCGCCGGCGCGGCCACGGTCGTCGCCGTTGCCGGATCCAATCCGGCGGCGCCACCGAAGAAGAACACCAAGTGACCCGGCTGCTCCACTTCCGGGCTGTCGGAGACCACCAGATCGCAGTACCCGTCGAGGTCGAGGTCACGGGCCAGCACCGCGGCGCCCAACCCTGAGAAGTCCACGGCAGTGGCGAAGGACGAATAGTCGATCCGCTGCTCGGTGCCACTGCCGTAGCGCACCTTCACATGACCGGGCTCACCCGGGACGCCGACCGCCACGTCGGGCAGCCCGTCACCGTCGAAATCGGGATCGGCCCCCGTCACCGGGGTCGCCGGCGGCGCACCGAACGCCGAGTCGGCTGCGACCGGACCGCCAAGCAAGCCCAGGGTGAGCAGACCTGCCGCCACCGCACGAAGCGTCTTCATTCCCAACCCCCGTGTCCAGCACCTTCCGACGAGTGTAACCCGGATGAGCGAACTCGCTCAAAGGGTGGCGGGCGACTCAGTCCCAGCCCTTGGCGTCCAGGTCGTTGAACAGCTTCGACCAGCGCGCCACGAACGCGTCCGGGCTGAACCGGGCGGCGGCCCGCAGCGCCGCCTCCGACAACGACCCGTGCAGCCCATCGTCGGAGAGGACCTCGACGATTCGCCGGGCCAGGCCCTTCACATCGCCCGACGGGACCAGGAAGCCGTCCACCCCGTCGGCGATGATGTCGGCCGGGCCGTACTTGAGGTCGTAGCTGACCACCGGGCAGCCGTGGGCGAGCGACTCGGCGACCACCAGGCCGAAGCCCTCATAACGGCTGGTCAGCAGCGACAGCGAGGCACGTCGGTAGACCCCGGACGGATCCGTGGTGTATCCCATCAGCTTCACCGTGCCACCAAGGCCGTGGCGTTCGATCAGTGCCTTCAGGTCCTTCTCGTCCGGGCCGCGACCGTAGATCTCCAGCCGGGCGGACGGCCGGTGCCGACGCACCTCGGCAAAGGCCTCGATGGCGTGGTCGACCTGCTTCTGCTGGTCGAGCCGGGCCAGCATGACGACCAGATCCGGATCCCGCTCGACGGAGGAGTCGGGCGGCGGCAGGGTGGTCGGGTGCGGGATGACGTGGAAGGAAGCCTGCTGGCCGAAGACGGCTTCGGCGTCGGCGCGCTGCGCGTTGGTGAGGAAGACGATCGCGTCCACCTCGGCCCGCTTGGCCAGCAACGGGGCGTAGGTCTCACGGATCTTGCCGAGCTTGAGGAAGGGTGGCGCGATATGCGGGTTGTGCAGGACGTAGATCTGCTTCACATTGGGCCTGTCGTAACCCAGAGTCTCCGCATCGGTGCGGCGGGATTCGACGGTCAGGAAGACATGATCGTCGCCGACGATCCGGTCCAGGTAGGACTGGATCAACTCGATGTGGGAGTGCAGCACCCGGGTGGGATGCTCGTCGGCGTCGAACAGGGTGATCCGCTCGACCTCGGAGATCAGGCTTTCGGGGTTGACCACCAGCCACTTGTTCATGAAGGCGGTGCCGTCCGGGCGGAAGTACACCTCCTGCCGCGGCTTGTTGTAGTGCAGGTCGTAGTAGGTAGTGCGACGCAGCCGTCCCCGCAGATCGAACTCGTCGCGCTGGGTACGCCCGCGGTTCTCGTTGAACGCGTCCCGCAGGATCAGCCGTCCGGCGTAGTCGAACCGCTTGTAGAGTCGGTAGATCCCCTGCTCGAAGTAGCGGTAGACCGAGGCGCCCTCGTCCTTCACCCATTCCATCCCGGGCTCGTCGATCGGGTGCCGCACCGGCTCACCGCCGGGATCGGGGTGCTCGCCGGCCAACACGTCATAGAGGTTGATGATCCGGACGTTCTCCCCCAGCGCGCCGCGCGCCCGGATCTCCTCGGTCACGTCATCCAGTTCGGAGGAGTAGTTCATGGTCAGGATCTCGCAGCGGACGCCCTGAGCGCCCAGCAGTTTCGTCTTGGCCAGGACGGAGGCGGTCCGTCCGGCGTAGCGACGCGGGATGGCGCCCACCGCGAAGATGTACCGGGCCTCCGGGAAGGGCTGCATCGGTGGTACCGGATCGACGCGGATCTGGCGATGGTGATCCCGCACCGACGCAACCCTGCCCGCCAGCCGCCGCACCAGGGGCAGCAGCCCGGTGCGGGCCAGCACCGGCTTCACCCAGGACTTGAGGTCCATGATCAACCCTCCGATTCGGCTCTGCGAGACCATCAGACACCATCGGCGCCCGCGACGGCGTCCGATTCGGGCCGGACACGCCCAAGCTGGTCGAACAGGGCGCACCAGCGCGCGACGAAGCCCTCCTCGCCAAAAGCCGTCGCCTGCGCCTTGGCGGCCCGAGACATCTCGGCGAGCAGGTCGGGGTTGCGCAGCGCATGGACGATCCGCTCGGCCAGGGCGACCTTGTCACCCGGTGGCACCAGGTAGCCCGTCGCCCCCTCGGTGATGATGTCAGAGGGGCCGTAGCGCAGGTCGTAGGCGATCGCTGGGCAGCCCTGCTGGAAGCTCTCGACCAGAGTGAGGCCGAAACCCTCGTACTTGCTGGTCAGCAGGCTCAGTGAGGCACGGCGGTAGGCGAGCCCCGGATCCGCGGTGAACCCCGCCAGCGTGACGTTCCGCTCCAGCCGCAACCGCCGGATCTGCTTGCGCAAGTCACCGGCCAGCACCCCCCGGCCGTAGATCTCCAGGCGCGCGTCGGGTACCTCGTGCACGACCTGGGCGAAGGCGTCGATGGCGTGGTCGAGCTGCTTCTGCTGGTCGAGCCGGGCCATCATCACCACCAGCTTCGGGTCCCGCGCGACCGGTGGCGCGGGCGGAGGGGTGGGCACCGAGTGCGGGATCACGACATAGCCGGGCTGCGGGCCGAAGTGCGCTTCAGCCTCCTCCTTCTGGCGTTGGGTGAGGAAGACGGTCGCATCCACATCGGCGCGGTTCAGCAGCGGACTGTAGATCGGCCGGATCCGGTGGATGTCGTCGAAGGGGGGCCGGATGTGGGCGTTGTGCAGCACGAAGATCTTCCGCACATTCGGACGGCGGTAGCCCAGCACCCATTCGTCCACCCGCCGGGCTTCACAGCTGAGGAAGCCGAGGCGGTCGCCGATCAGTGCGTCGAGGCAGGCGTGGATCACCTCGGGGTAGCCCTCCAGCCGGCGCACCGCGCGACCCTGCGCGTCGAAGACGGTCACCCGCTCCGGACTGCGGACCTGGGTGACCGGATCCACCGCCCACCAGATGCTCAATCGCACCGATCCGTCCCGGCGGTGCAGCAACTCCTGGCGGGCCACGCCGTAGTAGCGGTCGAAGAAGACCGTCCGGCGCTGGGTGCCGTTGGGCCAGTACTCATCACTGCGGTGCCGGGCCCGGCTGCGGTCGTAGTGATCCAGGACGATCGTGCGCCCGGCATGATCGACCCGCTTGCTCAGCACATGCACGCCGTGCTCGAAGAAATGGAACAGGCCGGTGTCCTCGTCGCGAACCCAGCTCATTCCCGGCTCCTCGAACGGCCGGTGGGTGTCCTCCGGGCTCAGTTCGGTGTCGTCGGGGTAGAAGTCGTGCAGGCTCACCGCCGTGACGCCCTCGGCCAGCAGGCCCGCGGCACGCAGTTCGTGGCTGATGTCGTCCAGTTGCGAGGAGTCGTAGGCCGTCACGATGACCGACGAGATGCCGGCCCGTTCCCACAGCAACCTGGTCTTGGTGAGGATGGACGCCGTTCGGCCGGCGTGAGCCCGCGGCAGCACGTCAACGAAGAAGACGTACACACCGTCGGGGGGTGCGACCATCGGAGGCGGGGGGGCCAGCGGGACGGTCACGGGACGCCGAGACCGACCGGACGCACGACGCAAGACGGCCAAGTCCACCTGAGAACCCCCTATCCTTGAGCCATGCTAGCGAACCGCCCCGGCTGCCGGCGTGCCCGAGCCCCCCGCTGCGACCATGCCTGGAGGTCAACCCGATGAAGGTCATCACCTACGGAACGTTCGACCTCTTCCATGAGGGCCACCGGCGGCTGCTGGAACGTGCCAAGGCGCTCGGCGACCACCTGGTCGTCGGAGTGACCACCGAGAACTACGACGACAGCCGCGGCAAGCTGAACGTCCGGCAGACCCTGATGGAGCGGATCCGCAACGTCCAGGAATGCGGGCTGGCCGACGAGGTCATCATCGAGGAGTACGAGGGCCAGAAGGTTCAGGACATCCAGAAGCACGAGATCGACATCTTCGCGATCGGCTCGGACTGGCTGGGGAAGTTCGACTATCTCAAGGACTACTGCGAGGTCATCTACCTGGACCGCACCAAGGGGGTCTCCAGCACCCAGTTGCGGAACGAGGAGGCCGGCGTGATCCGGATGGGCGTGATCGGCGCCGGACGGATCGCCGCCCGCTTCGTCGCCGAGGCCCGGTACGTCTCCGGCGTTTCCGTGGAGGCGGTCTACAGCCGCCGCCCGAAGGCCACCGCCGAGTTCGCCGAAAGGCTCGAGCTGCAGTGGGCCAACGAGTCCGTCGAGGATCTGCTGGATCATGTCGACGCGGTCTACATCGCGACCCCCCACGGCACCCATTTCGAGTACGCGACCAAGGCGATCGAGGCCGGCGTCCATGTTCTGTGCGAGAAGCCGATGACCTTGAGCCAGGCGGCGACGACCGAGCTGTACGAGCGCGCGGCCGCCCGCGGGGTGGTGCTGCTGGAGGCTGTGAAGACCGCCTTCGCGCCCGGCTTCCAGCGAATGGTGGCGATCGCACGCTCCGGCTCGATCGGCCAGATCCGCTCGGTGGACGCCACCTTCACCAAGCTGGTCGGCAGCGGACGCGAGCTCGACGGCCCCGACGGCGGCAGCATCTCCGAGCTGGCCACCTACCCGCTGCTGGCCGTGATCAAGCTGCTGGGCACCGACTTCACCGATCTCCACACGCAGTCGCTGCGGCCTGAGGGCAGCGCGGTGGAGGTCTTCAGCCGCATCGACCTGACTTACCCGCACGCGATCGCCTCGGCCCGCACCGGCATCGGAGTGAAGGCCGAGGGGCAGTTGGTGGTGGCCGGCACCCGCGGATACGTCTATGTCCCGGCGCCGTGGTGGCTCACCGAGTACTTCGAGACCCGGTTCGAGAACCCCGGCCAGAACAAGAAGTACTACTACAAGTTCGACGGGGATGGGTTGCGCTACGAACTGGCCGAGTTCGCCCAGATGATCCGCAGCGAAACCCCGGAGTCGTTCAAGCTGCGAGCCGCGGAGTCGATCGCGATGGCGGGCATTATCGAGCGGGCTCGGGCAGACGCTACGATCTTTCGTTGAACCCTTAACTTAGGAGCCTGAGTTGCCGCTGGGCCGGATCAACCCGATCGAGATCGCGCGTCGACTGCCGGCCCGGCTGGCCCGGGAGGACGATCCGCGGGTTCAGCGCGCCTACGTCGCGGGACGCCAGGTGGTGCGCCGCGTGGTCAACATCGTGCCGGGCGTCGAACTGGGCTGGGTCGGCGTGCTGGGCCGTGCCCGCTGGCGCGACGACACCACCTTCGAGATCGTCGGCTGGGCCTATGAGCGTGGCTACGGGTATCCGGACTCGCCGCCCATCGTGGAAGTGAGCCTGCACAGCCAGGGCCAGCGGCCGCTGGTGGTGACTGCCCAGACTCTTCCGGAGCGCCTGGCGAACACCCGGATGCGGAACTCCCGGATCGACTACGCCAACACCGGTTTCGTGGCGACCTTCGACCTCGACCGGCTGGTGCAGCTCGGCGGCGGCCGGGATCGGCTGTGGACGGTGCGGATCAGCGTCTCGGACGGTAAGCGGACCCGCCGCGGCCACTTCCGGCGCCGGCGTCCGCTGAGCTCGGCGCTGCAACTATCGGCCCGGACCTTCGCGGGGGTGCAGGTCGTCCCGCAGTGGGACGAACGGATGGGTCTGCGGTTCTGGGCCGGCCGGCCGGTCGCACTGGCGATCAGTGCCGGCCTCAGCGACCGCGCACTGACTGCCGACCTGCAGTTGAACGGCATCACCGCCACCGCCGCCACGCTGATCTCGCCGCAGGGCCGCACCCCCCTGCGACTCGACCCGCAGCCGATGGGACGGTTGCGGGTCTCCGGGACCGTCCCGGAGATCGATCCGGACGGTCCGACGAGCCTGAGCGATCCCGACGAGGACGAAGGGCTGCAGCTCATCGACCAGATCGGCGGCTACACCCCCGAGACCTCGGAAACCTCCCTGCCGGTGCTCAGCTACACCGTGGAGGTCACCGACGACCGGAACCGCCGGCACACCGTCGCTGCCGCGCTGGACTCCAGCGAGCAGGCGGGCGGACGCAAACCGCCGCCCTTCCTCTACCCCGGGCCGGAAGGATCGCTGCGCGTGCGCGACACCCCCGCAATGATGGTGGTGGACAGCGCCGAAGTGGTCACCACGCCGGAACTCGGGGTGCGGGTCGCGGGACGGGTCCTCGGCGACCTCGACGGTGCCGAACTGAGCCTGATCGGCCCCCGCGCCCGCCGTCCGATGGAGATCAAGGTCGCCCCGGACGGTTCCTTCACCGGGTACGCCTCGTGGCTGGCCACGACCTGGGGGGAGTCGAAGTCCCCGCCGCTGTCGGGCCGGTACACACTGCGCGGCCAGACCGCCGAAGGCCGCTGGTTCCGGGTGGCTGCCACCATCGGCACCATGCCGGACGCGCCCGTCGTCCACGACCTACCGGGCTTCACCTGCACGATGGGCGTCGCTCCCGGCCGACGACTGGCCTTCCAGCTCTCCCCTCCGCTGCGCGAGCACGAGCTCGGCGCCTTCAACCAGGACCGGCTGCAGCGCATCTACCACAAGGGGTCGCGACCGGCGGAGACGGCCTTCTATTTCGAATCCTTCAACGGCCGTCAGGCCACCTGCAATCCCTACGCGATCGATCGCGAGCTGGCAGTGCAGCAACCCGACATCCCGCGCTACTGGGGCGTCACCGACGCGTCCATTGCCGTTCCCGAAGGATCCATCCCGGTCGTCTTCGGCACCGAGGACTGGTGGCGGGCGCGGCAGACCTCACGCTTCGTGGTCGCCAACGAGTGGCTCAAGAACCGGTACCGGCACCTGCCTGAGCAGGTCGTGCTGCAGACCTGGCACGGCACCATGCTGAAGCGGATCGGCCTAGATCGCGCCCAACTGGACGTGCTCACGCGCCGTTCGTTGCTCGAGGAGCGCACCAAGTGGGATTTCCTGCTCTCTCAGAACCCGCACAGCACGGAGATCTTCCGTAGCGCCTATGCGTGGGAGAAGGAGATCTGGGAGGAGGGCTACCCTCGCAACGACGCCCTGACCAATGAGACCGGGGAGCGGGTCCGCCGGCTGCTCGGTATCGAGGACGGCCGCAAGGCGGTGCTGTATGCGCCCACCTGGCGGGAGAACCAGACCGAGATGGTGACCTTCCTGGATCTGGAGCGGCTCACCGCCGACCTCGGCGAGGAGTACGTCCTGCTGTTGCGTGGGCATTCCCGCACCATGGCGCACGGTGCCGACGTGCACGTGCCGGGGGTCATCGACGTCACCAGCTACCCGCACATCACCGACCTCTTCGGGGCTGCGGACGCGCTGATCACCGACTACTCCTCGGTGATGTTCGACTACTCGGCCACCGGGCGTCCGATGATCTTCTTCGTGCCGGACATGGACGACTATCGCGATTCCCTGCGGGGGGTGTACTTCGACCTGTCGGAATCCGCCCCCGGACCGGTGCTCGCCACCCAGGACGAGGTCTTGGACGCGGTGCGCAGGATGGAGAGCGACGTGGCCGTCCACCGGCCCCGGTACGACGCCTGGCAGCAGCGGTTCAACCCGCACGACGACGGGCAGGCCGCCAAGCGGGTGCTGGACCGGCTGCTCGCGCTGGGCTGAGCCCGTCACAGCGAGTCGAGCAACTCCTCCCACTGCGCGAGTGCGGCGGCGTTGTGGACCGTCGCGTCGAACGCGACCCTCGGCACTCGGCCCTGGGCGAAGGCCTCCAGGGCTGCGGCCAACTCCGTCACGCCGAAGCCGGTGACCAGCTGGCCGCCCGGGAGGGAGACTCCCGGGGCGGCGGCGAACCCGGAGAGAATCACCGATAGACCCAGCATCCGGGCTTCCATGAGACCGAGGTTGAACCCCTCGTACCGCGAGGGCAGGACGTAGCAGTCGGCCTGGCTCAACACCGTGAAGGGATTGGGCAGATAGCCGGTGAAGCAGACCCGGGTGGTGAGATCCGGACGGTCGGCGACCTTCCGCAATTCGGGCTCGGCCGGGCCCTCGCCGACGATGAACAGCCGTGAGTTGGGATGGTCGGTCAGGAAGCCGGCGAAGGCCTCGATGAGATGGGCGAGGTTCTTCTCCGGCGAGAGCCGGCCCATCGTCACGAACCTCCGGTAGGGCTCGCCGGATTCGGGGACGGGTGCGGTGGCGGGGAGTTGCAGGATGCGGTGGGACCCGTCCGCTCCCACCGCCGAGTCGGCGACGAAAGAGGACGGTTTCGCGTCCACCTGCCAGGCCGCCGCCTCGGCCAGCAGCCGTTCGACCCGCCTGGGATCCACCAGGCTCGCGGCGGGCCGGAACTTCCCGGCAGCTCGCGGGAAGGCCTTCCGATTGGCTTCGAGCAGCCCCGGGCTGGGCACGACGACCAGGTCCGCAGCCCCGTAAAGGCCGGCCAGGGCGGGCTTGGTCACCGGCGGCGCCTTGTCCTCGCTCAGCCGCCACTTCGCCCGGTTGCGCAGGTTCGCCGGAACCTCGGTGTGCTGCCGGATCACCAGTTTCTGCCCCGCGGCGACGACCATCCGCGCGAACCTGCCGGGGTAGGCGGAGAAGTCGACGACCACATCGAACTGGGCGTCGCCGAAGCACCTGCGCCACTCCCGCTGCAGCACGGACGTCGTGGGCAGCACGCGGGCGAGCAATCCCTCGGTGCCGTAGCGCTGCAGATGCTCCAACCCGTAGCGCTCCTGCTGGTTGGTGGCGGGGATGCCGATTCGCGCCAGGACGCGGGCACGCTCGATACGAGCCACATTCCGGCGGCTCGCGTCGCTCGGGCCGATGCCGCAGACACTGACGTCGTACCGCAGCGGGTCCAGCCCGGCGACCAGGGCCAGGAGAGCCTCGGTGACACCGGAATCGTCCAGGTCCGAGGCATGGATCAACACCCGTTTGCGGGCAGGATCGACCAGATCCCCCACCATGCCCTCGAGCCGACGGCCCCCGAAGACGGCGTCGACCGTGCGGCGGCTGGCCTGGCCGTCGTCGTCGCCGCAGGCCTGCGCCCGCAGCTGGGCGTACCGCTCGGCGTAGCGGGCGGTCGTGCCGTCCAGGTCGTTGATCCAGCCGGCGACCTGGCCGGCGTCGGTGGTCACCGGGCCCGGCAGATCCTCAGGCGCGAAGTACAACCCGCGTTCGGCGGCGTAGTCGGCAAGGTCCGGCACGTAGAAGAGCACCGGGCGTCCGGTCACCATGAAGTCGAAGAAGATGCTGGAGTAGTCGGAGACCAGGATGTCCACGGCGGCCAGCAGACGGTCGGCACCGACCTGCCGCGGAATGTACCGTCCACTCCGTCGCTGCTCGGAGCTCAGCAGTCCGTAGTGGAAGCCGTGCGGCTTGACCAGCACCTGGTATTCCTCGGTGTCGATCCCAGCGGTGAGCGCCGTGCGCAGTTCCTCGAGTTCGGCGGCGTTGCCGCGGACATTGCCGACCAGACCCCGGAAGGTCGGGGCGTGCAGGATGATCTTCCGGTCCGGATCGACTGCCACGCCGCGCTGCCGAAGCTCCTCGATGACCTCTGCACGCGGCGTCTTCAAGGTGGTGTCGTGCCGAGGGTATCCGAACTGCAGCAGCGTTCCGTCATACAACCCGCGTAACCGGAAAGACTCGGTGAAGAGCCTTGTCATCAAGGAGTTGGGCGCCGAGATGAAGTCGGTCGCCAGGAAGTTCCGCAAGGTATTGCGGGCGTGGTAGTTGCCGTCGGGCAGGTCGAAGCCCATGGTCTTCACCGCTCCGGCGCTGTGCCAGGTGTTGAGGTAGACCTGCTCGGGACGCTTGGTGAAGTAGGCCCGGAAGGTGGTGTTCTGGATCAGGTACTTGGCTGTGGTCAGCGTCTCGAAGTAGGAAGGGCTGTTGTCCAGGATGAACCGGACGTTGGGGTGGCCGGCGAACTCCCGCGTGCGGCGCTCGATCTCCTCGGCGTCGTCCAGCGACCACACGTGCTTGAGGTGGGCGTACCTCGGATCGATGAGCAGTTCGCGGAAGATCGCTTCGGGACCGCAGGCCATGGCGACGCCGGAGTACGCTTCGTAGAACACCAGATCGGGATCGATCCGGGCGGAGCGGTAGGCCGCCACGAAGGCCTCCGCGCGCGGATCGGGGTTCCACTTGTCCACGGCCTGGGCCAGGTATCGCAGCCGCTCCGGGGTCTCACGGACTGCCTGGACCACCCGGGAGGATCTTCGGACGCTCGCTAACGCCATGTGGGTGTCGACCTTGCAGTTCGGACGATGAAACGCACAGACATTAGCACGCCGCCGACCCGATCCGCGCGGCTTCGGAACCGGTTCGCGGCCATCCGGTTCCCCGGGTGTTTCTACTGCGCCAGCCGGGCCAGCGCGGCGTCGAAGGCGGCCTGCGGATGGCGGGTGCCGAGCAGGTAGCCGACCAGCGCCTCCCGCTCGGGACGCAGCGGGTCGGGGCCCAGGGCTTCGGTGACGGCCTCGTCGAAACCGGCCAGATCGGGGCCGACGACATAGGAGCCGCGCTGGCTGGGATAGGCCGCCGCGTACTCCGATGCCGACAGCCCGGCCGGGTTGGTGACGATGACCGGACGCCCGGTGGCCAGGTAGTCGCTGACCACGCTGGAGATGTCGCTGAGCAGGAGGTCCGCGGCGGCCAGGCAGTCGGTGAGGGTGAGGTTCGGGTCCCGGTCGACGACGACGTGGTCGCCGCCGGCCAGCAGGGCGTCGATCTCGTCGATCGCCGCCTGCATGGACGGCCGCACCACCCCGCTGGAGGGATGCGGCTTGAACCAGACTCGCAGCTGCGGGAAGCCGGCCAGCAGCCGGCGGATCATGGCCGGGCCCATCACGTCCAGCGAGGTGTGGGCGGTCTCGGCGTAGTAGCCCTCGAAGGTGGGCGCGTAGAGCAGGATCGGACGGTCGCCGGTGGGCGGCGGCGCGTTGAGCAGGGGCTCGACCTGCGGGCGTCCGATGATGACGAAACGGTCCTCGGGCAGGTCGATGCCGGCGGCCCGGTAGCGGTCGATGCCGGCCTGGCCAGCCACCCAGATCTGGTCGAAGCCGCGCACCTGGGCGTTGGCGGAGGTCGCCTTGTCGGAGTCGCCGTGCAGCAGCATCACGTGGGCCAGCCGCGGCTCGCGCAGCAGGTGGGCGTTCTTCTCGCCGAAGGCCAGGTAGAACCCGACCCGCACGCCGGGCAACGTCACCTGCTCCAGTTGCCGCGGGCTGGGGACGTAGACCACGGGCACCCGGGTCGCCCGCAGCGGACGCAGCTGGCTGGCCTCCCGGACGGCCAGCAGTCCGTTGGCCGGCGTGGCGTCGAGGGCCGGCAGCCACTGGTTGACGATGTAGCGGGAATGCTCGGCGCCCATCGAGACGTGGACGAGGTAGCGCGGATCGGTGGCGGCCAGGTCGGCCAGCAGGGTCTCGGCATCGGCCTTTCCGCGAGCCAGCAGGCCGCGGAAGGCGCGGGCGGTCACCGCGGAGACCCCCACGGCCAGCGCGCCCGCGAGGTAGGGCAGCGGGAGCCCGAAGGTCTGGCCCGCGAGGAAGGCGCCCGCCAGGGCGAGGGCCTCGGCGGCGACCACCCAGCCCGGCGTCCCGGTGGCGCGGCGGAGGCAGCGCAGGTAGCCGGCCAGCGGCTCTGGCTGGGTCTCCGTTCCCGGCTGGTAGCGCAGCGGCGGCAGGTTCCGGGAGAACCCGGCCAGCAGGCCGAGCAGCCCCAGCCAGGCCAGCAGAATCACGACGCTGGCGGCCACGTAGCTGGGCCGGAACAGGGTGCCGGCGACCAGCAGCGCGCGTCCGGCGGCTCGTACCGGGGGGATCAGGCCGGCGGTGTCGAGAATCCGGGCCGGCCGGGAATCGGCCCGGCTGGCCGCCCACTCCCCCAGCGCGGCGAGCAGGGCGAAGCCGAGCGCCCAGACCGGCTGCTGGGTGAGCAGGGCGACGACCAGCCCGAGGTAGGGCAAGGCGACCAGATAGAGGTTGTCGGCCAGCCACCGGGTGAGCCCCGCGGGCAGCCAGGAACGCGATCCGGCCACCCAGGCCAGCTCCTGCCACTCCGGCAGCGGGGCGCGGCCCAGCCGGGCCAGCCGGCGTCCGAAATTCATGGGGCTACCCTACGGGTTGCGCACCCGGGGGCCTCAGGCCTTGATGGCGACGTGGACGTGGTCGAAGTGATTGGCCGTGATGCTGCCCCGACTCGCCATGTGACGCCAGCGCGGGGTTCGGGGAGTCCAGATCTGCTGCTCGAAGATGATGTGGTCGATGTTGAAGGTCTTGGCGTTGGCGACCAGGTACTTCGCGATCTTCCAGCCCATCGCGCTCTCCTTCTTCGGGGTGAGCATGATGTCGAGCGCGCGGCCGTTCTTGTGGAACTGGCGTCCGCCGGCCCGCCAGCCGCCGTAGGAGTTCACACCGGGGAAGAGGGCGCAGACCGAGCGGTAGATCTTGATGGTGTCGGCCCGCAGCTTCCGCTCCACGGCGGTGCCGCGGGAGCACGGGGCCATGGTGATGCCCTGGGCCAGGTCGTCGGTCTCGTCGGCGAGGTTGGCGGCCAGCACCCAGCCCTCCTTCTCGCCGACCATCACCTTGCGGTACTTGCCGTCGATGATCGAGGTGGCGACGACCTTGGTGGCCGCGTCGACCCGGCCGAGGAGGTCGGCCTTCTGGGAGGGCTCGGCGCGCAGGTTGAGCCCGGCCGTGGTGTAGAGCGGGGTGAGCGCGACCAGATCCTCGGCGGCATCGGGAAGCTCGGAGGTGGTGAGTGCGAGCAACTGCAGGGCCGGACGCGCCTGGCTGCGGCTGGTGCCGGCCACCTCGCGCTGATCGCCGGAGACCGCGGATTCCGCCGCCGCGAGGACGGCCGGGTCGGCCGCGGCACCGGGAGCCTGCACCGAGAGGGCCGCGGTGGCCGGATCGCCACCCAGCACGATCGCGCCGCCGGCGGCGACGGCCGCGAGGCTCACCAAGCCGATTCCGGCCCGCTGGCCGACGTGGTCACGCCAGGTGGGAGCAGCGCGGCGGGCCTTGCCCGGGGCCGCGGGACGAGGGGTCGCGACGACCGTTGACTCGACCGGATCGAGCACGCGGCGCGGTTGGTACATACCCACCCTCAGAATGGACAAAGCTAACGACTCCCAAAAGTATCCTAAGAAATCCTCAGGATGCAAGGTGAGTCGCCCGGCCTGCTCTCAGGATGTTTTGCATCGGCGTCCAGCGGCCTTGATACTCGGCTGGAGTGCATCGACGGCCAGGGAGGGCAGATGACACCACGACATGCCGCGGAACCCGTGCTTCGGGCGGGTCGGCGCAGGTCGCTGTTACGGGTCTTCGTCGCGACCGCGATCGCCCTGCTGCTGAGCCTGCCGGCCTTCGTTCCGGCGGCCGCCGACCCGGCTCCGCAGGCTCCCGCGCCGGCACCCCAGGCCACCAAGACCCCGAAGGCGACGAAGAAGCCCAAGCCCGCCAAGACCCCCAAGGCGACCAAATCCCCCACGGCCTCCCCGTCCCCGGAGGTCTCGCCGACCCCGAGCCCCTCCCCCAGCCCGTCGCGGCGGCCCGATCCCGAAGGGGATCGCTGGGTGCAACTGGCGATCGTCGGCGGCGGCAGCCTGCTCGGCGCCGTGATGCTCTTCATGGTGATCGGTGGCCTGATCCGCGGGGTGAACCGGCGCCGGAACCGTCGCCTCGGCTAAGCGGTACACCCGGGGCCGGTTTCCCGGCCCGGTCGGCATCGCGCGTCACCGTTGGTCGGCTACTCGTCCAGGAAGCCGACGAACCGCGACATCCGCTGAGCGGGTGGGCCAGAGACAGGAGTCAGTCGCCCAGGCGCCAGCGCTGGGCGAGGGCACGCAGTTCGGTGAGGTCGTCCTCGGCGAACAGGTCGGGCGTGAGCAGCTGGGTCGGCCACACCCCGAGCGCCCCGGAGGTGAGCCAGACCTCCGCCTGGTAGTGCTCCAGCCGTCCGGTCGCCAGCAGCGGGATCTCGGAGACCAGTTCCGGCAGCCCGCGGGCGTAGGCGGTGCCGAAGGCCTCGCAGGGGATGACCTGGACGGCGCTCGCCCCGGCCCGGTGGGCGTTGCGCAGTTCCTGCGGGGTCAGCCCGCCCAGCACCACGGGCACCTGGCCGGCGGCGGCGACCAGCTTCGGCAGGCAGTACACGCTGGCCAGCAGGGCCGCTCCCGCCGAGACCGCGGCGATCGCCTGCCCGGTGCTCGTCAGATCATGGACGCCGATCCGCGCCCGCCGTCCGAAGACCGCCCGCAGCGCCGCCAGATCGTCCAGCCGCTCCGGCGGCACCGACCAGAACCGGTGACCCTCCTGCCACAGCACCTCGCAGCCGGCGATCAGGTCGTCGTCGTCCGCCCCGGGCAGGCTGAAGACCACCTGGTGCTCCCCCAGCTCCGGCAGTTCGACCCGATCCATGGCCCCATCATGCCGCAGCCAATAGTCTGAATCCGCACAAGAAGGAGGAGAACCGTGTTCCTGCGCAGCGTTGCGATCCCGGCCGATTCCACCATCGAGCTGCGGCACGCCCACAGCGGCGTCGGTGGCGAGAACCTGGCCCCCGACCTGACCTGGGGCGACGCCCCCGAGGGCACCCGCAGCTTCATGGTCACCTGCTACGACCCGGACGCCCCCACCGGCAGCGGCTGGTGGCACTGGGTGCTCACCGACATTCCGCCCGACGTGACCTCGATCGAGGACGGGGCGGCGCCGGCGGGCGCCCGTGACTGGCCGACCGACTACGGCGTCCCGGGCTGGGGCGGGCCGTGGCCGCCGCCGGGGCACGGGCCGCACCACTACCACTTCCGGGTGGCCGCGCTGGACGTCGACCGGCTCGACATCCCGGACGACGCGCCGCGCGCGGTGGCGCTGCTGACGGCCGGCTTCCACGTGCTGGACGAGGCGGAGTTCGTCGCCCTGTTCACGAACCCGGAACCGTAGCTTTGGCCATCCTGGTCGACGCGCCTCGGTGGCCGGCGCACGGGACGCGCTTCGCGCACCTGGTCTCCGACACCAGCCTCAACGAGCTGCACGCCTTCGCGGCGGCGGCCGGGCTGCCCGACCGGGCCTTCGACCACGATCACTACGACATTCCCGAACGCCGTCACGCCGAGCTCGTCGCGCTGGGCGCCGAGCCGGTCTCGGAGAAGGAATTGCTGCGCCGGCTGCGGTCGGCGGGGCTGCGGGTGCGTCCCGCCGACCGCACCCCGAAACCGGCCCAGGTGCTGGACGGGCTGCGCCGGGCCTGGCAGGAAGTGCTGCCCGGAGCCCCCGCGCTCGGCGAGGAACTGCTCGGCCGCTGGCAGGAGCCGCACCGGGCCTACCACGACGTCCGCCACCTCGCCCAGGCGCTGGGGGCCGCCCAGCTGGTGAGCGGCGGCGCGCCGAGCCGTCCGGCGCGGCTGGCGCTGTGGTTCCACGACGCGGTCTACGAGCTGCGGCCCGGGCTGGACGAGGAGGCCTCCGCGGCCCTGGCGCAGGAACGCCTCGCCGGGTTGCTGCCGGTGGCCGAGGTGGACGAGGTCGCGCGGCTCGTCCGGCTCACCGCGTCCCACGATCCGGAACCGGGGGACGCCGCCGGAGCGGTGGTCATGGATGCCGATCTGTCGATCCTGGGCCAGCCCGCCGGCCGGTACCACGTCTACGTCCGCGACATCCGCACCGAGTATCGCGCCGTACCTGAGGAGGATTTCCAGCGCGGACGGACGCAGGTGCTGCGCAGCCTGCTCGCTCTCGACCCGCTCTTCCGCACCGCGGCGGGCGCGCGGGCCTGGCTGCCGGCCGCCCGGCACAACCTGAGCGAGGAATTGCTCCGTTGGCAAGCCGCCGGCGCCCCTCTAGACTCGGCCCGCGTGCTCCGGGGGGAACCGAAATGACGCAGCGGCGGATCTGGCTCGCGGCGATGGCCTGTCTGGTCGCCGGCGTACTGGCCGCACCCCCCGGAAACCTGATGGACGACGATGTCGTCGCCGCCGGTCAACGACCGCCCGCGCCGGCCGCTCCCGAGCCCGGCCCCCGGCCGTCCGCGGCGCCACCCCCGCCGGCCGCCCTGCCGCCACCCGAGCAGACCGTGCCCGAGCTCGTCGTCCCCGCTCCCGAGCCTCCCCCCGAGGCCGTCGAACCCGTGCTGCCGGAACCGCCGCGGCCGCGGGCCGACCGCCGGCCGCCCCGGCGTCCGGCGACCCGTCCGCCCAAGGTCGACAGCCCTCCGGCCCCGGACGACCAGCTTCCGGATCCGCCCCGGGTCGACGACCCGCCCACCGACGATCCGGTCATCATCAAGCCCTCGCTGCCGCAGATCGACGGCCCGCCCACGCTCATGCCCGACAGCCCGGCGGAACCCCTGCCGTCGGCGCCGTCAGCGCCCTGCCTGATCAGGCCCCGCCCGCAGCCGCCGGAGCCCACCGGGCCCACCGAGCCGGCCGACTCCCCGGAGCCGCCGTCCTCCCCGCCTGCCCCGGACGAACCGGAGGAAGGCCAGCAGGCCTGACCGCGTCCGCCCGATCGGTGGAGGACGAGCTCGACCCCGGATGGACGGGCTCGGAACCCAATTCCGTCCAGGTCACCTGAACGACATCACCGGTTCACCGCGGCGTGCGACCATGGACGACGTCCGCACCCGTCGGCAAGACTGTGGCCAACCCGTCCAGTGATCCGGAGGATCGATGAGCACAGCCGTCCAACCCCACCTCGGCATCCTCACCAGCGGCGGCGACGCGCAGGGCATGAATGCCGCCGTCCGCTCGGTCGTCCGCACCGCGCTGAGCCGGGGTGCCCGGGTCTCGGCGATCTACGAGGGCTTCCAGGGCATGGTCGACGGCGGCGACGGCATCCGTGAGTTCACCTGGTCGGACGTGAGCAGCATCCTGCACCGGGGCGGCACCGTCATCGGCACCTTCCGCAGCCAGGACTTCCGCCAGTGGGAGGGACGCCGGCGCGCCGCCCGCAACCTGCTGCAGCAGGGCATCGACCGGCTGGTGGTGATCGGCGGGGACGGCTCGCTGTCGGGCCTGGACCAGTTCCGCGCCGACTGGCCCGGCCTGCTCGCCGAACTGGTCGAGGCCGGGGAGATCAGCCGGGAGGTCGCCGACGCCCACCCCGCCCTGATGTTCACCGGCCTGGTCGGCTCGATCGACAACGACCTGGTCGGCACCGACTCGACGATCGGCGCCGATTCCGCGCTGCATCGCATCATCGAGGCGATCGACGCGCTGGCCAGCACCGCGGCCAGCCATCAGCGCTGCTTCGTGGTCGAGGTGATGGGACGCCACTGCGGCTACCTGGCCCTGATGGCGGCGGTCGCCGGCGGCTGCGACTACGTCCTGATCCCGGAGCATCCGCCCGAGGTGGGCTGGGAGGACACCATGTGCGCGGCCCTGCGGCAGGCCCGCGCCAACGGCCGCCGCGACACCATGGTGGTGGTCGCCGAGGGCGCCCGGGAGCGTTCCGGTGAGCCGATCACCTCGGCCCGGGTGCGCGACGTGCTGGAGGCGCGGCTCGGCGAGGACGCCCGGGTGACCATCCTCGGCCACGTCCAGCGCGGCGGCTCGCCCAGCGCCTACGACCGCTGGGCGCCGACCTGGCTGGGCTTCGAGGCAGCCCTCGAGGTACTGGTCGCCACCCCCGACAGCATCGGGACGGTGATCGGCTTCCACGGCAACCGGGTGACCCGGGTGCCGCTGATCGAAGCGGTCGCCCGTACCCGCGAGGTCCCCGGGCTGATCCGCGACGGCGACTACGCCACGGCGATGTCCTACCGCGGCCAGGCCTTCACCGACATGGCCCAGATCTTC
>JAPUEM010000160.1:23664-38827 GCA_027492575.1 Propionicimonas sp.
CGCCACGGCGATGTCCTACCGCGGCCAGGCCTTCACCGACATGGCCCAGATCTTCCGCGAGCTGGTCGACCCGACCACCGCCGGCGGCGACGACCCTTCGACAGGCTCAGGGAACGTCCGGGAGACGCGCGGCAGAACGATCGGTGACCCTGGCGAAGGGTCGTCCACCGGGAAGCGGATCGCGATCCTGCACGTCGGCGGGCTCGCCCCGGGGATGAACTCGGCGGCCCGCGACGCCGTCCGGCTGGGGATCCGGCGCGGGCACACCATGCTGGGGGTGCGCGACGGCTTCAAGGGGCTGCGCGACCACGACCTCACCGAACTCGGCTGGGCGGATGTCGAGGACTGGCTCGCCGACGGCGGCGCCGAGCTCGGGGTGCGCCGGACGATGCCCACGGTCAACGACCTCTACGCGATCAGCCGCACCCTGGAGGAGCACCGGATCGACGCGCTGCTGATGATCGGCGGCTGGAACGGCTACCAGGCCGTCCACCTGATGCACCGGGAGCGCGACCACTACCCGGCGCTGCGCATCCCGATGGTCTGCGTGCCGGCGTCCATCGACAACAACCTGCCCGGCTCGGAACTGTCGATCGGCAGCGACACCGCGCTCAACGTGGTCACCCAGGCGATCGACCGGCTGAAGGTCTCGGGGGCCGCCGCCCGGCGCGCCTTCGTGGTGGAGACGATGGGCCGCTACTGCGGCTTCCTGGCGCTGGCCAGCGGCCTGTCCGGAGGCGCCGAGCGGGTCTACCTGCACGAGGAGGGCATCAGCCTGGACGCCCTGCAGGCGGACGTCGCCTGGCTGCGGGAGAGCTTCGCCGCCGGACGCAAGCTCTTCCTCGCCGTCCGCAACGAGGAGGCGAATCCGCTCTACACCACCGACTTCATCGCCCGCGTCTTCGAGGAGGAGGGTGGCGGACGCTACGACGTCCGGCAAGCCGTGCTCGGGCACGTGCAGCAGGGCGGCTCCCCCACCCCGGCCGACCGGCTGCTGGCCGCCCGGCTGGTCTCCGCCGCCCTGCACACCCTGGACGAGCAGTTCGCCGAGGGCACCGCCCGGAGCTTCTACCAGGGGCTCTCCGACGGCGCGATCGAACGGTTCGGCATCGAGCACCTCAACGACGACATCGACGCGGCCTTCCACCGCCCCCGCGAGCAGTGGTGGCTGGCGCTGCGTCCCGTCCTGCGCGCGGTGGCGGAGCCGATCTGATGCCGGCCGGTTCCCGTCCGCTCAAGGCGGTGGTGCTGGCGGCCGGGCACAACCAGGCCACCCGCGACCTGCTGCTGCGTCCGCTGGCCGGCGAGACGGTGATCGAGCAGACCCTGGCGAACATCACCGCCGTCGTCCCGCAGCAGGACGTGATCATCGTCGTCGCCGAGCACGACGAAGCCGTCCGCGCCCATCTGGGCCCGGACTGGACCTACGTCGTCCAGACCACCCAGGCCGGCACCGGTGACGCCGTCCGCAGCGCCCGGTTCCAGCTGGCCGGCTTCGACGGCGACGTGCTGATCGCCTACGGCGACACCCCGCTGCTGCGGGCGGCCTCGCTGCGTGGCCTGCTGTGGCGGCACCGGCTCAAGGACGCCCAGTTCTCGGTGCTGACCGCGGTGCTGCCGGACGGCGACGGCTACGGACGCATCCTGCGCGACGAGGACGGCCGGATCGTCGGCATCGTGGAGGACGCCGACCTGTCGGAGAGCAGCGAGCTGATCACCGAGGTGAACGTCGGCGCCTACGTGATCGACAACGCCCTGCTGATCCCCGGGCTGGACGCGATGGCGGCCAGCGGCGAGCACCGGCTGACCGAACTGGCCCGGCGGCTGATCGCCGAGGGCGGCACGCTGGCGTCCTACGCGATCGTGGACGCCGGCGAGGTGCAGGACATCAACACCTCCGAGGAACTTCAGGCGGCGGCCGACATCGTGCTGCGCCGGCTCTTCGCCCCGCAACACGCCATCGAGACCGGCGAGATCCACTTCGGCACCGGCGGCTGGCGGGCGCTGATCGGCGAGGGGTTCACGATCCACAACGTCCGGCGGCTCTGCCAGGCGCTGGCCAACCAGATCACCCGCACCGGCCGGGAGTCGCTGGGCGTGGTGGTGGGCGGCGACCGGCGCTTCCTCTCGCGGGAATCGGTGGAGGCCGCCGCCGAGGTCTTCGCCGGCAACGGCATCGGCGTCCACCTGCTCGCCGAGGACGTCCCCACCCCGCTGGTCACCTTCGCCGCCCCGCACCTGGACGCGGCGTTCAGCCTGATCTTCACCGCCTCCCACAACCCGGCGCAGTGGAACGGGCTGAAGATCTTCCGCTCCGACGGATCGCTCCCGCTGCAGGACGAGACGGACGCGCTCACCGCCGAGGCCAACTCGCTCAGCCAGGCGGACGTGGTGTCGATCGAGCTCGGGCTGGCCACCTCGGTGGGGCTGGTGCGCGAGGTCGACCTGACCAACCCCTACATCGACGCGATCGAGCAGATCATCGACATCTCGCTGATCCGGCGGGCCGGCCTTCGGGTTGTGGTGGACGCCATGTACGGCACCTCCCAGCTCACCCTGGGGACGATCCTGTCGGACGCCCGGGTGCGCACCGAGTTCATCCACGAGCGGCACAATCCGCTCTTCGGCGGACGCTCCCCCGCCCCCGACCCGGAACGGCTGTCGACCCTGATCGACATCGTCGAGAACTCCGGCGGCCGCTACGACCTCGGCATGGCCACCGACGGCGACGCCGACCGGATCGCGATCATCGACGAGCACGGCCGCTACATCTCCACCGACGACCTGCTGCTGCTCGTCTACTGGTACCTGCACGAGGTGCGCGGGGAGCGCGGCGGCGTCGTCCGCAACCTGGCCACCACGCACCTGCTGGACCGGCTGGCCGAGGCCTTCGGCGAGGAGCACCGCGAGGTGCCGGTCGGCTTCAAGCACGTGATCGCCGCGATGGACGAGATCGACGCCGTGCTGGGTGGCGAGAGCTCCGGCGGCCTCACCATCCGCGGCCACATCAAGGGCAAGGACGGGGTCTTCGCCTGCGCCCTGGTGGTGGAGATGCTGGCCCGCACCGGGCAGCCGCTGAGCGCCTTGCTGGAGCATGTCTACTCGATCACCGGCCGGGTCTTCCGGGTGGAGCACGGCATCCCCGCCACCCCCGACCTGCGGGTGGAGCTGCCGCGCCGGATGGCGACCGCGGCCCCGTCCGAGATCGCCGGCTGGCCGGTCACCCGGATCGACAGCTACGACGGCATCAAGCTGCACCTGGCCGGCGGCGCCTGGGCCCTGCTGCGCTTCTCCGGCACCGAGCCCGTCCTGCGCATGTTCGTCGAGGCCGAGACCGCCGAACAGGCCGATCAGCTGATCGCCTGGCTGGAGTCCTTCGCCTCCGGCGCCTGACCCCTTGGACGGAGTGGGACGGTTCCCCACCCCCGTCGCCCAATCGCCGCCCACCGAACGTAGCGATTCTTCGGCTTCCCGGACGAGAAGCCGAAAAGGCGCTACGTTCGCCAACCGATTCCTCGTCAATGGGGCTCGCCGTCATCCTGACTTCTTGCATGCGTTGCATGCAGCACCTACTCTCGGTGCGAGGAGGCCAGCATGAGCATCATCACTGTGCGCAATCTCGATCCGGCCGCCAAGCGACGGATCGAACGACGCGCGGCAGCCCACGGCCGATCGATGGAGGCCGAGATCCGGGACATCCTGGAATCCGTCCCGGAACCGGAACCCAGCACCGGCTTCACGGCAGCGATGGCGCGGGTCGACCTGATCATGCGGGACATCGAGGTCGAAGTGGACTTTCCGGCCCGCGAGGTCGAATACCAACGCGAGGTGGAACTCGCGTGATCGTGCTGGACACCAACGTCGTCTCGGCCCTGCTCACCGGCGCCAGGCACCCGGCCTTGGTTCCGGTCCGGAACTGGGCGGCCCAGCAAGGCCCCGGTGACGTGTACGTGACCGCGATCACCCGCGCGGAAGTCGCCGTCGGCGTGGCGAAGCTCGAAGACGGACGCCGCAAGGACGCGCTCACCCAGGCGGCCGCCGCCTACTTCGAGGCGATGGAGCCCTACACCCTCGACTTCACCTCCGCGGTTGCCGACCGGTACGCCGCCGTGACCGTCGCCCGGCAGCGCGCGGGGCGTCCGATCTCGATCCTCGACGCCCAGATCGCCGCCATCGCCCTGCACGCGAAAGCGAGCCTCGCGACCCGCAACACCAAGGACTTCGAGGGCGTCGGCCTGCGCCTCATCGACCCCTACCAGGCCTAGGGATCACCTGTCGCAACAGTTGGTCGGCATCTCGGACGGGATGCCGACCAACTGGTACATCAGGTGTGATTCAGTCGTTCGCCAGCAGGGCGATGACGCCGCGCCAGCCCATCACGGGTTGCCGGGGTCGTTGGCGAAGGCGATGGCCTCCTGCTCCTCGGGGCTGAGCTGGGCGAGTGCGGCGAGCTGCTCGTAGGTGACCGGGACCTCGAAGGTGGTCGGGTAGGCGCCGATCGGGACGATCGAGTGCACGAACTGCTCGGGGTAGACGTGGATCAGGTTGAACGCCTGGCCGCCGTCCTGGCCGCGCAGGGTGGGCACCGGCGCCACCAGATCGGTGGTGTAGCAGGTCGCGGCCGCGGCCGAGACGGGGATGCCGGCGAAGGTGCTGAAGGTGCTGTAGTGCAGGTGGCCGGCGATGATGGCGCGCACGTCCGTCCCGGTCAGGACGGCCTCCAGCGCGGCCTGCTCGCGCAGCTCGATCAGCTGGGCGAGGACGATCGGCACCGGCAGCGGCGGGTGATGCATCGCCAGGACGGTCCCCTTCGGGGCGGGGGTGGCCAGCACGCCCGCCAGCCACTCGAGCTGCGCCGGGGTGACCAGCCCCCAGTCGTGGCCGGGCACGGTCGAGTCGAGGACGATGAGGCGCAGGCCGTCCAGGTCGTGCACCGCGTCCACCTCGGCGGAGCCCTCGCCGTCCAGCAGCCCGGCACGGAACCGGCCGCGGTCGTCGTGGTTGCCCATCACCCAGATCAGCTCGGCGCCCAGCTCGGCCGCGACCGGTTCGAGCATCGCCCGCACCCGGGCGTAGGCGTCGGCGGCGCCGGTGTCGGCGATGTCCCCGGTCACCACGATGGCGGACGGACGCAGCCCGCTGGCGGTCAGCCCGCGCAGCGCCTCGGCGAGGTGGCCGTCGGAATCCACCGTCCCCATCAGCGGCGCGGCGCCGGTCACGAAGTGGGTGTCACTGAGGTGCACGATCACCTGGTCGGGCGGCGGATGCTGGCCAAGGGCCACCGGGGGAAGCGTTGTCACCGGGCTATTGAACCTCACCGGGAATGGTTGGGCCTAAAGCGCCTCGCGATCCGTCACCGTCCGGCCGCATTCCCGTGCGGTCCGGCAGGCCGGCGCCGCTCGTCACGAACAGACCTACCCCCGGATCATGGCTTCGAGCCTGGTTCGGCACCCACTTGGCCGATCCGCGGGCAGATCCGTTCGAGACCGCCTCATCCCATGCCGGGATCCGCTGCGGCGGCGGGCCGTCGCGTGAGCAGCCCGTCCGGGTCGAGCTCGAATTGGGCATCCAGCCCGAGCCGGGCGAGGAAGCCGTTGTCGTGGGAGACCACCAGCAGCGCGCCGCGGTAGGCGGTCAGGGCATCGACGAGTTGCTCGACGCTGGTCAGGTCGAGATTGTTGGTCGGCTCGTCCAGCACCAGCAACTGGGCCGGTGGCTCGGCGAGCAGGACGCGCGCCAGGGCCACCCGGAACCGCTCCCCGCCGGAGAGGGTGGACACCGGCCGCTCCACGGCGTCGCCACGCAGCAGGAAGCGCGCCAGCCGGTTCCGCAGCAGGCAGGGCGGCTGCTCCGGCGCGGCCGCCTGGACGTTCGCCAGCACGCTGCCGCGGTCGTCCAGCCCGTCCAGCCGCTGCGGCAGGTACCCGATCCGGTCGGTCAGCGCTCGCCCGGTGGCCCGGCCGACCGGTGACGCCGACCTGGCCGACCCCAGCAGTTGCTCGATCAGGGTGGTCTTGCCGACGCCGTTCGGGCCGGTGAGGGCGATCCGCTCGGGGCCCTGGATCACCACCATCCGGCCGTCGGAGCCGGTCAGTTCGGCCAGCCGGCGACCGGCCGCGACCCCGGGGTCGGGCAGGTCGACCCGGATCCGGTCGTCCTCGCGCACCCGGGCCTCGGCCTGCTCCACCGCTGCCGCGGCCGCGGAGACCTTGGCGTCGAGCATGCCGCGCCGAGCGCCCGCGGATTTCTCCGCGGAGTTGCGGCGGTCGTTGATGGCCGCCGGGACGTAGCGGCGATTGGCCTTGTCCTTGCGGCCCTGGCGCTCGGCGTGGGCGATCTTCTGCTCCGCCTCGATCCGCTGCCGGCGCTCGGTGCGCAGGGTCTGCTCAGCGGTCCGCAGCGCCTGCCGGGCGGCCTCCTGCTCCCGTTCGACCGCGGCCCGGTACTGGCTGTGCGGACCACCGAAGACGGTCAGCGAACCCTCCCGCAGTTCCGCGGTGGCGTCCATCGATTCCAGCAGCGCCAGGTCATGGCTGACCGCGATCAGGGTGCCGCGCCAGCCGCGGACCAGGTGGTACAGCCGGGCGCGCGAACCGGCGTCCAGGTTGTTGGTCGGTTCGTCCAGCAGCGCGATGGACGCCCCGCGCAGCCGGATGCCGACCAGTGCGGCGAGCACGGTCTCGCCACCGGAGAGGGTGGCCACCTGGCGGTCGAGACCGGTGGGCAGCCCGGATTCGCCGAGTGCGGCGACCGCTCGCGCTTCGATGTCCCAGTCGTCCCCGACCAGGTCGAAGAGCGCCGGGTCGGGGTCGCCGGCCTCGATGGCGCGGACGGCGTCCAGCGCCTGGCGGACGCCGAGCAGATCCGCCAGGGTGGCGTCCACCTCGAGGGTGAGCTGTTGCGGCAGGTAGTCGACCGTGCCGACGGCGGTGACGGCTCCGGCGCTCGGCGCGAGGCGTCCGGCGATCAGCCGCAGCAGGGTGGATTTGCCGGCGCCGTTGGCTCCGATCAGGCCGGTGCGGCCGCGTCCGAAGCTGGCGGTGAGAGCGGTGAGGGCCGGGGTTCCGTCCGGCCAGTCGAAAGTCAGGTCGTCGAGGACGACCGCGGGTAGGGCGGGCATGGTGAAGGCTCCAGGTCGGTGGGATGCGCCACCCGCCTGCGGGCGAGGTTCAGCGCGTGGTCGGGATACTTCCCACGTCGCGCATAGTCATCCTCATCCGGCATCCCCTGGCATCACGGAACCCTCCGCGGGGACCCGTCCAGGGTGCCACAGCCCACAGCCGACCGCAAAGCCCACGATGCCCGGTGACCCCGATGGCAGATCGTCAGCCGGCAGTGGCCAAGAGCCGCCCGGTCACTCCGCCGGGCTGCTCATCAACTCCTTGCGCGGCCGGAGCCTCCCGATCAGCCGCAGGTTGCCCAGTTCGGGCAGCAGCGCGGAGATCACCAGCAGCGCCCCCAGGACGCCGGCCTGGATGGTCTGCGAGAAGCCGGCGAGCTGAAGCCCCGAGTTGACCACGATGACCAGCAGCACCGCCAGCGCGACGCCGCCCAGACGGCCGCGACCGCCGAAGATATGGATGCCGCCCAGCACCGCGATGGTCACGGCCTGCAGCTCCAGGTTCAGGCCGGCGGAAGGCCGTGCGGTGAGCAGCCAGGAGTTGCTCACCACCGCCGCCAGGGCGGAGAGCAGACCGCTCCAGCAGTAGAGCGACAGGCGCAGGCCGGTGACGTTGATGCCGACCAGTGCCGCCGACCGCTCATTGTTGCCGGCCTGGTAGATCCGCCGGCCGTACCGCGTCCAGGCCAGCAGAGCGCCGACGACCAGGTAGGCCGGGATCAGCACCACCAGCACCTGGGTCGGGACGCCCAGGATGGTGCTGTTGCCCAGGTTGCGGAAGCCGTCGCGATCCATGCCGCCGGTCTGGCCGCCGCCGGTGAGCACCAGCGCGACCGAGCTGTACAGGAAGAGCGTGCCCAGGGTCGAGATCAGCGCCGGGATCCGCACGATCGTGATCAGGAAGCCGTTCAGCAGGCCGAGCAGCAGACCGGCGACCAGGGCGAAGACGGCTGCCAGCCACGGGCTGAGCCCGAGATCCTGGGCCACCAATCCCATCACGACACCGGAGAGGCTCATGGTCGAGCCGACCGACAGGTCGATGCCGCCGTCGCCGCCGAGGATCACCATCGACTGCCCCAGCGCGAGCAGGCCGACGACCGCGCCGAACTGGGTCATCGACAGCAGGTTGTCCACCCGCAGGAAGTAGGGCGACAACATGCTCATGACCACGCTGGCGATCACCAGCAGGCCGGCCAGCACCACCCGGCGGTCCGACCAGGAGAACTCCTGCAACCGGCTTCGCAGCGGAGTCGAATCCGTCATCTCGCATCCTTCTGTCGCGCGTCGAGCACCCGCCGGGTCACCACGTCGGTCGCCACCGCGAGGATCAGCGCGGAGCCGACCATCACGCCGCTGAGCAGCGAAGGAACCCCCAGCAGGACGATGCCGTTCTGCAGTACCGCGATGAAGAGCAGGCCGGTCAGGGTCCGCAGCACACCGCCGGAACCGCCCAGGATGCTCGTCCCGCCCAGCAGCACGGAGGCGATCGCGGGCAGGGTCAGGTCGTTGCCGGCATTGGACTGGATGACGCCCAGTCTCCCCGAGTACAGGATCGCCGCCATCGCGACCAGCACCCCGACGACGACATAGGCCATCAGGATGGTCCTGGCGACCGGGACACCCAGCAGCCGGGCGCTTTCCGGATCGTTGCCGATGGCGTAGATCCGCCGGCCGAAGACCGTGTAGCGAAGCACCCAGGCGAGGACGCCGAAGACGGCCAGCATCAGCAGCGCCACCGTGGGCACCGGCCCCACCCTGGCCAGCGGTCCCAGCGCCGGCACGATCGGCCCGGTGAAGATATCCGTCTTGTCCCACAGGACGAAGAGCACGGTGCGGTAGATCGCCGCCATGCCGAGCGTCGCGATGATCGCCGGCACCTTGCCGAAGGCGACGAGCGAGCCGTTGACGGTACCGAGGACGGCGCCCAGCACCACCGACGCCAGCAGCACGACGGGGATCGGCATGCCGCCGGCGGCCAGGCTGACCGCGACCCAGGCGACCACGCCGACCATGTTGCCGACCGAGACGTCGATCCCGCCGACCAGCACCACGATGGTCACCCCCGCGGCGAGCAGCCCGACGTCGGAGGCGTTGACGATGACATTGGAGAGGTTGTCCACCGACAGGAAGCTCGAGGTGGTGAGCGAGAAGAAGACGATCTCGGCCAGCAGCAGGATGGGCACGAGGCCTTCCCGCAGCAGCCGGACGAAGCTGACACCGGGCGCCCGGGAGATCCGGCCGGCCTCCAGCGTGGACGATTCAGGCGACATGGCCCACCCCCACCGCAGCGCGCAGCACCTTCTCCTCCGTCATCTCATCCCCTGTCAGCGACGCAACGAACCTTCCCTCCCGCATCACGTGGATGCGGTCGGAGACAGCCAGCAACTCGGGCAGCTCGCTGGAGATGACCAGCACCCCCATACCGCCCCGGGCCAGCTCGATGATCCGGCGCTGCACGTCCACCTTGGTTCCCACGTCGATCCCGCGGGTGGGTTCGTCGAGGATCAGCAGGCTCGGCTCGACGGCGAGCTGGCGGGCGAGCAGCACCTTCTGCTGATGGCCCCCGGACAGCGACGTGATGCCCGCGGAGAGCCTGGCCGTCTTGATCCGCAGCCGGTCGATCCAGTCCTTGACCAGCCGGCGCTCCCGGATCGCGTTGACGATGTCGAGGAGCCCGGTCAACCGCGGCAGGATAGAGGCGCTCAGATTGCTGGCGACGCTCATGAACGGGAAGATCCCCTGGGTCTTGCGATCCTCGGGCAGGTAGGCGATCCCGTGGGCGATGGCGTGGCCGGCCGTCCGCGGCGTGAAGTCGGCGCCGTTCAGCCGCACCGATCCGCCCGAGGTCGGGAGCTGGCCGAGCAGCCCCATCGCCAGCTCCGATCGTCCGGCGCCCACCAGACCGTAGAGGCCGACCGTCTCCCCCTTGCGCACCTCGAGATCCACGTCCTTGACCAGGTTCCCGACGCTGTAGCCATCCAGCCGGAGGACCTCGTCGCCGGGCACGGCCGGCGGTCGATCGACGATGCTGTCGATCTCGCGGCCCATCATCAGGGTGAGGATCTCGTCATGGCTCGCCGAGACGGGCAGTTCGCCGACCAGGCGTCCGTCCCGGAGCACGATGAGCCGGTCGGCCACCTTGGGGAGTTCGTCGAAGCGATGGGTGATGTAGAGGACGCTCACCCCGCCCGCGGCGAGGGAGGCGACGACGTCGAAGAGCCGGGTCGCCTCGGCGTTGGTGAGGATGGAGGTCGGTTCGTCCAGGATCAGCACCCGCGCCTCGACGTCGACCGCGCGGGCGATCAGCACCAGTTGCTGCTCCGCCAGCCGGAGGTCGCCCATGTCCCGGTCCAGCAGCTGGGTCGGGAAGTCCAGCTTCCGGAACAGCCGCTCGGCCCGGCGCCGGACCTCGCGCCAGCTGAGCACGCCCAGGTTGTTGGCCAGTTCACGCCCGACGAAGAGGTTCTCCAGGACGCTCAGCCGGGGGAAGAAGGACGGCTCCTGGTAGACGATGCTCACCCCGGCGGCCAGCGCCTCGGCCGGCGAGCGGGGGGCGAACTGGCTTCCGTTGAGCCAGAGGCTTCCGGAATCCGGTGAGTGCACCCCGGCGACCGCCTTGATGAGCGTGGATTTCCCCGCGCCGTTCTCGCCGAGCACCGCCAGTCGTTCACCGGCCTCCAGGGTGAAGGAGACATCGGCGAGCGCGGTGGTGGCGCCGAAGCGCTTGGAAATGTTCCTTGCTCGAGCAGCTGCTGGAGGCCGGGGTGAACATCTACCGCTGGGAGAAGGGCTTCTTCCACGTCAAGTCGCTGACCGTCGACGGCCAGGCCACCAGCATCGGCACGCTCAACCTCGACGTCCGCAGCCTGCGCCTCCACAAGGAACTCATGGTGTGGATCTACGACGAGGACGCCGCCCGCCGCTCCGAGGAGATCTTCGCCGCCGACCTTACCGACTGCGTCCCGCTCACCCTCGACGACATCCACCAGTGGACCCGCCTGCGCCGCTTCCGCAACTCCGCCGCCCGGCTCTTCTCCAACCTGCTCTGACGGATCCGCCGATCTAGTGGGGTTATGACGCCCGGAATCGAGCAGGAGAGCCGCATTCGCCGATCTGTTGGGGTTGCGGACGAGCGAGAGCCGTTGGAAACCCCAACAGACCGGCGAATCCACGGATCGCGGTCGGAACCAAGGCTGATAACCCCAATGGATCGGCGTTTGTCAGCAGCGCCGGAACTCATGTCTGGGGGAGGCTACAGCCCGAAGAAGTCGGCGACCGCGTCCGCGGCCTGGATGGCGGTGGTCGGCTCGTCGTCGTTGAGCGGGCCGTCGATCGGCCCGCCGGGCCATTCGTGGACGCCGCCGTTGATGCGATACAGCGCCACCTCCGCCCGGCAGCCGGAGTAGCGCAGCAGGTCGACCGTCCGTCCGTTCTCGTCGGGCAGGACGGGTACGGGCTCGACGCCGGGCGGCCCGGTGCAGCCGTTCCGGGTTGCCCAGTCGGCGAGATTCTGCTCGGCCGGGATCGCCCGGACGCGGCTCAGCCCCGTCCCGGTCCCGCCCCGGTACGGCACCGAGGGATCGTCCGTGCCGTGCATCAGCAGGACGGCGATCGGACGGCTGGGCTCGCAGGGTGCGACCTGCAGCACACCGGAGACGGAGGCGGCCCCGCGGAACAGGTCGGCGGCCTCGCAGGCCAACCGTTCGGCCATCATGGCGCCGTTCGACATGCCGGTGACGAAGACCTGCTCGGGGTCGACGGCGACGTCGGCGCTCACCCGCCGCAGCACCTCGCGGACGTAGCCGACATCGTCCACCGCCTGCTCGGCGTCGACCGCCTGGCCGCAGCAGTCGCCGGCGTTCCAGACCGGCGCGTTCAGCCGGCCCCAGGTCGTCCCCTGCCCGTAGACCACGATGAAGCCGCGCTCATCGGCCACCTCGTCCAGCCCGCTGGAGGCCTCGAACTGGGACGCCGACCCACCACCCCCGTGCAGCGCGAGCAGGACCGGAGTGGGTACGTCCGATCGGTGGCCCGGCGGCAGATGGACGGTGTAGCTGCGCTCCAGGCCGTCCAGCGTGAAGCTGACGGACGACTCGGGTTCGGGCCGTCGATCGACCAGCGCGCCGCAGCCGCCGGCCAGCACCAGCCCGCAGGCCAGCACCAGCGTCCAAGCCCGGCGGGCAGCACCGTCCATGCCGGAAGTGTAGGCATCGCCTGCCACCCGGACCGTCAGGGCGACTACGCCCCGATCACTCCCCGGCGCGGGCTGAACCCTTCCAAGGGTTCACCACGGGGACGCCCATCGGCTCGAAGTCGCGGACGTTACGGGTCACCACTGTCAGCCGATGGACCAGGGCCGCAGCGGCGATGAGCGCGTCCCGTTCCGGGCGCGGGTCGGGCACGTGGAGCCCAGCCGCACGGCGGGCGACCTCGGCGTCGATCGGCAGAATCCGCCCGGCGAAGGCGGGAAGCACCATGGTGTCGAGCCACTCGCGCAGCACGGCTCCTTGGGCGGGATCGCTGCGTTCCTTCAACTGCACGCCGCGTTCGAGCTCGAAGACAGTGGTCGCCGCCAGGTAGAACGAGAGCACGTCCCGCTGCTCCACCCACGCGAGCAGCCCGGGATCGGCCCGGCGGGAACGCAACTCCGAGACGACGACTGTGTCGAGCAGCCAGCTCACAGCTGCGGCACCTTCGACACCAGCTCCATCCGCGGGGGCTCGAACTCGATCTCGTCACCGACCCAGATCAGGTCGACCAGACTGCGGCGCTGGCCGGTGACGCGTCGGTACTCCTCAATGGACAACAGGACGAAGGCCGGTTCGCCCCGGTCGGTGATCACCACCGGCTCCTGAAGTGCCGCACGCTTCGCGGCACCCACATCGTGGTTGAACTCTCGCGACGTCATCACACTCACCGGAACCTCCTGTAGCAACGTAACTACGTTACCGGCTTCATGGAGTCATCCCAAGCCCCTCGCAGTGGGCCGCTCTCAGGCGAAGGCGTAGGGGCCGAACCTGCCCCAGGCGACCACGGCAGCGAGAAGCAGCAGGACGACGTTGGCCACGATCACCTGGGGCTCACCGCGGCGCAGGTGGGTGACGATGGCGCCGATCATGACCAGCACCAGGCCGGTCGCGGCCAGCGGGGTCAGGATCGGCGCGATGCCGGTCAGAGCCGGCAGGATCAGCCCGAGCGCGGCGAGCACCTCCAGGCCGCCGATCAGCTTCACCGTCGGCGCGTTGAAGTCCTCCACCCAGCCCATCGACGCGGCCAGCTTGTCGCGCGGCTGGGTGAGCTTCATGGCCCCTGCGGCCAGGAAGGCGAGGGCGAGCAGCCCGGCGACGATCCACAGGAAGACCTGCATGACAACCTCCGTAAAGTTCAATATTGAACTGAATCATAGGCTGACTTACTTCAATCTTCAAGTATCGATGGCCGAGGCGGCCGGACTATCCTTGACCGATGGACGGCGATGTTCCCTGGCTGGACGACGAGGAGCAGCAGGTCTGGCTGCAGCTCTCGCTGCTGACGACCCGGCTGCCCGCCGCCCTCGAGCACCAGCTGCAGCGGGATTCCGGGCTGAGCCTGTACGAGTACCTGCTGATGGCGGGCATGTCGATGGCGCCCGAGCGCCGGCTGCGGCTGCGCGACCTGGCGGAGTTCACCGGCACCTCGCTGTCGCGGCTCTCCAACGTCATCCGCAAACTCGAAGCCCGTGGCTGGGTGACCCGCATCCCCGACCCGGACGACGGACGCTCCACCTTCGGCGTCCTCACCGAGGCCGGCTACGCCCAGGTGGTGGCGGCCGCTCCGGGGCACGTCCGCGAAGTCCGCCGGCTGGCCTTTGATCCCTTGTCGGCCACGCAACTGAGGCGGTTCGGGGCCACCATCCGCCTCCTCCTGGACGCCATCGACCCCGGCGGCTGCGATCCCGAAGCCCTGCTCCGGCCTCGCGACGAGTGCTGAACGCTCAGCTCGCGCGGCGCCGGTTGAGCGACCAGATCGTGCCGGCCAGGACGGTGGCGAAGGAGGTCCAGGCGGCGTACGGCAGCAGCGACAGCCCGTAGCGGCCGCGCACCCGTCCGCCGGCCTTCGCCAGGCCGGACGAACTGGCCGCGAGCGCGGCGGCTCCGGCGGTCGCGGCGCCGAGATTGTGGGAACGGAAGAAGAGCCAACTCCACAGGCCGTTGAGGGTGAGGTTCACGGCCAGCTTGCGGCGATAGTCGGCCGCCGCCTCCGCCTCACCACGGCGCTCCAGTTCGTTGAGCACCAGGGTGGAGGTGATCGCGATGCCGGCGTAGAGCGATGTCCACACCACCGGGAAGGCGGACGAGGGCGGCTGCCAGTCCGGCTTCTTCAAGCGCGCGTACCACTGCCCGTCGGGGTCGGTCGCCACCGAGCCGCCCACCGCGGCGGCGGCCACCAGGCCGGTCGCGAAGGCGGCGTTGCGCAGCCCGTGCGCCCGACCGGTTGCGGCGGATTCCGAACTGTCGCTCTGACTGCGGTTGCTGGGCATGGCTCTCCTTGGTCGCTCCGTTTCAGCCTGCCACGCCCCAGCAAAGAACGGCGGCCTCAGGAAAACGCGGATGGACCGCCAACGATCCCTGAGCTCTGTTCACCCCGAGTTCGTCGAGGGGGTCGTCACGGCCACATCGGCGACCCTTCGACAGGCTCAGGGATCGTTGACCACCTATTCCGTCAACTCCTGGACGCCCGCAACCACCTCGAGGACGGCGTCACCGTAGGTCTCCAGCTTCTTGGCGCCCACCCCGCTGATCGCGAAGAGCGCGTCCAGGGTGGCCGGGCGATGCTGGGCGATGGCGGCCAGGGTGGTGTCGGGGAAGACCACGTAGGCCGGGACGGACGCGGCCTTGGCGGTCTCGGCGCGCCAGGCGCGCAGCCGCTCGAACAGCTCGCGGTCGGCCTCGGCAAGGTCGCCGGCGGCGGCCGATCCCTTGCCGGACGACGCTTTCCGGGTGCGGCCCGCACCGGCGCGGACGACGGCGTCCTCCCGCAGCGGGACGGGACGTTCCCCGCGCA
>JAPUEM010000161.1:0-6050 GCA_027492575.1 Propionicimonas sp.
ACCGACCGACCGGGGACGACGAGCAACGGCAGTCTTGCTCATAGCGACCCAGGCAGGTGGCCATGGTGACACTGAGGCCCCTGGCGCGACCCGCCCGCGGTCGCAGCGGAAGCGCAGGGACACATTCGCCGATCTGTTGGGGTTACGAAGCCTGCCCGACCCCCAGATCCTGGGATTCGCCGATCTGTTGGGGTTACCAGCGTCGAGACAGCGCCCATTACCCCAATAGATCGGCGGAAGCACCCTTCCGGGACAGGTCGCGTGCTCATAACCCCAATAGATCGGCGTTTCCCATCCCGGTCGCCTCATAGCCCAGCTTTCGTGCGACGCGCTCGAGCACGACCCACGGCCGCAGCCTGATCTCCCGGCCGAGCCAACGCACCATCCGGTAATCCAGGTCACGCAGCATCTGCTCGCGCTCCTTCTCCCTGACCTGAGCGTCCGCGTTCGTGTACTTGACGCCTCCATCAACCTCACCGATCAGGCGATGCTCGGGCCAGAAGAAGTCGGGATAGACCGTGCCCATCGGAGTACGGATGGGCACCTGACACTCGGGCAGCGGGAACCCGGCCAGCATGAAGTGAGCCATGCTGAGCGACTCCACCGGTGACTCCCGACGAGGATCCGCGGCAGCGAGCGCCGCGGTGACCGCGCGCCGCTCGCGGACCCAGCCAGCGACTTCGACCAGCGGAGCCGCCGCCGCACCGGCAATCGTGCGGTTGGCGTAGTCGGCGCGGCGCGGCATCGCCACCAGATCAGCGCAGGACAGCCGGAGAGCGGCGTCCAGCACGATCAGGGACTCCGGCAGCGTGAGCCCACGAACCACGTCCACGGCGGTTCGGGCGAGCGTGGTGACCGGCCAGCCCTCGGCGTCCCGTGTCACGTGGTGAGCCGGCAACCTGCCGACGTGGATCCGGACGGCATCGGTGCTGCGTGCGCGCTGAGTCGTCGGAACAGGCACCATGAGGCTCGGTGGCAAGTCTGTCCACGCACCGGTGGGCTCCGGCAGCCCCCAGAACATGGCTGCGCTGTTATGGCTGACCACCGCTGCCGACACGACCACCAGTTCCGCCCGGGTCAGCAGCTGATGCTGCGCCCGATCATCCGATGGCCACCGGCGGCTGTCGAGATAGACCCCGTCGCGCAACCGAAGCAGATCCCCACGGCGCAGCCGGCTGCGCACCGTCTCGGGAGTCATCCCGGTCGCGAGCAGCATCTCCCACGAAGTCGGCTGTTGGGGCAATGGCACAGGCCGAGGCGTTCGCATAGCAGTACCTTGGGGGCCAAGACCCTCGAATGCACCCACACGGATCCAAATCTGTGGATAACTCGTCCCGAAACTAGCGCCGGCCGGGCAGCAACCGACAAGGACGACGGTCACCGGACCAGGCAGGAATCTACGGGGCTGCGGCCGAGAGCTCGGCGAGGAGGTCGTGGACGGTCCGTGTGCCGTCACCCGGCTCGCCGACGGCGACCAGTCCGGTGAACTGGCCGACCCGAACCGAATCGGCGACCCGGAGCAGATCGGATTCCCGCACGGCGGCGACCAGCGCCCGGGCGACCTCACCGGGCGCGCCGGCCTCGCTGTGGCTTCCTTCCAGGGCGAGCCGGATCCGGGCCATGACTTCCTCCGGGTCTCCTTCGAGCCGGACGTCGCTGACCGAACCGTCAGAGTGGACCACCCGTAGCCAGGGGGCTCGTCCGAGGGCGTGGAGCGCCACCAGGTCGAAGGCGCTGACCCGTTCACCGGAGCCGAAGAACTCCCAGATGTCGGCCGCCAGGCGTCCCAGCGCGGCGCCGCTGCGGGCGACCGAGTGCCCGTAACCCGTGGTCGCGAGGTTGACATCCGCCCACAGCAGCGACTCGTGGGCCAGATCGGCCACCATCGGGAGCAGGGCTCGCGAGCGGCCGCGCAGGTCGAAGCGCTGGGCCACCCGCTCGGGCTGGAAGGCCTCCCCGTCGCGCTGCGGCAGCATGAACCCCGAGATGGCCCGGTCGAGGTGCTCGAAGGCGACATCGTTGAACGAGAAGACGACGGGCACCACCCACCGCACGCCCTCGGCACGCAGCGCGTCCAGCTCGAGGTCGATGTACTCGGTCGCCGCGCCGGGCGGCGGCGCCGAGGTGAGGTCACCGGAATGCCGCGCGCACTGCCGCCAGCGGAGCCGGGTGTAGTCGCAGTGGCCCAGCGGCGTCCAGTCGTCGGCGTAGAAGGTGCAGGAGAGATCCAGGTCGACCCTCGTCACCGGTGAGTCCGTCCAGTGCAGGAAGAGCCGCAGGAGGCCGTCATGCTCGGGCAGCGCCACGCGGCTGCCCCTGGTCCATCCGGCGAGCTGACCGCTGGAGGCCTGCTCGCGGGTTGGCGCCGGCACCTCGGCCAGGGCGGCGTCCACCACGACCAGGTCGTACGGCGTCAGCCGTCCGGCTCGCCGCACCAGCTCCGCGCGTCCGGCCGCCACCAGATCGCCGACCAGGGCGGACGGCAGCGGATCGCGGCGCTCCGGCGCGGTCCAGAGCCGGACCACGTCGCCGGAGGGCAGGAAGACCCGCCGCGGGGTGTTCGGCGCCGGCGGTTCGGGGCGCGCGGGCCGCTGGGCGGTGGCCGCTGCCGCCCGTCGAGCGGCGATGTCACCGCGGCGACGGAAGACGGCCAGCAGCCCGCGCCGTGCCGGACGGGCAACCGCCTCGACCTCGGTGGAGGCCGCGACTTCGACCCCCTCGGCCTCCTCCGCCTTGACCGTCGTCGTCCGCCGGGCGAGGTGACCGATGGTGATCCCGAGAACGCCGGGCGCGACCCGCCCGGCGGTCGTGCTCGCCGCCGCCAGCAACCGGGCCCACAGGTCGGGGTCGTCACCGACCGCGCCGGACAGCTGGTCCAGCCGCCGCCACAGTTCGCCCGGCCGGGCGGAGAGCAGGTCGATCGCCCGCCCGGTGTCCCCGTCCGCCAGAGCCCTTTCGACCAGGGAGGCGTGGGTGAGGATGCGGACGCCGATCCGGCCGTCCGGGTGCCTGACCACGAGCACCCGCTCCGGGTGCTCGGCCGCGGCGGCCTCGATCGCGAGCCCGAGTGGGCTGTCCATCGGCGTCCGAGTGCCTCGGAGGGCGGCGAAGCAGACCGCGGCGCGCGGGTGGGAGGCCGTCGCCTCGAAGGGGTGCAGTCGCTCCGCGAGCCGCTTCCACACCGTCGCGTGCCGGGCGAGATCCTCCCCGGCGGTGGGCAGGTCGAAGGAGTCCAGCCGGGCCAGCGCGGCGCGGCGCAGCCACCGCGGGATCGCCCGCAGCCGGGTCGTGCGTTCGGCGACCACCGGGTCACCGGCCAGCAGTCGCTGGAAGAACGAGGCCGGCTTGTCCGGCTCCGGCTGCTTCGGCAGCGTCAGCCCGGGCTCGCCACCGGAGTAGGTCCAGAGCGTCCGCGCGATGTCGGTGGCGGTCGTCCAGCGTTCCGCGACCTCGGCGGCCAGGTCGGCCGCCGTGTCGGGACGGGCGGTCAGCAGGCCGGTGGCCAACGCCCTGGCCAGGTTCTCGCGGACTCCGATCCCGGCCGGCAGCCAGTCCAGGGAACCCGGCGCGGTGGCGGAGATGAGCACCGCCAGATCCGCGCCGTCCTCCGGCGAGAGCGGCTGAGGGCGTGTCACGAGTTCGTCGCGGGTCAGCACGGCCAGGGCGTCCGCATCGGCCGTGAGGCCGATCCGCGTCCATCGCACGACGGGGCCGGGCTTGCCCTTGCGCGGTTTCCGCGGCTCGAGGAATTGCTGGTCGCTTCCGATCAGGCCGTGGTTCACCCGCCGTCCGCAGGCCGGGCAGCCGGCGAACCGCTCGGGCGCGAAGCAGGCGGCGCAGATGAGGTGCCCGCAGGGTGCCAGCGGACGGACCTCGCCCGCCGCCCCGCAGAGGACGCACGGGGCCTCCGGCGCCTGGAACAGGTGGGCCAGCAGGAGGTCGACGTACAGCGAATCCAGCGAGTCGGGCACATCCGGGAAGGTGCGGAACAGCGGCACATGGTCACGATCCGCGCCCACCGACTCGTCCGCCGCGGCCAGCAGCCAGTCCGACCAGCTCAGGCGGGTCAGCCGATCGAGCCCGGCGAGGGCCGCGCGCAACTCCGCCGAAAGCAGCCAGCCCCGCTCGACCAGGTCGGTCTCCAGCGACCTGACCCAGCCCTCGTCCGCGGCACCCTGGCCCGGTTCAGCGCCGCCGCCCGGCAACGCAACCAGGTTGCGCCGTCGCAGCAGCACCGAAGCCAGCCGGTCCATGATCCTGGGTCCCTCCGTCAGCGCCCTCGCAGAACAGGACAGCCGCTACCCGGAGATCATGCCCGGGAGGCGGCTGAAGGCAGGAGCGGAGAGTCGCGACACTAGCTGTACAGGAGAGGTGTGAGAAGGAAGCACCGCTGGGAGCCGCCCCTACCGAGAAGAACGATACGGCGTCCCTTCCCGGACCAGCAACCCGACGGCTTCGTCGTCACGAACGCCGGACTGGCTCGAGCTGCCTTGTGGCCCGGCTCACGCAGAGTGAGAATGAAGGCAGGTCGCGCAGCATCGTCGGCTGAGCGCCGTCGCTCACCCACCGGGAACGGCCCCGGCGGGGATCCGGAAAGGAATGGCCATGAATCCGTCCACCACCGCACTCGTCCTGATCGAGTTCCAGAACGACTTCACCAGCGAAGGCGGGACGCTGCACGGCGCGGTCTCCGAGGTGATGGACGCCACCGGCACCCTGCCCAACGCCAGGGCTGCGCTGGAGGCGTCGCGGGCAGCGGGCGTCACCATCGTCCACAGCCCGATCTCGTTCCAGCCCGGCTACTACGAGATCAGCGCGCACCCCTACGGCATCCTCAAGGGAGTGGTCGACTCGAACTCCTTCGTGAAGGGCACCTGGGGCTGCGAGATCGTGGACGAGATGGCACCCGGCGCCGGCGACATCGTGCTGGAGGGCAAGCGCGGCCTGGACGCCTACGGCTCGACCAACCTCGACTTCATCCTGCGCAGCAAGGGCATCACCACCGTCGTGCTGGCCGGCTTCCTGACCAACTGCTGCGTGGAATCGACCATGCGCTCCTCCTACGAGAAGGGCTTCGAGGTCTACACCCTCACCGACGCCGTCGGTGCCACCTCCCTGGACGAGCACGCCAACGCGATCAAGTACGACTACCCGATGTTCTCCAAGCCGATCACCACCGCCGAGTACCTCGCCGCCCTGGCCGGCGAGACTGCCACCGCCGACTCCTCCCGCGGCTACTGAGCGGAGGCTCGCTGCGAACGGTACGAATTGATGCCGGGTGTACACTCATGCCATGAGTGCACATCCAGTGGAGCCAATCCGGCACGTTCGAAGCCATCTCTCCGAGGTTGTAGACCGAGCACACGCGGAGCCGACCATCATCACCCGCAATGGTCGGCAGGTGGCTGCGGTGGTTTCGATCGACCTGCTGAGGCGCTACGAGAAGCTCGACGACGAGGAAACGAACCGGATCATCACCGAGCGGATGGCGAGCCCAGCCCCCGGCATTCCGCTTGAGGAGGTCATTCGCGAAACCCTCGATCGCCAGTGAGCGACACGTGGCGGACCGTGTTCCGTCCGGAAGCGCGAGACGAACTGCGCGCCATTCCGCGGGACCTCGCGCTGAGAATCCTCGCCAAGCTCACCGAGTTGGAATCCGACCCCTATGGCTTCGGCACCACTGCCCTGGTCGGCGACCCTACCCGCCGGCGACTTCGCGTGGGCGACTACCGGATCGTCTACACCCTTGACCACGGCGAGTTGACCATCTGGATCATCCAGGTGGACCACCGCTCGACGGTGTACCGCCGCCGCTGACCACAGCCGAGGCGACGTCAGTTGAGATCGAGTTCTGTCGCGCTGATCATCAACTGCCGCAGCTCATTCCGCAGTGCGCCAAGTCCCGATTCGAAGTGCTTCGCTTCCTGAAGGATGGAGGTCAGCTGTTGCGAGTCGAACTTCTGACGGGTTCGATCGTCCCAATCGCTCGACTTCGCGATCGCGCTCTGCAGAGTGCGGTTGAGCGCTTGCATCCCTGACGCGGGCGCCGC
>JAPUEM010000161.1:6150-9234 GCA_027492575.1 Propionicimonas sp.
CGCGCGGCAGGCGCACAGCCTGCTGCCATGCGCCGAGTGCCTGGTCGAGTACGGCTATCTCTGGCCGTGGATCAGCGGTCATCTCAGCGGCGGTATTGGGCGATCGCTGCACCCTTGTTCTGGGCAGTCTTCGCGAGTTCCTTGATGGGCTCCTTCGGAGCGGACACCGTCCGCAAGGTGGCGGCCAGCGACTCCCCGAACCGCACGCCCTCAGCATCAGTCCAATCGGCGGCGTTCATCGCGGACTGGCACTCTTTGGTCACCTCGTCCAGCTTGTCGGCGGCCTTCTGCAGCCGCCTCGCCAGCTCCTTCAGTTTGTCAGGATCAGGCGTCCCGCCGGCCATCAGGTTGTCCTCTCATCCAGAATCCAGATGAGTCTCGTAGTGCGGGAGGCGGTCTGCCTCCTCGTAGATCGTTTGCTGGCAGATCGGACAGGTCACCGGCACAGGCACCGGCTTCTTCGAACTGAACCATCCCACTTCCCGTATCCCCCCGTCTGAGGCCGAAAGTCAGGCGACTCCGGCGACGCGAACGCAGCTACTGAACCATTTATGGTGCAGTGTCGTCAACCTGGGTGTACGAGGTTGGACGGGTGCCAACTCCCACCGAACATTCGCCGCGCGTTCTCCAGTGGCGACAGGAGTTCGGGGCGAGTCTGCGGCGGCACCGCGAGGAGCGCCGTCTGTCGCAGGAGGCACTGGCCGAACGGGCAGGTGTCGACCGCAAACTCATCTATCGGACCGAGCTCGGCCAGACCTCGCCACGGCTCGACGCGGTGGTGCGGATCGCCGATGCGCTCGACGTCCATCCGGCGGCGCTGCTGCCTCGCCAATAGGTGGCGCCGTCCGATCTGGTGACTGACGCAGACCCGCCGGGTAGCTTGTCGTCATGGCCTCCGACGCGATCGAGATCGAGGTCGGGCCACGGACGGTCCGGCTGAGCAGCCCTGATCGGGTGTACTTCCCGAAGCACGGCTGGACGAAGCTCGACCTCGTCAACTACTACCTCGCGGTGGGCGACGGGATCGTCCGGGCACTGCGCGAGCGGCCGTGCATGCTGCACCGGTTCCCCAAAGGGCTGGACGGCGACAAGGTGCACCAGAAGCGGCTGCCGGCCGGCGCGCCGCCGTGGGTGGAGACCGTCCAGGTCTACTTCCCCCGCTACGGACGCACGGCGGACGAGCTGTGCGTCACCGAGTTGGGCTCGGTGATCTGGGCGGTGCAGATGGCCACCGTGGAGTTCCACCCCTGGAACTCGCGGCGCGCGGACGTGGAGCGTCCGGACGAGTGGCGGATCGATCTCGACCCGATGCCGGAGGCCGGCTTCGAGCGGGTCCGACGCGTGGCAGCGGTGGCAAAGGGCGTACTGGACGACCTGGGCATCGTCGGCTTCCCCAAGACCTCCGGCGGCCACGGGCTGCACGTCTACGTCCGCATCAAGCCGGAATGGAGCTTCAGCCAGGTACGCCGGGCAGCCCTCGCCTTCGCCAGAGAGGTCGAACGCCGCGCCCCGGACGACGTCACCACCACCTGGTGGCGGCAGGAGCGCGACCCCCGCTGCGTCTTCATCGACTACAACCAGAACGCCCGCGACCACACCATCGCCAGTGCCTGGTCGGTTCGCGGCGTGCCGGACGGCACCGTCTCCACCCCCTTCGAGTGGGACGAACTGGACGCCATCGACCCGCGAGAGCTGACCCTGGCCACCGTCCCCGCCCGGTTCGCGAAGACCGGCGACCCACACGCGGCCATCGACGACACGGCCTATCGGCTCGACACCCTGCTGGAATGGGCCGACCGCGACGGCCTGCCCGAAGAGAAGGAGAAGCCATGACCGGACGATTCGTGTACTGGATGAACGTCTCGCTCGACCTGATGATCGACCAGGTCCCCGGTGAGAACGGCGACGGCGACTGGATGCGGATCGGCGAATCGCTGCACCGCGAGTTCAACGCCCGGGCCGCCGCGCTGGCCTGCGGGGTCGAGGGCCGGGTGATCTACGAGATCATGGAGAACTTCTGGCCGGCCGCCCGCACGGACGAATCCCTGCCCGGCTTCCTGCGCGAGTACGGCGAGATCTGGACGGCCATGCCCAAGGTGCTGGTCTCACGCACCCGCACCAGCGCGGACCACAACACTCGGGTGATCGGCGGGGACGACGCGATCGAGCAACTGGCCACCCTCAAGAACGAGATCGACGGCGACATCGGCGTCGGCGGCGCCACCCTCGCGACCCAACTGCTCCAGGCCGACCTGCTGGACGAACTGCTGCTCGTCACCCACCCGGTGATCCTGGGCCGCGGCCGGCCGCTCTTCGACCATCACGACCGGAGGATCGAACTCGATCTGATCGAGCAGGCGTCCTTCGAGGCGGGCGTCACGCTGCACCGCTACGCGGTTCGCGCCGGCAAGGCCTGATTGCCTGCTGGAGGACGACCCTTCGACAAGCTCAGGGATCGTTCCGTGGGATGCTGTTCCCTGAGCTTCGAGGAGGGTCGATGGACTTCTTCAACCTGTACGCGCACGGGTTCGCGCGGGTGGCGGCGTGCACGCTGCCGATCACCATGGTGCAGCCGCGGCGCAATGCCGAGGCGGTGCTCGAACAGGCGCGTGAGGTGGCCAACCAGGGGGCGGTGCTGGCGGTCTTTCCCGAGCTCTGCCTGACCGGCTATTCCATCGACGACCTGCTGATGCAGGACCTGGTGCTCGACGCCACCGACGAGGCGCTCGGCTGGCTGGCCGAGGCGAGCGCGGACGTGGGCGCGGTGATCGTCGTGGGAGCCCCGTTCCGCGGCCTGAACCGGATCTACAACTGCGCGGTGGTGATCCATCGCGGCGAGATCCTGGGCGTGGTGCCGAAGTCGTACCTGCCCACCTACCGGGAGTTCTACGAGGCTCGCCAGATCGCCGCCGGGACGGACGTCACCGGTGAGATCGCCGTGGCCGGACGCCTGGTGCCGTTCGGCGCCGACCTGCTCTTCGCCGCCCTCGACCTGCCCGACTTCGTGCTCAACGTGGAGATCTGCGAGGACATGTGGGTGCCGATCCCGCCGGCCGCCGAGGCCGCGCTGGCCGGGGCCACCGT
>JAPUEM010000161.1:9334-38375 GCA_027492575.1 Propionicimonas sp.
TCCCGCAGGGCGATCTGGGCCTGCGGCGTCCACTCCCCCGGTTCCCGTTCGTCCCGGCCGACCCGGCCCGGCTCGCCCAGGACTGCTACGAGGCCTACAACATCCAGGTCAGCGCGCTGGAGCAGCGACTCAAGGCGATCGGCCAGCCGAAGATCGTGATCGGTGTCTCCGGCGGCCTGGATTCCACCCACGCGCTGATCGTCGCCGCCAAGGCGATGGACCGGATGAACCGGCCGCGCACCGACATCCTGGCCTTCACCATGCCCGGCTTCGCGACCAGCGATCACACCAAGGGCAATGCCACCGACCTGGCCAACGCGCTGGGCGTGACCTTCGCCGAACTCGACATCAAGCCGGCCGCCCGCCAGCTTCTGGACGACCTCGACCACCCGTTCGCCGACGGCGAGCCCGTGTACGACGTGACCTTCGAGAACGTTCAGGCCGGGCTGCGCACCGACTACCTCTTCCGGCTGGCCAACCAGCGCGGCGGCATCGTGCTGGGCACCGGCGACCTCTCGGAGCTCGCGCTGGGCTGGTGCACCTACGGGGTGGGCGACCAGATGTCCCACTACAACGTCAACGGCGGGGTGCCGAAGACGCTGATGCAGCACCTGATCCGCTGGGTGAGCGCCTCCGGCCAGTTCACCGACGAAGTGGGACGGACGCTGCAGGCCGTGCTCGACACCGAGATCACGCCCGAGCTGATCCCGACCACCGACGGCAACAGCCCGCAGTCGACCCAGGCCACGATCGGCCCGTACTCGCTGCAGGATTTCACCCTCTTCCACGTGCTGCGGCATGGCGCCAAGCCCTCCAAGGTGGCCTTCCTGGCCCTGCACACCTGGGCGGACGCGGAAGCCGGCGAGTGGCCGTCCGGCTTCCCGGCGGACGAACGGGTGGGCTACGACCTCGCCACGATCAAGAAGTGGCTCGAGGTCTTCTGCAAGCGCTTCTTCGGCTTCGCCCAGTTCAAGCGCTCGGCGCTGCCCAACGGCCCCAAGGTGGTTCGCGGCGGTTCGCTCTCCCCGCGCGGCGACTGGCGCATGCCGTCCGACACCTCGGCAGCCCTGTGGCTGGAGGACGTCGCGCGGATACCGAGCTGACCGGCACTCCCGGTTGCGAGATCCCGGGTCAAGCCCGGGATGACGTGGTGGGGTTGGCTGCGCCGGGTTGCGACTGCTTCGGCGCACCCAGCCCGGCTACCGTCACCCCGGACTCCGATCCGGGGTCTCACGGCCTGGGTGCGGCGAAACTAGCCCTGCGCGGCTTCGGCCTGCACCAACTGCGGGTCGGACGGGGCTTCGACAAGCTCAGCCACCGTCTCAGGCTCAGCCGCCGTGGGCTCAGACAGCGCCGACAGCGTCTCGATCACGGGGCTCAGGTCGGCATCCACCACGGGGGCTTCGACAGGCTCAGGCTCAGCCACGGTCTCCGGTGCCTCCGAGGGCGATTTGGCCAAGACCGGGCTCACCGGGTGGGCCAGGGTGGCGGCGACCACGGCAGCCAGTTCGGGGGCGACCCCGGGCTTGCGGTTGCGGGCGGAGCGGGAGTTGCTGTTGCTGTTCTGGCCGCTGTTGCCACCGCCGCTGTTCCCGCGGCCGCGGCGGTTGCCCTCGCGGTCGCCGCCGTCGGAGGGGGCCTGTGAGGCCACCGGGGCGTCGTGGGTGTGGTAGCCGCGTCCCTTGCAGGTCTCGCACGGGACGGTGAAGGCCTCGGCCAGGCCGGTGCCGATCTTCTTGCGGGTCATCTGCACCAGGCCCAGCGAGGTCACCTCGGCGACCTGGTGGCGGGTGCGGTCGCGGCCCAGGCACTCGACGAGCCGGCGCAGCAGCAGTTCGCGGTTGCTGGGCAGCACCATGTCGATGAAGTCGATCACGATGATGCCGCCGATGTCCCGCAGCCGCAGCTGCCGGACGATCTCCTCGGCGGCCTCCAGGTTGTTGGAGGTCACCGTGGCCTCCAGGTTGCCGGAGGTGCCGGTGAACCGTCCGGTGTTCACGTCGACGACGGTCATCGCCTCGGTGCGGTCGATGATCAGCGAGCCGCCGGAGGGCAGGAAGACCTTGCGCTCCAGTGCCTTGGCGACCTGCTCGTGCACCCGGTGGGCGTCGAAGATGTCGCCGCGGGCCTCGCGATCCCAGCGCTGCAACCGGTCCTCCAGGTGCGGCGCGACGTGCTTCACGTACGACTCGACGGTCTCCCAGGCGTCGTCCGCGCCGCCGTTGCCGTCGACGATCAGGGCGCGGAAGTCCTCGGTGAACAGGTCGCGGACGATCCGCACGGTCAGCTCGGGCTCCCCGTAGAGCAGGGACGGCGCGGAGCCGCCGGTCTTCTTCTCGATGACCTCCCACTGCGCCTTCAGCCGGTTGACGTCGCGCACCAACTCGTCCTCGGAGGCGCCCTCGGCGGCCGTCCGCACGATGACGGACGCGTCCGGCCCGATCAGCTCGTCGAGAATGTTCTTCAGCCGCTTCCGCTCCGTCTCGGGCAGCTTGCGGGAGATCCCGGAGAGCTGGCCGCCGGGCGAGTAGACGATGTACCGGCCCGGGATGGAGATGTGCGAGGTGAGCCGGGCGCCCTTGGCGCCGACGGGATCCTTGGTGACCTGCACCAGCACCGCCTGGCCCGACTTGAAGACCTTCTCGACCTTCTTGTCCTGCCCGGTCACCCCGAAGGAGGCCCAATCGACCTCGCCGGCGTAGAGGACGGCGTTGCGGCCGCGTCCGATGTCGACGAAGGCCGCCTCCATCGAGGGCAGCACGTTCTGGACGCGACCGAGGTAGATGTTGCCGATCATCGAGGTGGCCGACGGCCGGTCGACGTAGTGCTCGACCAGGATGCCGTCCTCCAGCACGCCGATCTGGCTGTACTCCTCGGCCTGGCGGATCAGCATGACGCGATCCACCGATTCGCGGCGGGCAAGGAACTCCGATTCCGACAGGATCGGGGTGCGACGGCGGCCGGCGGCGCGGCCCTCGCGGCGGCGCTGCTTCTTGGCCTCCATGCGGGTGGAGCCCTCGATGCCGGTCACCTCGTCGCTGGCCGTGCTGCGGCGGCGGGGTTCGCGCACCCGGACGACCACGTCGATCGAGTCGTCCTCGGCCTCGCCGGTGTCCTCACCGCGACGGCGACGACGGCGGCGACGACGCGAACCGCTCTCGGCGGCCTCACCCTCCGCGGCCTCGGCCTCGGGCTCGTCCCCGGCCGCCTCGTCGTCGGTCTCGGCTTCGTCCTCGGCCTCGTCGGCGTCATCGGCGCCGGCCGAGCGGCGACGACGACGGCCACCGCGGCGACGGCGACGGCGACGCGGGGAACCCGCGCCCTCCTCGGCGTCCTCGACGGCCTCGTCCTCGTCCTCGGCGGCTTCCTCGCTCTCGACCTCGGCAGCATCCGCGGCCTCGGCGTCGGGATCGACGTCTTCCTCCGCGTCCTCCTCGTCGGCGGCTTCCTCGACGGGCAGCGGCGCGGCACCACCGATGGCGGCGGCCAGGCTGCTCAGCACGGCCTCCGGATCGGCATCCTCGGCCAGGCCGAAGGCCTCGGCGCGCACCCGGCCGCGGCGGCGCGGGGCGCGCTGCTCCAGTTCGGCCAGGCTGGCCGCGACGGCCTCATCCGGCTCGATCGGCAGTTCGGGTTCGGCCGGCTTGGCAGCGGCCTTGCGGCGGCTGCGCTTGGGCGCCGGCGCCTCGGCGATCTCGGCGGCGGCTTCCACGACCTCGGCAGCGGGTGCGGCGGCCTCCTCCGGCGGAACCGACGTGGCCTTCTTCTTCACAGCCGGCTTCTTCACAGCCGGCGTGGGCTCCTCGGAGTCCGCCGACTTGGCGCGGCTGCGCCGAGCGCGAGCGGGCTTGGCTTCGGCGGCCGGCTCGGGCGTCGCCGCTTCAGCGACCGGTTCGGGCGCGGCGGCAGGTTCGGGGGTGGCGGCCGGCGTCGTCTCGGCGGCCGACGGCGTCGGTGGACCGGCGGGACGGCTCGCTGCGCGGCGGCGGCGGGGTGCCGGCGCCGAGGCTTCCGGGGTCGATTCAGTAGGGGTGGGGGTTTCGTCATCGAGCATGATGCGCTCCTTCGACGGCGATGCCATCGCCGTCCACATTTGACTGCCGTAGCAGTAAGCCTGTCGGGCGAGCGCATTCACCACCGCACCCCCGCGGTCGTTGCCGTCGCGGTGAGGTTGGGGTGGAGTGATCGAGCTGTCACCTCGTTCACTGCACTCGCGGGGGGATTCCCAGGGGCTGGAACTCCTTGCCTGCGGTCAGTATTCCACAGCGACGCCGTGATGGAACCGTTACACACCGAGATTCCGTTATCTGAGCGTTATATTTCGGGAACCTTCAGGAAAGTCCGCTCCGTGCGGAGCGGCAGCCCCGCGGACCGGCTCAGAGGTCGAAGGACCGCGGCGCGGCCGGCACCGGGTCGATCACCTGGTTCTGGTCGAAAACCCCTTGTGCCAGCCGGGTGAAGATGGGCGGCTGGGTCGGCCGGAAGGCCGGGCTCACCGCCGTCAGCGCCGCCACGACATCGTCCGGACGCACCAGCGGCGCACCGATCGCGGAGATCAGTTCGATCAGCCCCTCGCCCTCCACCCGCAGCCGCAGGATCGCGGAGCGGACGTCGAAGGACCGCATGCCGGTCTTCGTCATGCGCTCCACCAGATGCTCGGTCTGCGCCAGCAGCGTGTCGACCGCCTGCTCCGCGATCGACGCGGTCACCCCGGGCAGATCGAGCCGCCAGCAGGAGGCCGTCAGCAGATCGGCCAGGGTTCCGGAGCCTTCGGCCACGCCGACCACCTCGATGCCGTCCGGCAGCGCCTGGTTGAGCAGGTCGCGGACGCGGTCGGGATCCAGCCGTGCGGCCAGGCCGAGTTCGAGGTACTCCGACTCGCTGGCGGCACCGGTCGGGCTGGCGCCGGCGTAGGAGATCCGCGGGTGCGGGGTGAAGCCGGAGGAGTAGGCCATCGGGATCTCGGCCCGTCGCAGCGCCCGCTCGATGGCCCGTCCGATGTCGCGATGGGAGGCGAACCGTGCTCTCCCCCGTTTGGCGTAGCGGACCCGCAGCCGCTGGGCGGGCGGGGCCTGCTGGGCGGGCTGGGTTCGGGCCATGGCGGGGATGCTAGCCGTCGCGGCCGCTCAGCCGTTCACCGTCCCATCGGCCGCCGTGGGTGGTCCGGATGTGCTGTCGGCCTCCTGGCACCATTCCTGGTAGGCGGCGACGGCGGTGGGCAGGGTGGCGAAGATCAGCTCGGGTCCGATCCGGTCGATGAGACCGGTCGCCTGCAGTTCGGCGCGGATCTCGCTCTTCAGCCGGGCCAGGGCGAAGACGATGCCGCGGTCGGTCAGGGCCGTCCGCAACTCCTCGAGGGCGTCGGCGGCGGTGAGATCCACCTCGACGTTGGCCTCCGCGTTCAGGACGAACCAGCGCACCGGCGGGCTGGTGCGATCGACGTTGGCCAGCGCGCGAGCCCGGAAGTCCTCGGCATTGGCGAAGAAGAGCGGCGAGTCGTAGCGGTAGACCAGCAGCCCCGGGATCAGCGTGGAGTGGGGGTAGTCGTCGATGTCGTGCATGCCGGCCAGGCCCGGGATGAAGCCGAGCACCCCGTCGTGCGGGTGGACGATGCGGCGGATCAGATCCAGCAGGGACAGGGCGATCGCGATCCCCACCCCCACCAGCAGGCCGGTGACCAGAACCGCGGCGAAGGTGAGCAGGGCGAGCACCAGTTCGCTGCGCCGGAACCGGGCGATCCGGCGCAGTTCACGCAGGTCGACCAGCCGCAGCCCGGCGTAGACCACCAGCCCGGCCAGGGCCGCCTCGGGGAAGGCGGCGAGCACCGGAGCGAAGACGAAGATCGCCCCGATCATCAGCGCCGCCGCGACCAGCGAGTGCACCTGGGTGCGACTGCCCGCGGCGTCGCCGATCACCGTTCGGCTGGCCGAGGCCGAGGAGGGCAGCCCCGAGACGAAGCCGTTCACCAGGTTGGCGGCGCTCATGGCCAGCAGTTCGGCGTCGGCGTCCACCCGCTCGTTGCGCCGGGCGGCGAAGGACCGTCCGGTCAGGATCACATCGGAATAGGCGACCACGGTGATGCCGATCGCGGCGGTGGCGAGTTGCAGCGGGTTGATGCCGTCCAGGGTCGGGACGACCAGCGCCGGCAGCGCCCGCGGGATCTCACCGATCAGTTCGACACCCGTGCCGGCCAGTCCGGTCAGCCAGACCACGACCGCCGCGCCCAGCATCACCAGCAGCGGACCGGGCCAGGTCGGCGCCCAGCGGTAGAGGGCGAAGAGCGCGACCGCGACGCCCAGCGCGAGCACCAGGGTCGGGACGTGGATCTGCTGCCACTGGGCGACCAGGGAGGCGGTCTGCTGCCACGGGTTGTCACCGGCGATGGTGAGCTTGGTGAGGGTGCCGAACTGGCTGACCACCATCAGCAGACCGATGCCGGCCAGGTAGCCGACCAGCACCGGCTTGGAGAGCAGGTTGGCGAGGAAGCCCAGCCGGGCCAGCCGGGCGACGGCGAAGACCACTCCGCAGGCCAGGGCGAGCAGCGCCGCCACCTCGGCCCGGCGCTGACCGTCCACCTGTCCGGCCAGGGTGGTGATCGCGACCGCCGTCATCAGCGCCGTGGTGGATTCCGGACCCACCGACAGCTGCCGGGAGGTGCCCAGCAGGGCGTAGGTGAGCATCGGGGCGAGGGTCGCCCACAGCCCCACGACCGGCGGTAGCCCGACGATCTCGGCATAGGCCATCACCTGCGGCACCAGATAGGCCGAGACGGTCAGCCCCGCGATGATGTCGGGACGCAGCCACCGCCGGTCGTAGGCGGTGAGCACGGCAAGCCCGGGAAGCCACTTCCGCCACCCCCGGGCCCCGTCGTCCACGATGAAACGCTACCGCTCCCGCCCGGGACGAGCGGGCTACTTCGGCTGGATCGGTGCGACGATCCAGGGGCTTCTCAGGGCCAGGGCGTTCTGCCAGTAGTTCGCCGTCCTGGTGCGGGTTCTGATCTCGCCGCCCAGCAGCGTCGCCGTGAGCGACTTCACCAGACCACCGTCGTAGCGCTCGGTCACCTCGACGGCGATGATCGGCAGATCGGTCTCGAAGATCCCCTGCAGCGTCGCCTGCGAGACCGCCTTCGACGCGGGCTTCAGCCAGTCGTTTTTCGGTGCGAGCGCCGAGTAGGGGTCGGGAACGGACGGCAGGTACGGCAGTTGCGCGCGCCCCCACACGTCGGCGTTGGCCCCGGTTCCGATCCCCTCGCCCTGGGCTGTCGAACCGAAGTAGGGAGTCTCGGCGAAGCTGCCCGGATAGCCGGCGGGCGGCCGGACCGCGGTCACCGTCGTGGTGGTCATGGTCTGGTCGACGGCGGACCGCCAGTAGGAGCCGGGCTCGGCGAAAGCCGACCAGCCGGCGAAGTACTGATCCTGGGTGTCATCGCGGATCTGGCAGTCGCAGGCAGGGTCCGGCTGCCCGTCCCCGAAGTCGGTGTTGGCCTTGCTTGCGTGGAGGATGACGCGGGTGCGCACGGCGATCGCCTGCGCCTTGAGCGCCTCCAGCCCGCGGTTGGCGTCGGATCCCCAGTCCAGGTACATCTCCCGGACGCCGTAGAGGTACTCGGTGTTCATGGCGAGCTCGTTCGAGAGGTTCACCCGTCCATTGATCACCGTCGCCTGCAGGTTGCCGTAGCGGTAGGTGCCGTGGGCGCCGGAGACCTTGACGTTCGACGTGCCCGGCCAGGTGAAGACCAGCCGGCTCGCCTGAACCGTCGCGGCCTTCCCGTTGGACAGCGTGACCTTCGCGGTCGCGTTCGTCCCACTTCGCCCGACCTTGATCGAGGTCTTGGCCTTGGTCGGGTACGCCTTGCCGTTCGCGGTGACGGTCAGACTGCCCGAATTGATGGTCAGCGTCGCCCCGGAGGCCGAGTCGGAGGGCTGACCGAAGACCTGCACCCTGACGTTCCGGCCACTGCGATTGACCGAACCGTCGACGCGGGTGCCCGGGTAGTAGTACTGCAGTATCTCGGCGGCCGTCCTGCCCTCACGGGAGAGCTGGTAGGCGCCGAACTGCGACATCCCGACACCGTGCCCGCCGCCGGAGACCGTGACGCCGAAGGTCGACGGAACGAAGGTCACCGTGAACGCGTCGCCGGTCTTCTTGCCGCTCACCTTCACCCGGTAGGTGCGCACGGTGGGTTCGCCCGCGGTGAGCCCGCGCTTGATCGAGACCGAGCCCTTGCCCTTCTTGATCTTGAACGTGCCGCCCTTCTCGGTCACCCACTTCGTACCGTTCCAGTACTGCAGGTAGGCGGTCGCCGACTTCACCTTCGTCTTGCCCTTCTTGAGCGTGACGCTGATCTTGCAGGCCTTCGCCGTGGTGGTGACACCGCAGTTGGTGACCGTCAACGTGTACTTCGGGGTGGCCGCACCGGCCGTGCCCGCGGCAGCCGCCAGCCCCATCGTGGCCAGCAGCGCGATCACCAGCGCCCACACCACGACGCGGCGCAGCGTCACCGAGGAGGTCTTCATCGTCCGTCCAGTCTGCCACGTGAGCCTGCCCGCCATGCAGGTTCAGGCCGAGCGCACCACGGTGAGGGGCAGCAGGTTGCGGCCGGTGGGGCCGATCTGGATGTCGGTGCCCATGGTCGGGCAGACGCCGCAGTCGTAGCAGCCGGTCCAGCGGCAGTCCTCGACCTCGGCGCCGAGGACGGCGTCCTGGTAGTCCTGCCAGAGCCAGTCGCGGTCGAGGCCGGAATCCAGGTGGTCCCAGGGCAGCACCTCGCCGTGCGGGCGCTCGCGGGTGGTGAACCAGGCCAGGTCGACGCCGTGCCGGGCCAGCTCCCGCTCGGCGCAGGCGACCCAGCGGTCGAAGGAGAAGTGCTCGCTCCAGCCGTCGAAGTGGCCGCCGTCGCGCCAGACCGCCTCGATCACGTCGCCGACCCGGCGATCACCGCGGGAGAGCAGGCCCTCGATCATGCCGGGCTTGCCGTCGTGATAGCGCATGCCGATCGCGCGGCCGTAGCGCTTGTCCTCGCGAATCTTGTCGCGCAGGGCGTGCAGCCGGCGGTCGATGGTCTCCGGGTCGGCCTGGGCGGCCCACTGGAACGGGGTGTGCGGCTTGGGGACGAAGCCGCCGATCGAGATCGTGCAGCGGATGTCGCGGGTGCCGGCGGCCTGGCGTCCGGTCTCGATCACGCGGGCGGCCATGTCGGCGATCGCGGTGACGTCCTCGTCGGTCTCGGTGGGCAGGCCGCACATGAAGTACAGCTTGACCTGCCGCCAGCCCTGGCTGAAGGCCGCGGCGACGGTATTGATCAGGTCGTCCTCGCTGACCATCTTGTTGATCACCTTGCGCATCCGCTCGGTGCCGCCCTCCGGGGCGAAGGTGAGCCCGGAACGGCGTCCGTTGCGGGAGAGCTCGTTGGCCAGATCGATGTTGAAGGCGTCCACCCGGGTGCTGGGCAGCGAGAGCGAGACCTGGTCGGCCTCGTAACGGTCGGCCAGCTGGTGGGTGATCTCGCCGATCTCGGAGTGGTCCGCGGAGGACAGGCTCAGCAGCCCGACCTCCTCCAGGCCGGTAGCGGCCAGGCCGGCCTCCACCATCCGTCCAACGGTCTCGATATTGCGCTCCCGCACCGGACGGGTGATCATCCCGGCCTGGCAGAACCGGCAACCGCGGGTGCAGCCGCGGAAGATCTCCACCGAATAGCGCTCGTGGACGGTCTCCGCCAGCGGCACGATCGGCTGCATCGGGTAGGGCCACTCGTCCAGTTCCATCAGGGTGTGCTTGGCCGGACGCTCCGGCACCCCCGCACGGTTGGGCCGCACCGACTCGATGGCGCCGTCGGGGCGGTAGGTGACGTCGTACAGGCTGGGGACATACGCGACACCACTGGCCGCCAGCCGCAGCAGGATCTCCTCACGTCCACCCGGGCGCCCCTCGGCCTTCCACTGCCGCAGGATCTCCGAGAGCCGGACGGCGGCCTGCTCCCCGTCGCCCAGCACGGCGGCGTCGATGAAGGCCGCGATCGGCTCGGGGTTGAAGGCGGCGTGCCCGCCGGCCACCACCAGCGGATCGTCCAGCCCCCGGTCGGCGGCGTGCAGCGGGATGCCGGCCAGATCCAGCGACTCCAGCATGTTCGTGTAGCACAGCTCGGTGGAGAAGCTCAGCCCGAAGACGTCGAAGGCCGCCACCGGCAGGTGGTTCTCCAGGGTGAACTGCGGGATCCCCTCGGCGCGCATCAGCCCGGCCAGGTCGGGCCAGATGGTGTAGCTGCGCTCGGCGCAGATCCAGTCGCGCTCGTTGAGCAACTCGTAGAGGATCGCCAGGCCCTGGTTGGGCTGCCCCACCTCGTAGGCGTCGGGGTACATCAGCACCCAGCGCACCTCGGCCTGCTCGAACGGCTTGGGCTGCGAGTTCACCTCGCCGCCGATGTACTGCACCGGCTTGGCCACCCGGGCGAGCAGCGGCTCCAGCCGGCTGAACAGGGACGCTGGCGCGGTCTGATAAGTGTCGACGCTCATGGTTGGGCAAGCCTAACCGTTGCGCCGGAATGGATAAACCCCGTAACCGCAGCAGGGTCCGGCCCTTCGACAGGCTCAGGGGCCGTTCGACAGGCCCAGGGATCGTCCGGCGTGCCTACAGCTCGGCGATCGAGGTGTGCGGGTGGGAGTTCTCGATCACCAGGTCGGCCTTCGCCTCGGGGTGGCATTCGCTCTGATAGAGCAGCTGGCCCTCGTAGTAGCGGGCGTTGCTGGAGTCGAGCGGGTCGGGGCTGACCCCCTCGCGCTCGTGCAGCCGCTTGTAGGCCTCCTCGAAGGGGACATCCAGCCAGACCGAGTAGTTCCAGACCTTGCTGGTGCGGCTGGTCGCGAACTCGCGGCGGTGCAGGAAGGTGCCGTCGATGATCACCACCAGGTCGTCGGGGGCGATCTGATACGGCGACTGGACGGGCGACTCCGAGGCCAGGTCGTAGGCCGCGGTGCGGTAGCGTCCGGAACCCTCCTTGCCGAGCGGCTCCAGCACCTCCGCGGTGAACTTCTCGTAGTCGTAGCTGTCCTCGTAAAAGCCACGCGGCGAGGTGCGTCCCTGGGCGTAGCGGACGGACTGCGGGTTCAGGTACTTCCGCAGCGAGATCCGGATCACCGAGTTGCCGCACTCGGCGACCATGGCCGCCAGATCGTCGGCGAAGGTCGCCTTGCCCGAGCCTTCGATCCCGTCGATGCCGACCAGCGTGCGTCCGGTCCTGGTGCGGAGCTTGGCGCGCAGCCACTTCAACCCGCCTGCGGCGTCCAGCCTGGTCGCCGGCTCGATCGGCCCGTCACTCATCGTCACTCCCCATTGGGTGTCCCGGCCGCCTGGCCCTGAGCCTCCAACGCTACCCCGGGAGCGGCACTCCGCGAGAGCTTTGCGCGCGAACCCAGCCAGAGCAGGCCGGCCGCCACCAGGGTCACCACCCCCATTTGCAGCAGCACGGTGGGGTCGCCGACCCCGGCCTCCCGATCGAAGAGTCCCTCGACTCCGGTGAACGGCACCCAGGCCAGCCCGAGCAGGTTGTTGACCACGTGCAGCGCGACCGCCGCCTCCAGCCCGCCGGTGCGCCAGGTGAGGACGCAGGCCAGCACCCCGAAATAGAGGTAGAAGGCGTTCAGCCAGGGATCGCCGGCGCCGTGCAGCAGCATGAAGGCCACCCCGGTGATCGCGGTCGACACCACCAGCCCGATCCGGCTGGCCGGGAACCAGGAGCCGATCGCGCGGGCCCCGAGGCCTCGGAGCGCGAACTCCTCGCCGGCGGCCTGCAGCGGGGTGGTGAGCAGCACCGAGACCAGCAGGAAGCCGGTCTCCGGACGGATCGCGAGCCCCTGCGGCACTCCGCCGAGAGCGATCTCGACGGCCGTCCACACCAGGTAGCAGGCCAGGACGAAGCCGGCGAAGCGGCCGAACAGCCCCCAGCGGAACCTCCCGGCGATGGACGACAGCCAGCCGATCCCCTGCCCGAAGACCACGCGGTGGGCGGCCCAGGCCAACGGGATCGCCAGCGCCAGGCTGAGGTTGTTCACGAGGAAGAAGACCGGCGTCGTGGGAATCTCGCCCTCCAGCAGCGCCTCGGGGTCGAGGTTTCCCACAGCCATCTCGTAGCCGATGACGCCCAGGCCGGCCAGGATCGACACGATGAACCAGGTGCCGCCGAACATGGCCAGCGCGAGCAGGGGCCGCCACCACCGGAACCGCGGGGTGCGGTAGAACTCGTGGTACTCCCGCGGGACGACCGGCAGAGCCGGTGGCACGGGCGGCGCGGCCGGCACCCAACCGGCTGGCGGGCCGTACTGCTGGGGCGGGGCAGGGCCCCAGGCAGGGGTCTGTGGCGGCGGCATGGTTCCGGCTGCCCAGCCCGGCTGGGCGACGGGCACCCACGGCGACGGCGCGGCCTGGGGATCGGCAGGCTCGGGGGTCTGGCCCGGCGGGGGCGGGTACGGCTGCGACATGGTCAGCCCAGCGCGGGGAACCAGAGCGCGATCTCGCGGGCGGCGGATTCCTCGGAATCGGAGGCGTGCACCAGGTTCTCGCGGTTCGACAGCGAGAGGTCGCCACGGATCGTCCCGGGGGCGGCCTCGGCGCCGTTGGTGGCGCCGTTGGCCAGCCGGACGACGTCGATCGCCGCGGTGCCCGCCAGCACCAGCGCGACCAGCGGGCCGGAGGTGATGAACTCGCGCAGCGGCGGGTACCAGGGCTTCTCGACGTGCTCGGCGTAGTGCCGGTCGGCCTGGGTGGCGTCCACCTGGCGCAGTTCGAGGGTCACGAGGCTGAGGCCCTTGGCCTCGTACCGGGCGAGGATCGTCCCGACCAGGCCGCGGCGGACGGCGTCCGGCTTGATCAGAACCAGGGTTCGTTGGGTCATGGGCCGACCCTACCGGCACCGGACTCAAGCCGCCGACCCAGGAAGAAGCTGACCACCCACAGCAGCGCGAAGGTGCCGCCGACCCAGTACATCCACGGGGTCAGCAGGCCCATGCCCACCGCGTACAGCTGGGTCAGCCAGCCCAGCGGGTAGCCCACCGGCGTGCGGAAGAGCGCGGTGGCCGCGATCGCCAGCACGATGCCGATGGAGGCCGCGGTCACCGCGACCGGCATCGGGATGTTGTCGACCTGGATCATGCCGGCGATCGCCAGCCCGAAGACCACCGCCTCGAAGATCAGCACCGAGAGCAGCGGCGACTTCATCGGGTTCTTGGGGCCCAGCCTCATCACTCGGCGTCCTCGGCGTGCGGACGCAGCAGGGTGCGGGCCTCCCCGGCGGCGTAGACCGACCCCGCGATGAGGATTCCCGCCCCCGGGCCTGCCTCATCGGCGAGCCGCACCGCCTCGTCGAGGGCGTCGGCCAGGCTCGGCCGCATCACCACCCGGTCGGCGCCGAAGACCTCGGACGCCACCTCGGCGAGCGCCTCGGGGGCCATCGCGCGGGTGGTGCCCGAGATGCCGCTGACCACGATCGTGGTCACGGCTTCGGCAAGCACCTCCAGGACGCCACGGACGTCCTTGTCGGCCATCATCGCCACCACGCCGATCAGCGGGTTGAAGTCGAAGGATTCGGTGAGCGCGTCGACGGTGGCGCGGGCGCCGTGCGGGTTGTGACAGGTGTCGAGCACCATGGTCGGCGAGCGGCGGACGATCTCCAGCCGGGCCGGCGCGACGACCGCGTCCAGGCCGTCGGCGATCACGTCGGCCGGCAGCGCCCGTCCGCCCAGGAAGGCTTCGCAGGCCGCGACCGCCAGCGCCGCGTTGCGGGCCATGTGGGCGCCGAAGAGCGGCAGCACCAGGTCGCCCAGCGGGCCGTCCGCGGTCTCGATGCGCAGCACCTGGCCGCCGACAGCGAGCTGCCGGTCGATCAGGCCGAAGTCGACGCCCTCCAGGTAGACCTTCGCCCCGACCTCGGCGGCGCGGGCGATCAGCACCTTGGCGGCCTCCGGATCCTGCCCGGCCAGCACGGCGCTCGACCCGGGCTTGATGATCCCGGCCTTCTCGGTGGCGATCTCGGTCAGCGTGCTGCCGAGGATCTGGGTGTGGTCGTAGTCGATCGGGCAGATCACGGCCACCGCCGCGTCCGCCACGCTGGTGGCGTCCCAGGAGCCGCCCATGCCGACCTCGACCACCGCCACGTCGACCGGAGCCTGGGAGAAGGCGGTGTAGGCCAGCGCCGTCATCACCTCGTAGAAGGTCATCGACACGCCGTCGATCTGCTGGGCGTCGACCAGGTCGACGTAGGGCTGGATCTCGGCGACCAGTTCGTCGAACCGCTCGGTGCTGATCGGCTCACCGTCGATCGCGATCCGCTCGGTGATCTCCTGCAGGTGCGGGCTGGAGACCCGTCCCACCCGGAGCCCCAGCGAGCGCAGCAGGGTGTCGATGACGATCGCCGTGCTGCCCTTGCCGTTGGTGCCGGCGATCTGGATCACCGGGCAGGAGTTCTGCGGCGAGCCGAGCAGGTCGCACAGCGCCTCGATGCGGCCCAGCCCGCGGGCGATCCGGTGCTCGGGCCAGCGGCTGGTGAGGGAGGCGACGATCTCTGCGTGGGAAGTGGCGCTCATGGTGCGCACAGCCTACCGCCGTGGGTCGACGGCTCGACCCGTGTGCAGTTGCTGCCAAATACGCGCGGTCCGCGACAGATACGTCGCGCCGGTGCCCTATCTGGCAGAAAGTTGCCCCAGCCGGGCAACGGGTGGCCGATGTGACGCGGGTTCTCCCGGCTTCGTAAGATTCACCCCATGACTACTGCACCCATCGCCAGCCCTGCCGCCGCGACCACCGCCGGCCGGGGGGTACCGGAGCGTCCGGTGCTGGAAGGGCTGGAGGCGACCTGGGCGAAGCGCTGGCAGGAGGCCGGCACCTACACCTTCGTGCGGCCCGAGTCGCGGGAGCAGGTCTTCAGCATCGACACTCCCCCGCCGACCGTCTCCGGCTCGCTGCACGTGGGGCATGTCTTCAGCTATACCCACACCGACCTGGTCGCCCGCTACCAGCGGATGCGCGGCAAGCACGTCTTCTACCCGATGGGCTGGGACGACAACGGCCTGCCCACCGAGCGGCGGGTGCAGAACTTCTACGGGGTGCGCTGCGATCCGTCCATTCCGTACGATCCCGACTTCACCCCGCCGGCGAACCCCGACCCGAAGCGGCAGGTGTCGATCAGCCGCAAGAACTTCATCGAGCTGTGCCACGAACTGACCTCAGTGGACGAGCTCGCCTTCGAGGGCCTGTGGCGCACCCTCGGGCTGAGCGTGGACTGGGACAACCACCTCTACGCGACCATCTCGGCCGAGTCGATCCGGGTCTCGCAGCGCGCCTTCCTGCGCAACTGCGCTCGCGGCGAGGCCTACCTGGCCGAGGCGCCGACGGTCTGGGACGTGACCTTCCAGACCGCGGTGGCCCAGGCCGAGCAGGAGGCGCGGGACTACCCGGGCCACTACCACCGGGTGGCCTTCCACCGCCCGGACGGCGAAAAGGTGTACATCGAGACCACCCGTCCCGAACTGCTGCCCTCGGTCTGCGCCCTGATCGCCCACCCGGACGACGAGCGCTACGCCCACCTGTTCGGCACCACGGTGACCTCGCCGGTCTTCGGCGTCGAGATCCCGGTGCTCGCCCACCACGCCGCCGAACCCGACAAGGGCGCCGGCATCGCCATGTGCTGCACCTTCGGCGACGCCACCGACGTGCAGTGGTGGCGTGAGCTGCAGCTGCCCACCCGCACCGTCATCCAGCGGGACGGACGGCTGGCCGCCGAGACCCCCGACTGGCTGACCAACGCGGCCCCCTACGCGGAACTGGCCGGCAAGACCCCGTTCTCGGCGCGCGCGGCGATGGTCGACCTGCTGCGCGCCGCCGGCGACCTGGACGGCGAGCCGACCCCGACCAGCCGCAAGGCCAACTTCTACGAGAAGGGCGACAAGCCGCTCGAGATCGTCTCCACCCGGCAGTGGTACATCCGCAACGGCGGCCGCGACGACGAACTCAAGCAGGCGCTGCTGGCCCGCGGCGAGGAGCTGCAGTGGGTGCCCGACCACATGCGGCACCGCTACTCCAACTGGGTGAACGGCCTGAACGGCGACTGGCTGATCAGCCGGCAGCGGTTCTTCGGCGTCCCCTTCCCGGTCTGGTACCCGGTGGACGCCGAGGGCGAGCCCGACCACAGCCGTCCGATCTTCGCCAGTGAGGACACCCTGCCGATCGACCCCTCCTCGGATGTGCCGCCCGGCTACACCGCCGAGCAGCGCGGCGTGCCCGGCGGCTTCGTCGGCGACCCGGACATCATGGACACCTGGGCGACCTCCTCGCTGACCCCGCAGATCGCCTGCCGCTGGGATTCCGACCCCGAGCTGTGGAAACTCACCTTCCCGATGGATTTCGCCCCGGAGGCCCACGACATCATCCGCACCTGGGTCTTCAGCCGGGTGGTGCGCGCCCACTTCGAGGAGGGCCGGCTGCCGTGGCGGACGGTCGCCATCTCCGGCTTCGTGGTCGACCCCGACCGCAAGAAGATGAGCAAGTCCAAGGGCAACGTGATCGTCCCCACCGAGATCCTGGAACGGTTCGGCTCGGACGCCGTGCGCTGGCGCGCCGCGATGGCCCGGCCGGGCATGGATTCACCCTTCGACGAGACCGGCATGAAGGTGGGCCGCCGGCTCGCGATGAAGGTGCTGAACGCCAGCAAGTTCATTCTCGGCGGCGGGGGCACGCTCCCTGAGCCTGTCGAAGGGTCGGTCACCCATCCCGCCGATCTCGCCATGCTCGCCGCGCTGCGTCAGGTGGTGGCCGACGCGACCGCCGCCTTCGACGCCTTCGACTACACCGTCGCCCTGGAGGTCACCGAGCGCTTCTTCTGGCAGTTCTGCGACGACTACCTGGAACTGGTCAAGGAGCGGGCCTACGGCGCGGCCGGTGAGGCTGCCGCCGCCTCGGCGCAGGCGGCGCTGCGGCTGGCGCTGGACGTCCTGCTGCGGCTCTTCGCACCCTTCCTCCCCTTCGTCACCGAAGAGGTCTGGTCGTGGTGGCGCGAGGGCTCGATCCACCACAGCAGCTGGCCGGTGGTGGACGAACTGCCCCAGGCGGGCGACCCGGCCCTGCTGACGGCGATCGCCGCCGCCCTGGTCGGCATCCGCGGCGCGAAGTCGCAGGCCAAGGCCTCGATGAAGACCGAGGTGACCCGCGCCGACTTCCACGCCCCGGAATCGGTGCTGGCGGGCCTGCGTCAGGTCGAATCCGACCTGCGCGCGGTGGGCAAGATCACCGGCGACCTGCACTGGACGGCCTCGCCCGAGCCGCTGGCGGTGGATGTCGAGCTCGCCGCGGCCGAATGATCCGGCTCGGGCGCCTGGGCGCCGTCCTGATCGCTGCGCTGCTCGGCCTGACCGGCTGCGCAGGTGAGCCGTCGACCAGCCCGCAGGAGCCCGCGTCCGGCCCGATCGATGCCTTCTCGCTGCGGATCGGCGACTGCACCGGACCGCTCACCTCCGGCACCGTCGACGAGCTGACACTGATTCCGTGCGCCCAGCCGCATGCCTGGGAGGTCTTCGCCGCGACCGATCTGACCGGCGAGGACTTCCCCGGCGCCGGCAAGGTGCAGGATCAGTCCGAGGCGTTCTGCAACGACCAGTTCAAGGCCTTCGTCGGCCTGTCGGTCGGCAAGTCGACGTACCACCTGACCATCCTGCAGCCCACCAAGCAGACCTGGACCGACGCCGGTGACCGCCAGGTGACCTGCCTGGCCGGCGACCCCGACGGCAAGATCGAGGGCAGCCTCGCCGGCGCAAACAAGTAGCGCGCCCCACCCGAGGGTGGAGCGCGCCGCTTGGTTGGTTGCTACACCAGGTCGAGCAGGATCGGATCGGCCATCTTCAGGACGGCCGCCCGTGCCGCTGCCGGCGAGGTCGATGCCCGCGCCGCAGCGGCCATCTGCTGGCACTGCTCCCGGGTGTGCAGCGCCAGGGCGGTGCGCACGGCCGGGATCTTGCCGGGTGCCATCGACAGGCTGGAGACGCCCAGGCCGGCCAGCACCAGCGCGACCGCGGGATCGCCACCGGCCTCACCGCAGACGCCCACGGGCTTGCCCATCGCCTGACCGCCGGCGCAGGCCAGCGCGACGACATCCAGCAGCGCCGGCTCGAACGGATCGAGCAGGGTCGCCAGTTCGCCCTGCATCCGGTCGGCAGCCATCGTGTACTGCGACAGGTCGTTGGTACCGAGCGAGGCGAAGTCGACGTGGTAGAGGATGCCCTTGGAGCGGATGGCCGCTGCCGGAACCTCGATCATCACGCCCACCTTGGGCAGGCCGAGCGCGCGGACGCGGTCGGCGAACCAGATCGCCTCGGCCTCGGTGGCCACCATCGGGGCCATCACCCAGACCTGCGCGCCGGTCGCCTTCTGGGCGGCCGCGAGGGCCTCCAGCTGGGCGTCCATGACGTCGGTGCGGATCATGCCCAGCCGCAGCCCGCGACGACCCAGCGCCGGGTTCTCCTCCTCGCCGAGATCGGCGAACTTGAGCGGCTTGTCGGCGCCGGCGTCCAGGGTGCGGACGACGACCTTGCGGTCACCGAAGGCCTCGAAGACCTCGGTGTAGATCTTGGTCTGCTCCTCGACGGTCGGCATGACGTCGGCGTCAAGGTAGAGGAACTCGGTGCGGAACAGGCCCACCCCTTCGGCCGCCGTGCCGGCTGCCTTGCGGGCGTCGTCGACGGTGCCGATGTTGGCCAGCAGCTGGACCGGGAAGCCGTCCTTGGTCTGGCCCTTGCCGCTGCCCTGGGCGAGCGCTGCCTCGCGGCGGCGCTTGCGTTCGGCGAGCAGCTCCTGCTCTTCGGGGGTCGGATCCACCGTCACCTCGCCTACGCCGCCGTCGATGGCGACGATGGTGCCGGAGGGGACATTGAGGATGCCGATGGCCTGCACCACGGCCGGGATGCCCAGCTGGGCGGCCAGGATCGCGGTGTGGCTGGTCGCCCCGCCGCCGGAGGTCACGATGCCCAGACAGGTCTCGGTGGTCAGCGTGGCGGTCTCGGCCGGCGCGAGGTCGTGGGCGGCCAGGATGCTCGGCGTGGTGAGCGTCGGGACGCCCGGCTCGGCCTGGCCGAGCAGGCGGGCGATCGCCCGGTCGCGGACGTCGTACAGGTCGGTGACCCGCTCGGCCATGTAGCCGCCGAGCGAGAGGAACATCGAAGCGATCTCCTCGACGGCCGCGGTGACGGCGTTCGCCGGCCCCTTGCCGCCGTTGATCTGGTTCTCGATGCCCATCGCCAGCCCCGGGTCGCGGGCCATCAGGGCGCCGGCCTCCAGGATCGGCTTGGCGTGGTCGTTGGCGGTCGCGGCCTTGGCCTGAAGGCCGCTGGCGACGGCCTCCAGCACGTCCTTGACGTGCGCTACGGCGGCGGCGGGGTCAGCTGCCGGCGGCTCGTCCGAGGGCGCCGTCGGTGGCGGGGTGACCACCACCAACGGGCCGACGGCCGTGCCGGCGCTGACACCGATGCCGTGGAAGGTACGTTCGGTGCCCGGCATCGACTACTCCGCGTCCAGATCCCGGGAGAGCAGCGCGACGAGGCTGTCGAGCGCGGCGTCGGCACCGTCGCCCTCGGCGGTCAGGGTCACGGTCTCACCGTGCTTGGCGCCCAGCGCCATGACCATCAGGATGCTCTTGGCGTCGACCGGGTTGCCGCCCTCCTTGGCGATCGTGACCGGCAGGCCCGTGGCCACCGCGGCCTGAACGAAGAGCGAGGCGGGACGAGCGTGCAGGCCGACCGAGGAAGCGACGACGACTGAACGGCTTGGCATAGGGGTACTCCTTTGTAGGGGTCCAGCAGAACACCGCTCAACATACCGGTCCAGTCCACCCTTGCGGTGAAAGTCGGGCAATACCCGGTCAGTCTCTGGACAAATCCACCCCGACGCGCCCACCAGCGCGGGACGGCGGCCCGCTCCGGCTTGGCAGGGGTAATCTTCCTCAGTCAGTATTGGGGTCGTAACTTTTGCTGCGGAGGGAGGGCGTCGTGACCGCGGATCCCGCATCGATGGTGCTCGACATGCTGGCCGACACGATCGATGCGTTGAACAAGGGCCACTCCGCCGACGAGACCGTTCTGGAGCACTTGGTGCAGGCGGTGGGCGCCGACGCCGCGGTCAGCGTCTACTACGACGAGGACGACCTCGAGCCGATCGCCCAGGTGCCCTCCCCGCAGGTCGCCGCCCCGCTGCTGGCGCACGTCATGTCGGTGGGCCCGATCGGCATCGAGCGGCACTTCCGCCTCGACGAGGTGCCCGGGCTGGGCCACGTGGTGTACGTCCTGATCCAGCCGCTGGTGGACGACGAACCCGTCGAAGGCTTCGGCCGGATCATCGCGCTCTCCCGGCCCATCCCCTACGACGAGGACAGCCAGCGCCTGCTGCACCGCGCCTGCCGTCCGCTGACCGTGCTGTGGCCGCGGGCCGCGCACGCCTACGCGCAGCACCGCGCCACCAACGCCGACTTCAACATCACCGAGCGCGAGCGTCAGGTGCTGGAACTGCTGGCCCGGGGGCTGCTGGCGACCTCGATCGCCTCCCGGCTGAACCTGTCACCGCGGACGGTGCACAAGCACCTGGGCAATATCTACCGCAAGCTCGGGGTGCACGACCGCCTGGTGGCGGTGGGAGTGGCTCGCGCCAACGGCCTGCTCCCCGACGCGCCCGGCCCCCGCCTCCACGGCTGACCGGCGCGGCTTAGCCCTGATCCAGGCTCAGGCGGACTTGCGGTTCCGGCTCAGGTCGGCGTGGGTGATCAGGGTCGGGCTGGCGCCCTCGGTGACGACGTCGGCGTCCACCAGCACCTGAGCGATCTGCTCGTCGCTGGGCACCTGGTACATCACGTTCAGCAGGATCTCCTCCAGGATGGAGCGCAGCCCGCGGGCGCCGATCCCGCGACGCAGCGCCACCGCCGCGATCGCGGCGATCGCCTCGTCGGTGAACTCCAGTTCCACCTCGTCCAGCTCGAAGAGGCGTTGGAACTGCTTGATCAGCGCGTTCCGGGGCTCGATCAGGATGCGCACCAGGGCACGCTCGTCCAGCGCCTCGACGGTGGAGATCATCGGCAGCCGGCCGATGAACTCCGGGATCAGCCCGAACCTGTGCAGATCTTCGGGACGGACCTCTGCGAACGGGTTGTTCGACTCCGGACGCCGCACCGCGGCATCGTTGTTGAACCCCAGCGGACGCTTGCCGACCCGCGCGTTGATGATCTCCTCCAGGCCGGCGAAGGCGCCGCCGACGACGAACAGGATGTTCGTGGTGTCGATCTGGATGAACTCCTGGTGCGGATGCTTGCGTCCACCCTGGGGCGGGACGGACGCGGTCGTGCCCTCGAGGATCTTCAGCAGCGCCTGCTGCACGCCCTCGCCGGAGACGTCGCGAGTGATCGACGGGTTCTCGCTCTTGCGGGCGACCTTGTCGATCTCGTCGATGTAGATGATGCCGGTCTCGGCCTTCTTGACGTCGTAGTCGGCGGCCTGGATCAGCTTCAGCAGGATGTTCTCCACATCCTCGCCGACGTAGCCGGCCTCGGTGAGCGCGGTGGCGTCGGCCATCGCGAACGGGACGTTCAGCATCCGCGCCAGGGTCTGCGCCAGGTAGGTCTTGCCGCAGCCAGTGGGGCCGATCAGCAGGATGTTCGACTTGCCGAGTTCGACCAGTTCGTCGTCGGCCGCCCGGCGGGCCGGGGTGGCCGCCTGGGCCTGAACCCGCTTGTAGTGGTTGTAGACGGCGACCGCGAGGGCCTTCTTCGCGGTCTCCTGGCCGATCACGTAGGAGTCGAGGAAGGAGCAGATCTCACGCGGCTTGGGCAGATCGTCCAGGACGCCGGCATCGGGAGCCTCGGAGAACTCCTCCTCGATGATCTCGTTGCACAGGTCGATGCACTCGTCGCAGATGTACACCCCCGGACCCGCGATCAGCTTCTTGACCTGCTTCTGGCTCTTCCCGCAGAACGAGCATTTCAGCAGGTCCGAGGTCTCCCCGATTCGTGCCACGTCGCCCAACCCCTTCGTTCGTCGTCCACCCTAGTCGCGGCAGTGGCGGATCCCTACGGACCCGCCACTCGGCGATTCAGCGCGGAACATCCTTCAGTGAGGTGAGGATGTCGTCCACGATGCCGTACTCGACCGCCTCGGCGGCGGTCAGGTACTTGTCGCGCTCGATGTCCTTGCTGACCTTCTCCACCGTCTGGCCGGTGTCGCCGGCCAGCATCTCCTCCATGAGCGAGCGGATCCGCAGGATCTCGCGGGCCTGGATCTCCAGGTCGGAGGACTGGCCGTAGCCGCCCTCGGTGGCCGGCTGGTGGATCAGGATGCGGCTGTTCGGCAGCGCCAGCCGCTTGCCCTTGGTGCCGGCGGCGAGCAGCACGGCGGCCGCGGAGGCAGCCTGGCCCAGGCACACCGTCTGCACGTCGGGCTTGATGTAGCGCATCGTGTCGTAGATCGCGGTGAGGGCCGTGAAGGAGCCGCCGGGGGAGTTGATGTAGATGCTGATCGGACGCTCCGGATCCATCGACTGCAGGCACAGCAGCTGCGCCATCACCGCGTTGGCGATGTCGTCGCTGATCGGGGTGCCGAGGAAGATGATCCGATCCTCGAAGAGCTTGGTGTACGGATCGACGCGGCGGACACCGTAGGAGGTCCGCTCCTCCCACTGCGGGATGTAGTAGTCCATCGAGGGGCCGGCCGGAGCCATGCCACCGGGAAGCATGTTCATGGTCATGGCTGCCCTTTCTTTGAAATAGACGCTGTCACTGGTTCGGGGCGCCGGACGGAATCTGCGCCGCGCGTTCGAAGACGTGGTCGATGAAGCCGTACTCCAGCGCCTGCTCGGCGGTGAACCAGCGGTCGCGGTCGGAATCGGCCTCGATCTGCTCGACGGTCTGGCCGGTGTGCTCGGCGATCAGCGAGGACATCGTCTTCTTGATGTGCAGCGACTGTTCGGCCTGGATCCGGATGTCGGAGGCGGTGCCGCCCAGGCCGCCGGAGGGCTGGTGCATCATGATCCGGCTGTGCGGCAGCGCGAATCGCTTGCCCTTGGTGCCGGCGCTGAGCAGGAACTGCCCCATCGAGGCAGCCAGGCCCATCGCGACAGTGGCGACGTCGTTGGAGATCCACTGCATGGTGTCGAAGATCGCCATGCCGGAATCGACCGAGCCGCCGGGCGAGTTGATGTAGAGGTAGATGTCCTTGTGGGCGTCCTCGGCGTTCAGCAGCAGCATCTGGGCGCAGATCGCGTTGGCGTTCTCGTCGCGCACCTCGGAGCCGAGGAAGATGATCCGATTGGCCAGCAGCGATTGGTAGACCGAGTCGGTCATGCCGGCCGGGCTGCCGCCCGCGGCCATCGACGGAAGGTTAGGAGTTCTGGTCACGGGAGCGAACCTACCCGGTGGCTCCGACAAAACTGAGGAGTTCCGTCGCCTGTTCGCTGACGGCGCAGCACCTCGGTGAGAGACCCCGGGTCAAGCCCGGGGTGACGGTGGTTACCCTTCCTGCGCGACTGAAAGCCGCGCGTTGGCCCAACCCAGTCATCCCGGGCTACGACCCGGGATCTCCGAGCACACGTGGCACCCGGCGCAGTCGTCCTCCGGAAACCACCACAGGGCCGCCCGAAGGCAGCCCTGTGTGAGGTTCAATCGGTGCCTACTCGGCAGCTTCCTCCACCGCGGGCGGGGCGCCGGTGACGTCCACCGGGTTGCCGTCGGTGTCGGTGACGGTCGCGGCGGCGACGATCGTGGCCAGCGCCTTGTTGCGGCGGATCTCCTGCATCCAGGCGCCGGTGTGGTTGTGCTCCATCATGTGCTGGGCCTCCTGCTCCGGCGAGGTGCCGGCCTGGGCGGCCTTGCGGACGAGCAACTCGGAGAGATCGGCCTGGTCGATGCCCACCTCGGCGTCGTCGGCGACCTTGTCCAGCAGCAGCTGGGCCTTCAGGCCACGCTCGGTGGAGGATTCCAGCTCGGCCCAGAAATCCTCGGGGGTCTTGGCCTCCTCGTCGGCCTGCTCCAGGTAGCGCTCCAGGGTGAGGCCGGCGCGCTTGAGCTGCTCGCCGATCTGCTCCTTGCGGGCCTCGACCTCGGCGGTCAGCAGCCGCTCCGGCAGTTCGAGGTCGACCTGGTCGACCAGGGCTTCGAGCACCTTGTCGCGGCCCTTGGCGGCCTGCTCCAGGCGGGCCATCTCGGCCACGGAGGAGGCGAGATCGGCCTTCATCTCCTCGACGGTGTCGAACTCGGAGACAAGCTGCGCGAACTCGTCGTCCACCGCGGGCAGTTCCTGCTCGCTCACCTTGGTGACGGTGACGGTGATGTCGGCCGGCTCGCCCTCCAGCTCGCCGCCGACCAGGGTGGAGGCGAAGGTGGCGGATTCGCCGGCGGAAAGGCCGGTGACGGCCTCGTCCAGGCCGTCGATCATGCCGCCGGAGCCGATCCGGTAGGTGACGCCGTCAGCGGTGGCGTCCGGCAACGGCTCGCCGTCGCGGCTGCCGACCAGGTTGAGGGTGACGACATCGCCGTCGGCGGCGGCCCGTTCCACCTCGCTGGTGGTGGCGAACCGGGAGCGCAGCATCTCGATGCGGCTCTCGACCTCGGCGTCGGTGTCGCCCACCGGGTCGACGGTCACAGTGACGCCCTTGGCGTCCGGCACCTCGAAGTCGGGACGGATGTCCAGCTCGGCGGTGAACTCGATGGTCTCGCCGTCCTCGAGCTTGGTGACGTCCACGTCCGGGTCACCCAGCGGGATGATCCCGGCCTCGTTGACGGCGGCCTCGTAGGCGCCCGGCAGTGCGGCGTTGATCGCCTCCTGCAGCACCGCGCCCCGTCCGAACCGCTGGTCGATGACCATCGGCGGCACCTTGCCCTTGCGGAAGCCGGGAATGGTGACCTGGGTGGCGATCTCGCGGTAGGCCTTGTCGAGGTGCGGCTTGAGATCGGTCCACGGGATTTCGACGGTGAGCTTCGCCCGCGACGGGCCGAGCTTCTCCACAGTGCTGGGCAAGAGAGGACTCCTGATTGGGATTTCGGACAACCTGAGTCAGCTTACGCGAACCCGCCCACCCCCGCACACGCAGGGGCTGGGCACTGTCGGCGCGGCATGGCAGGATCACTGCGGCGACACGGGAAGAAGGAGAACGGATGAACCAGGGACGACCGCACCCGGCGGACAGCCACGACCGGATCCGGGTGCAGGGTGCGCGGGAGAACAACCTCAAGGATGTCAGCCTCGACCTGCCCAAACGCCGGCTCAGCGTCTTCACCGGGGTCTCCGGCTCGGGCAAGAGCTCGCTGGTCTTCGACACCATCGCCGCGGAGTCGCAGCGGCTGATCAACGAGACCTACAGCGCCTTCGTGCAGGGGTTCATGCCCAGCCTGGCCCGTCCGGACGTGGACATGCTGGACGGGCTCACCACCGCGATCATCGTGGATCAGGAACGGATGGGCGCCAACATCCGCTCGACGCTGGGGACGGCGACCGACGCCAACGCGCTGCTGCGGATCCTGTTCAGCCGGCTCGGGCAGCCCCATCTCGGCAGTTCGCAGGCGTTCTCGTTCAACGTCGCCTCGGCCACCGGTCAGGGCGCGCTGAAGACGGAGAAGGCGCACGGCCAGGTCGCCGAGGTGCGCAGCTTCAGCATCACCGGTGGGATGTGCCCCCGCTGCGAGGGCACCGGTTCGGTGACCGACTTCGACCGCAGCGCGCTCTACGACGAGACCAAGACCATCCGCGAGGGGGCGCTGCGCATCCCCAACTACTCGATGGACGGCTGGTACGGCCGGATCTTCACCGGCTGCGGCTTCTTCGACCCCGACAAGCCGATCGCCCAGTTCACCGAGAAGGAGCTGAACGCGCTGCTCTACAAGGAGCCGACCCGGATCAAGATCGAGGGCATCAACGTCACTTTCGAGGGCCTGATCCCCCGGATCCAGAAGTCCTTCCTCACCAAGGACGTGGACGCGATGCAGCCGCACATTCGGGCCTTCGTCGAGCGGGCGGTCACCTTCGCCACCTGCCCCGACTGCGACGGGACGCGGCTGAACGAGGGCGCGCGGTCGTCCAAGATCAAGGGGATCAGCATCGCCGACGCCTGCGCGATGCAGATCAGCGACCTCGCGGAGTGGATCCGCACGCTGGACGAGCCGTCCGTCGCTCCCCTGCTGGCCAAGCTGCGCCAGCTGATGGAGTCGTTCGTGCAGGTCGGGCTGGGCTATCTCTCGCTGGATCGGCCCTCCGGCACGCTCTCGGGCGGCGAGGCGCAGCGGACGAAGCTGGTCAGCCACCTCGGCTCCTCGCTGACCGACGTGACCTACGTCTTCGACGAGCCCAGCATCGGCCTGCACCCGCACGACATCGCGCGGATGAACACACTGCTGCAGCAGCTGCGCGACAAGGGCAACACCGTCCTGGTCGTCGAGCACAAGCCCGAAGTGATCGCGATCGCCGACCACGTGGTCGATCTGGGCCCGGGCGCCGGCTCGGCCGGCGGCGAGGTGGTCTTCGAGGGGACGCCGGACGAGTTGCGCCGCAGCAGCACGCTCACCGGCCGCCACCTGGACGACCGCGCCCGGCTGAAGCCTGTGGTGCGTCCGGCGTCCGGGAAGCTGGAGGTGCGCGGGGCGACCAGCCACAACCTGCGGAACGTGGACGTCGATATCCCGCTCGGCGTGCTGGTGGCGCTGACCGGGGTGGCCGGCTCGGGGAAGAGTTCGCTGATCCACGGTTCGGTGGAGCGCCGCGAGGGCGTGGTGGTGATCGACCAGGGCGCGATCCGTGGCTCCCGGCGCAGCAACCCGGCCACCTACACCGGCCTGCTGGAGCCGATCCGCAAGGCCTTCGCCAAGGCGAACGGGGTGAAGCCGGCGCTGTTCAGCGCGAACTCCGAGGGCGCCTGCCCCACCTGCAACGGCAACGGCGTGATCTACACCGATCTGGTCATGCTCGCGGGCGTGGCGACCACCTGCGAGGAGTGCGGCGGCAAGCGGTTCCAGGCCCAGGTGCTGGAGTACACCCTCGGCGGCCGGAACATCGCCGAAGTGCTCGCGATGCCGGTGAGCGAGGCCGTGGAGTTCTTCGCCGCCGGTGAGGCCCGGACGCCCGCCGCCCACGCCATCCTCACCCGGCTCTTCGACGTCGGGCTGGGCTACATCAGCCTGGGCCAGCCGCTCACCACCTTGTCCGGCGGCGAACGGCAGCGCCTGAAGCTGGCCACCCGAATGGCCGAGAAGGGCGGCGTCTACGTCCTGGACGAGCCCACCACCGGCCTGCACCTGGCCGATGTCGAGCAACTGCTGGCCCTGCTCGACCGCCTGGTGGACGCGGGCACGTCCGTGATCGTGATCGAACACCACCAGGCCGTGATGGCCCACGCCGACTGGATCATCGACCTCGGCCCCGGCGCCGGCCACGACGGCGGCCAGGTGGTCTTCGAGGGCACCCCGGCCGACCTCGTCGCCGCCCGCTCAACCCTCACCGGCCAGCACCTCGCCGACTACGTCGCGAGCTGACCAGGTCACCGCCCGGCGCACTAGTCGATCAGCCAGTCCTCACCACCGGGAAGCTCGACGAAACCGAGGCCGCGCTCGCGCAGCTCAGCTGCCGCAGCCGAGGCGGCCTCGGAACCGGCGTGCGGGACGACCCGCGTGCCGGTCAGGTTCAAGGTGGCCGGGTTCATCTCGCTGCGGTAGCCGTGGGGCAGCGTCGACGCGTCGTCCATGAGTTCGATGCCGCGAAGATCGACCGAGGTGAGGCAGGCGCCGGCGGAGTAGCCCGCGTAGGTGAGTTGCGGGCAGGCCGCGAGCCCGGCCGCAAGTCCCGCCTCCGTGGCGGCGCGTGCCAGCACGAATGCGTTCCCGCCGACGACCCAAATCAGATCGGCGGAAAGCAGTCTTGACCTGAGCGCTCCGGAGGCGGTTCCCCAGTGCTCGCGTAGATCGAGTTCCTCACTCCGGTAGCCGAGCTGAGCCAGGTCGTCGACCTCGCGGTCCCAACTCGCCAACCGTTGCTCGTACTCGTCCAGCGCGTTCATGACGATCAGCGCCCGCCCGCCAGGGCGACGCAGCACCGCCGACCTCATCCCGAGACGGTATGCGCTGAGGTAAATCCGCATGGCACACCGTAGCCGCCCGCCGATGAGGCCGGTTGGCCTCGACTACGAATCACGGACATTTCCCTGAGCCCAGGGGTCGAGCGCGCCGCAATGCCCGACAGCGCCGGGTCCAAGAGCGGTCAGTCCTTCTGTCCGCCGATGCGTCGGTCGAGTTCCCACAGGCGGAGCCGTTCGATGGTGGTCTGGTCGGTGCCGTCCGGGGTGAGGTTCCGGGTGCCGTCCGGCCCGACCCGATAGACCTGACCGCGGGGTGATTCCCACCAGAACACCCCCGGACGAGGCTGGGCGATCCGCCACCCGCCATGCGTCCTACCCCGATGCGGCCGGCGGGACAGCGGACCAAGGTTCGACGGACGCGTCTGACCAGCCACACCGTCGACATACGGGATGGTGTGATCCAGGTCCGTGCGCGCGCTTCCCGCGACGAGAACGGGAAGACCTCGTAGCGGTCCCGGACGAAGACGGCTTCGCGTATCGACTGCGGCACCTCGTAGGCGTCCACCACCGGCTCCGGGGTGCCGTTCACGGTGAGGACTGGGGTGAGTTTGATCCGGTGATGACCCACCACCTGACTCAACCCGTCCACCAACACCGGACCCAGCCGCTCGACCCGCGCGGCACCGCCCTCTTCGAGGACGTCCGAGCTCACATGCACGAAGACCTGCGCCACCGGAGCATGCCGACGCCGGCTCCGCCTCTCGCCCTGCCGCGCATCCACCGTGTTGTCGTCAACACCGTCGAGCAACGCCAGCACACCTTCGGGGTCAGCCATCCGACCCAACGCCTTCGACCGCACGACCTCGACCGGGTCGGTGTCGCCGAGATCGACCAGCGCCTTCGTCACCAACCCCAGCAGATGCTCGAACGCCTTCACATCACTGGTGTCGGCCAACGCCGACATCCACGACAA